>DOMY01000064.1 GCA_003509785.1 Gemmobacter sp.
CGCAGCATATAGGCGTGCAGCTGCAGATACAGCCCGTTCATCAGCCGCAGCGGGCGGAATTCTTCCTCGGTCAGGCTGCCGTCGATCCGGCGGTGCACCTGCTGGGAAAACTGCGCCACGCGCGAGCGGACAAAGGCCTCGTCGAAATCATTGTAGCTGTACATGGTGCTGGCTCCGGCTCGCGTCGTCTCAGATCAGTTCGGCTTGCTTGCCGTGGGGATAGTTCGAAGGGCCGCGGGTGCGGAACACCTCGCGGAAATGGGTCGGCTCCGGCCCGTCGGGGCCTGCCTTGGCATCGGCCNNTTCTGCGCCATGGCATGAACCAGCCGCAGCTGGGCATGGGCCTCGTCCTCGATCAGCTCGGCCTCGTGGTGCAGCCGGGTCCAGCAGTCATCGGCGGTCAGATAGATCACGTCGCCTTCAAGCAGCGCGTTTGCGGTCACGACTTTCGGCGTGAAGCGGGCCATGGACAACCTCCGGGGACAAGCGTTTCTGCACATGAATATAGGATATTTTCCCGGTTTCGCGCCAGACGCCCTTGCAGATAAGGATATTTGTTCCGATAGTGTCGCCGCATGGAACAGGGTTCCCGGAAAGCGGAGAAAATCGGAATGTCGGCCCGTCTGGATGAAATGGACCGGAAAATCCTTGCCTTGCTGCAGGAAGATGCCTCGCAATCGCTGGACGAGATCGCCCGCAAGGTGGGCTCCTCCAAGACCCCGGTGTGGAATCGCATCCGCCGGATGAAAGAGGCCGGTGTCATCACCCGCGAAACCGCCATCCTCGACCCCGAGGCGCTGGGGCTGGAGGCCTGTTTCTTCGTGCTGATCCGCACCAGCGAACACGAGGCCGACTGGCAGCGCAAGTTCCTGCAGACCCTGCGCGAAAGGCCTGAGGTGCTGGAGGCACACCGGCTGGCAGGCGACATCGACTATATCCTGAAGGTCCGGGTAAAGAATGCACGGGCCTATGACACCTTCTATCAGGCGCTGATCGGCCAGGTGAAGATCCATAATGTGACCGCGCTGCTGAGCATGGAAGAAATCAAATCCACCACGGCGCTGCCGCTGTAAGGCCGCGCCAGCGCAAATTTCTTGCAAGAAATTTGCAAATCTTTTCNNAAATTTGCAAATTCGTTCCACAACGAATTTGGCAGGGGGCTGTATGCCCCCGTCGCCGATCGGGCTTGAACCCATGGCGCCCGATCGGCGACCCCCGGGGGTATTCGCGCGCAGAGGAAGGGGGCAGGCTCAGTCTGCCCGCACCATCAGCCGTTCCAGCCCGTGGAAATGGTACACATTGCCATAAACCGGGGGTTCGGCCAGCCGCAGCTTCGGCAGGCGCGCGAACAGGATGGGCAGCGCGATCTGCAGCTCCAGCCGGGCCAGCGGCGCGCCGACGCAGAAGTGCACCCCCGCACCAAAGCTGGTATTGGGCTTTATCGGGCGGGCCGGATCAAAGCGGTCCGGCTGATCCCAGCTTGCCGGATCGCGGTTGGCCCCGCCCAGCAGCAGCGCCACCTCGCTGCCTTTCGGCAGGGTGGTGCCCATGATCTCCACATCCTCATAGACATGGCGGGTGAAGATATGCAGCGGCGGATCGTAGCGCAGGATTTCCTCGACCGTGGCCTCGATGGCATCGGGGGCCAGCGCCGCCGGGGGCGTGGCGGTTTCCAGCAGCGTCTTCACACCATTGCCAAAGCTGTGCACCGTCGCCTCGTGCCCGGCATTCAGCAGCAGGATGCAGGTGGTGATAAGTTCATCGGTAGAAAGTTTCTCGCCCGCCTGTTCGGCCGCGATCAAGGCCGAGATCAGATCATCGCGCGGGGTATTGCGGCGCTGGTCGATATAGCCGCGCATGAAGGCCACGAAATCCTCGGTGGCCTGCACAGCCACATCTTCCTTGGCCCGCGTCAGCCCGGCCTGATACATGCCCACCATGGCATTGGACCAGCGCAGCAGATCGTCGCCCATCTCCTCGGGCACGCCCAGCAGCCGGGCGATCACGATCACCGGCAGGCGCTGACCGAAATGTTTCAGCAGGTCGAAATCGCCATCCGGCAGGCTGTCGGCCAGATCATGGCACAGCTGGGTGATTTCCGGCTGCAGCGCGGCAATCCGGCGCGAGGTGAAGGCGCGCAGCACAAGGCCGCGCAGCCGGGTATGGCGCGGCGGCTCCAGCTCCAGCATGGAATGGGCCTCGACCGCGTAGAACGGCGCCAGATGCGCCGGAATGGTGCCGCGCTTTTCGGCCGGGATCTCGCGGCCCAGGCGCCGGTCGCGGAACAGGGCGCTGACGGCGGCGTGGTTGGCGGTGCTGATCCGGTCGCCGTAATCGGCCCAGCGGAAGAACGGCCCGGCGGCGCGGGCGCTGTGATAGAACGGGTAGGGGTTCTGCACGAAGGCGGGATCAAGCGGCGATTGGCTGAGGCTCTGCATGGTCATCCGGTCTGAAGCGCCCGTGTGGGGCGGTATTGCGCGATCAGCACGCCCATACCCACGATGGCGGCGCCGAAAGCCTGTATCCAGTTCCATGGCTGGCCCAGGAAGACAAGGCAGAGCATCACATAGAAAGGCGCCGCGTTGATATGCAGCGCCGCCATGCCGATGCCCATATGGCCCACTGCCGCCAGCCACAGCAGCTGGCAGGCGGCCATGCCCAGCAGCGCATAGATGGCCAGCGCCAGCGCCTCGGTCGCCCCCAGCGCGCCCCAGTCCGGGCCGGGCAGGCCCATGGCACCGGCAATCAGCGCCCCCGCCGTGCTGACCACTGCCGCCCCGGTCAGCGTCAGGGCAGAACGGCCCAGCGGCGTCAGCCCCGGCAGGCCGGTCACGCTGAGCCGCGAGCCCAGCGTGTAAAGCAGGATAGAGCTGACGGCATAGACCGCGCCGATCCCCATCTGCAGCCCGCCCATCGCCTCGGCATAGGCGATCAGCCCGCCCACCAGCGACAGGGCGACGCCCGCCAGCACCAGCGCCGTCAGCCTGCGCCCGTCAAAGGCACATTCCAGCCCGATGCCGATCACCGGCATGGTGGCCGAAACCACCGCCACCGTGACCGGATCGGTTTCCGCCTGTGCGGCCACCAGCAGCCCGCCCGCGGCCCCGAACAGCACCCCGATGCCCAGCCCCCGCCGCAAAGGTGCGGCGCGCAGGGCAGCAAAGCCTTCGAAGGCCCACCAGACCGGCAGCAGCGCCAGCGCCGCAATCCCCATGCGCAGCGCGGTCAGCGGCAAGGGCGGTATGGCGTCGATCAGAAAACCCGCGGCAGGCAGGCCCATGGCCCAGACCACCATCGACAGCAGGCACAGGATATTGGCGGTCAGCGGGCTCACGGGCGATACTCACAGGCTGGAATGGGGGGGCCTGTGCAGGCCGCGCAGGCGGGAAATGCAAAGGGCGGCCCTGCGCGGGCCGCCCTGTTACCCTCGCCCGGTGGAACGGGCGCTGCTGTGCCGGAAGCGACGCCCGACCGTCGCTTATGCCGCGGCCAGCGCCGCGACGATGGCGCCGAAATCCGTGGCCTTCAGGCTGGCGCCGCCCACAAGTGCACCATCCACATGGGGCACTGCAAAAATCTCTGTCGCATTGGAAGGCTTGACCGAACCGCCATACAGCAGCCGCATCCCGCCTGCCGCCTGACCGAACCGCGCCACCAGCCGTTCGCGCAAGAAGTGATGCACCTCGGCAATTTCATCCAGCGTGGGGGTGCGGCCGGTGCCGATGGCCCAGACGGGTTCATNNGCGGCCCACCACATCCAGCGTCTGGCCTGCATCGCGTTCGGCCTCGGTCTCGCCGACGCAGACCACCGCCACCAGACCGGCGGCCAGCGCCGCTTCGGCCTTGGCGCAGACGGCATCATCGCTTTCGCCATGATCGGCCCGACGCTCGGAATGGCCCAGAATGACATGGCTGGCGCCCGCATCCANNCGGCCAGATCGCCGGCCGTGCCGTTCATCTTCCAGTTCCCCGCCGCAAGTTTGCGCATCCCGTTCTCCTCCTGCCTGTGACCCGGGGGTTATGCCATCAGGCGGCAGTCAAGGGAAGCGGTGCTATGTCGCGGGCTGATCCTTGAACTTGATCGATTCGCCGCAGCCGCAGGCCTCGGCCACATTGGGGTTGTTGAACTTGAAACCGGCTTCCAGCGCCGAAATCTCATAGTCGATCTCGGTGCCGAACAGAAACATCTGGGCCATCGGGGCGATCATCACCCTGGCGCCATCCTGTTCCACCACCTCATCCATCGGATTCACCTCGGAGACGTAATCCATGGTGTATTCCATGCCGGCGCAGCCGCCCTTCTTGATGCCGATGCGCAGCCCCTGTGCTGCCTGCCGATCCATCAGACGGCGGATCTGCCCCGCAGCGGCGGGGGTCAGCGAGACGGCCTGTTTTCCCGGAATTCCGAACATGAGATACTCCTTTGCCCCATATCTAGGGTGCGCCACAGGGATTTCCAAGACTGGGATTTCCAAGACTGGGCTTTCCAGGCTGGGCGTTCCAGGCCGGGCAGGCTTACATGAAGCCCAGTTCCAGCCGCGCCTCGTCTGACATCATGTTCATCCCCCAGGGCGGATCGAAGGTCATCTTGACCGAAACAGATTTCACCCCCGGCAGCGATTCCACCGCATTTTCCACCCAGCCCGGCATTTCGCCCGCCACAGGGCAGCCCGGCGCGGTCAGCGTCATGATGACCGCAACATCCCCCTCATCCGAGATCTCGATCGTGTAGATCAGACCCAGATCATAGATATTCACCGGAATTTCGGGGTCGAACACCGTGCGGCAGGCATCCACCACACTGTCATACAGCGGATGATCGGTGGTCGAAGGTGTGATCAGCGGGGCACCTTCAAGGGGCAGGGTTTGCTCGGTCATCTGGATCTCGCGCTTTTAGTTGACCAATTATATAGGGATTGCGGCCCCCAAGGTCCAGTGCCCGCAAGTCCTGTCCGCGTTACAGCAGCCGCCGTTCCAGCCCCGCGCGACGGATTGCCCAGGTGCCCGCCACAGCCCCTGCCACCGCGATGACATAGATGACGGGCGAGGG
>DOMY01000307.1 GCA_003509785.1 Gemmobacter sp.
GGCGGCGGCGGCGGCGGCGGCCATTCCGCTGACCCGGCGGCTGACGGCGCGGCGGGTGCAGTTCATCACCGGCGCCGATGTGACGGGCGATCTGCCCCAGGATCTGAACTGGGCGGCGCTGGCCGATCCCGGCGCCACCACGGTGATCTACATGGGCAAGCGCACCTTCCCGCGTCTGGCCGCCGAACTGATCGCCCATGGCCTGCCGCCCGATACCCCCGCCCTGCTGGCCCATGGGGTGACCACGCCGGATCAGGTGCTGGAACGTTTCACCATCGCAACGCTGGCCCGCCATCTGGAAGGCGCGGCCACCACCACGCCTGCGCTGATCTTCTACGGGCCGCTGGCGCCGTAAACCGCCGCCCATCTGCCGCATCCCGCGCTTGACGCGGGGGCGATTTGCTCACAAAACGGTGAAGCAAGGTGTCCATCAGGTGCAAAGCACCGGACTCAATCGGGAATGGGGAAGGGTGGACCAATTTGCGGCACCCGACGCCCCAGCCGCCCCCGCGACTGTAAGCGGTGAGCGCCCCCCAAAGGCCACTGGCTGCTGAACCGCAGGTTCAGCGCCGGGAAGGCGGGGGAAGCGCCCTGACCCGCAAGCCAGGAGACCGGCCTCTGGGCAAAAGAAACGCAAGGCCGTCGGGTGTGACGGCAATGGAGCGCAATATGCATATCGAACCGGGCCTCGTTGCCGGGGCCAAACTGCTGCTGGGTGCCGCAACCGCCGCAACCGCCGCCCTTTATACCGTAAAACTGGCATGGGATGCCGTGCGCCAGCAGGGCGTGGCTTCGCTCGCGCTGCGCAGCGTGCTGGCCACCGCTGCCGTCTTCGTGTTCTTCGAAGTGATGCCGCATTTCGCGGTGGGCGTATCCGAGGTGCATTTCATCCTCGGCTCTACCCTGTTCCTGCTGTTCGGCGCGGCGCCTGCGGCCATCGGCCTGGCGCTGGGTCTGCTGGTGCAGGGCCTGTTCTTCGCGCCCTTCGACCTGCCGCAATATGGCATGNNCACGCTGCTGGTGCCGCTGTTCGGCATCCAGGCGCTGGCCAAGCGCGTCATCGCGCCGGGCACTGCCTATGTCGACCTGAGCTATGGCCAGGCCTTTGCCCTGTCCACCGCCTATCAGGGCGGCATCGTTGCCTGGGTGGCCTTCTGGGCGTTCTATGGCATGGGCTTTTCGGCCGATGCCTTTGCCTCGGTATCCACCTTCGGGGTGGCCTACATGATGGTCGTGCTGATCGAGCCGCTGGTCGATCTGGCGGTGCTGGCCGGGGCGAAATCGGCCAAGGGGCTGGCCGGTTCGGCCCTGTTCACGCGCCGCCTGTTCGCCACGGCCTGACGGNNCCCCCCGGGGCGGCGTTTGCCATCGCGGCCCCCGCGCTCCCCCTTGCCAGCCCCCGCCCCACCGCGCCATAACCCCCGGTGACAGAAAGGTTTCCCCCCATGCTCACCCTCACGCTGATCGGCATCGGCAGCGGCAATCCCGATCACTTGACCCGGCAGGCCATGCGGGCCATGAACACCGCCGATCTGATCCTGATCCCGCGCAAGGGCGAGGCCAAGGCCGATCTGGCCGAACTGCGCCATGCCATTCTGGCCGAGGTCATCACCAATCCCGCCACGCGGATTGCCGAATTCGATCTGCCCGGCCGCGATGAAACCATCCCAGATTACCGCAACCGGGTGGATCTGTGGCATGATGCCATTGCGCAGATCTGGGCCGAAGCCATCTCTGCCGCCGGATCGCCGCCCCGGGTGGCACTGCTGGTCTGGGGTGACCCTTCGCTCTATGACAGCACGCTGCGTATTGCCGCCCGGCTGCACCCTGCCCCGCAGATCGAGGTCATTCCCGGCATTACCTCTATTCAGGCGCTGACCGCCGCCCATGCCATTCCGCTGAACGACATCAACGGCCCCGTGGTCATCACCACCGGCCGCCGCCTGCGCGACGAGGGCTTTCCCCCCGGCTGCGACTGCTGCGTGGTGATGCTGGATGGCGCCTGTTCCTTCCAGACCCTGCCGCCCGAGGGGCTGCAGATCTGGTGGGCGGCCTATGCGGGCATGGCCGAACAGATCACCGATGCAGGCCCGCTGGCCGAGGCCGGGCCGCGCATCCTCGCCACCCGCGCCGCCGCCCGCGCCGCCCATGGCTGGATCATGGATATCTATCTGCTGCGTCGGAACTGAACGCCTGCAAGGCCAGAACAGGCTTGATCCCGCAAGGGTCGGGCCGAACTCTGGGCGGGAAATACAGGAAGGGCTGCCCATGCTTTCGCTTCTTTTCGGCCTTGGCGCCGCACTCAGCTGGGGCCTGCATGATTTCATCCTGCGCGGCGTGGCGGGCCGGGCGGGCCTTGCCCTGCTGCTGACCCTGTCGCTGGCCGCCGGATCGCTGGTGCTGCTGCCGCTTGCCGTCTGGCATGGCTGGCAGGGCATGACGGCCCCGGCCCTTGGCGCGGCGGCCCTGTCGGGCGTGGCGCTGGTGCTGGCCTCGGTCGGGCTCTATCGCGCCTTCGCCATCGGGCCGGTGGCTTTGGTCGCCCCGATCTGCGGCGCCTATCCGCTGGGCTCGCTGGCGCTGGCCATGCTGGCCGGGCGTCCGGTCGCCCTGCCAGACTGGCTGGCGGTGCTGACCATCATCGCAGGCATCGCCCTGGTGGCGCGCGAACCCGGGCAGGCCAGCGACCCCCGCCGTGCCGCGATCCTCTGGGCGATGGCCGGGGCGGCGGGCTTTGCCCTGACCTTCCATTTCGGCCAGTCCGCCGCCCGCATGGCCGGCGAATTTCCCGCAACGCTGGCAGCCCGGCTGGTTGCCCTTGCCCTGCTGCTGCTGTGGCTGGCCACCCGCCGCATCCCGCTGGCGCCGATGCGGCAGGTCTGGCGCCCCATGGTGCTGATGGGCACGCTGGATGTGACGGCGCTGGTGCTGGTCTCTGCCGCAGGTGCCCTGCCCCATCCCGAACATGCCGCCGTCGCCTCTTCGATCTTCGGGATCATCACCATCCTGCTGGCCTGGCGCTTTCTGGGCGAGACATTGCGCCCGGTGCAGGCTGCCGGTGTGGCGCTGGTCTTCGCAGGCATCGCCACCCTGGCGGCGCTGGCCTGAGGCGCGGGCCATCACCACCTGCACCCATGTCCGATATGGCAGGGTCGATGGCGGAAACGGATGGCACGGCCCGGTGCCGCCGGGCGATACTGACCCGAAGAAAAGACGGAGAGTCGCATGTTCGGCAGCGGGGCCTATTCCGGGTTCAGGGTCATCAAGGAGGCGCTTACGGGCCACAAGGGCTGGAAGCCCGCCTGGCGCGACCCGGAGCCGCAGAAATCCTATGATTTCATCATCATCGGCGGCGGCGGCCATGGGCTTGCCACCGCCTATTATCTGGCGAAGGAATTTCGTCAGTCCCGCATCGCCGTGCTGGAAAAGGGCTATCTCGGNNCATCATCCGGTCGAACTATCTGCTGGATGGCAACGAGCCGTTCTATGAATTCTCGCTGAAGCTCTGGGAGGGGCTGGAGCAGGATTTCAACTTCAACGCCATGGTCAGCCAGCGCGGCATCCTGAACCTGTTCCACAGCGATGCCCAGCGCGATGCCTATACGCGGCGCGGCAATGCCATGATCCTGCATGGCGCCGATGCCGAACTGCTCGACCGCGAGCAGGTTCGCGCCATGTATCCCTTCCTGAATTTCGACAATGCCCGCTTCCCCATCAAGGGCGGCCTGGCGCAGCGCCGCGGCGGCACGGTGCGGCATGATGCGGTGGCCTGGGGCTATGCCCGCG
>DOMY01000199.1 GCA_003509785.1 Gemmobacter sp.
GGCGCCAGATAGCCGAAAATGGCAAAATCCGACACCTTTGCGTTTTCCAGACCCCAGTGGTTCAGCCAGTATGCCACTATCGATGAGAACACAGCCATGTACAGCAGGCCGACCACCCCGTTAATGTCTATACTTAAAAGAGTGAAATTACTTTCGCCGCCCATATTTAAGTTCTCAAATACCGCTAAAGGCACCAGCGTAAACAGACCTACATAAAAAGAGAGCAGTACGACAGTAGCGGCTGAGTATTTTCCGGACATGGGTTTGATATTGATAAAACTCAGGGTTTTCTTGAGTGCGCCAGATTTTCCGCCCATACTGAATTTGGCCCATATTACATAAATTACCCACGTCAATGCGTAGAAAAGTCCGAGAACATTGCCCAGTATCCGGTCCGATACCTTGCCGGCACCGCTGTTGCCCCAAAGCATGGGTTCCAAAACTATCAGTATGGTACCAAGACTTGCCAGAACCAGACCTGTCTTCATACCTTTATTTATCCTATCTTTGTAGAAATAATGTCCTGCGTACACAGTTAAAACCGATGCCATAACACCTATAATCGTGTAATCGAGGACCGAGGTAAATTTCAAGGCCACAAAGGGTAAGATCAGTGAAGTTTGCGAGAAAAGTCCGAGGAGAAAAAAATTCAGGTAATCGGCCTTACGTATGGGCTCTTTTTTTAATTGGTAGATAGTAATCGGTAGAACTATCACGCAAACTATCAAAAAACGCAGGTATAGAAAGGTAAAAGGCGGTATGTATTCGAGCGTGTACTTTATAACGGCACCGGCCGCTCCCCATATAAGATTTGCTCCAAGAAAAGCCGCCTGCACTTTTATAAAATTGTCGTTTATTATTCCCGGCAGCAGTTTTTTGGGCATACATAAAAGATTATATGATACTTTCACTTTTAACAGAACACCCGGCTCCAAACCTTCCCAAGCGTTGTAAAAGGAAATACTCTGCCTTTTCTTAAAATGATTTAATTGATATGATGTAAGCCATGGAAATTACGTACATCGGACACTCATGCTTTAAGATAAAGGGAAAAGAGCTCACCATCGTAATAGACCCCTATGACTCCAAAATAGGCTACAAACTTCCTAAGATGGAAGCCGATCTTTTGCTGGCTACCCACGATCATTTTGACCACCATAACATTGCGGGCGTTTCCGGCTACAAATTGTTAATAGACGGACCGGGAGAATACGAAGTTAACGGGGCATTTATATACGGGATTCCCACATTTCATGACGACAAAAAAGGAGGAGAAAGAGGATCTCAGACTATGTACGTAATAGATATCGACGGATTTACATTAATGCACCTCGGTGATCTGGGACATGAGCTCAGCACCGACACATTGGAAAAAGTAGCCAAGGTCGATGTGCTAATGATACCTATAGGCGGTACCTATACTATAAATGCGGAAACCGCTGCCGAAGTTATTTCATCCTTAGAACCGGGGATTGTTCTGCCAATGCATTACAAGACCGACGATCTTGTTGGTTTTGACGAACTGCAGGGAATAGACAAGTTCATGGATGAGATGGGGGTGGAGAACAACATCAAAAAAGAAGAAAAGCTTAAAATATCATCCGGAAGTGATATACCTGAAGATACCGAAGTGGTTATACTTAAACCTGCCCACTAAATAAAATGTCCGCCAGAAGAATTAAAGACCAAAAAGAAAGAGCGCGGGTAACGCAGCAGAGCGCACACGTCCCTCCGCATGACGAGCAGGCTGAGAAATCGGTGCTCGGCGCTCTTTTATTGGATAAAGACGCCATAGTTAAGGTGGTTGAATTCCTAAGACCTCATCATTTTTACCGTGAAAACCATCAAAATATTTATGAAGCAATACTCACGTTGTTCGAAAAGAGAGAACCGGCAGATCTTATTACGGTACCCAGCGAACTTAAGAGAAGAAATCTCCTTGTTCCGGTAGGCGGAGTCTCTTATCTGACCGAGCTTGTGAATTCAGTTCCCACCGCCGCTAATATCGAGGCGTATGCAAAGCTTATAAAAAATGACTATATCAAAAGATCGTTGATTTCCGCGTCCGCTGAGATAGGAGAACTGGCTTTTGACGAAGGCGAAGTAGCGGAGGTTTTGGACAGAGCCGAGCAATTAGTTTACTCAGTTTCCCAGGACGCGATGTACCAGGATTTTATACCCCTTAAAGATACCCTGGAGATTACTTTTGAAAGGCTTGATGAGCTGAGCAAAAACAGGGGGGCGCTGAGAGGCGTACCGACAGGACTCAAGAATTTGGATAGGTTGCTGTCCGGTCTGCAAAAAGAAAATCTGATTATTTTAGCCGCTCGGCCTTCTGTCGGTAAAACTTCGCTTGCACTGAACATCGCGCAGTATGCTTCTGTCGAGAAAAAATGCGGTATAGGAATATTTTCACTGGAGATGGGGCGGGAAATGCTTGTGGACAGGATGATATCGGCTCAGGCAGGCATCGACAACTGGAAAATTGCCACAGGCAATCTTGACGACGAAGATTTTGAAAAATATGGTGTCGCAGCGGGTGAACTGGCCGAAGCTAATATATTTGTCGACGACACAGCAGGAATAGGACTGCTCGAAATGCGTACAAAAGCCCGAAGACTAATGCTTGAGCAGAAGATCGACCTGATAATAGTTGATTATCTGCAGCTCATAAGGGCTCCCAAGGCCGAAAGCCGGGTGCAGGAAGTATCCGAGATCACGCAGGGGTTGAAGGCCATCGCCAAGGAGCTGAACATTCCGGTGATCGCGCTGAGCCAGTTGAGCCGGACGGTGGAAAGCCGCGAAGACAAGCGGCCGCAGCTGTCTGACCTGCGCGAATCGGGCTCGATCGAACAGGACGCCGATGTGGTGATGTTCGTCTATCGTGACGAATATTATAAGGAACGCGAAAAGCCCGGCGATCACGAGCTGGAAAAGATGGCGGCCTGGCAGGCGATCATGGAACAGGTGCATGGCAAGGCCGAGGTCATCATCGGCAAGCAGCGTCATGGGCCGATCGGCCATGTGGAGCTGAGCTTTGAGGGCCGGTTCACCCGCTTTGGCAACCTTGTGCGCGCCTGGCAGGAAGGCAGCGACCAGCGGTTCTGACACGGTGGGGCGGCGGCGTTTGATGCCGCGCAAGCCGCCCCTGCCGCAGCGTGGCGTTGCCCGGCGCCCCGCAAGCCGCTAAACCCGAGCGATGACCGGATCATTGCTTGCCCCTTCGCGCCCCGCCGAATTCGACCTCGTGATCTTTGATTGCGACGGGGTGCTGATCGACAGCGAAATCATCTCGCTGTCGATGCTGATTGCCGAGCTGGCCGGGCTGGGGGTGGTGGTCGATCTGGATTATGTGTCGCGCAACTTTCTGGGGCGCAGCTATCCCACGGTGATGCAGACGATCCGTGAACAGTTCGGCCTGGATCTGCCCGCCGATTTCGAAGACCGCTATCGCACCCGATTGCTGGCCGCGTTTGAAAATGATCTGAAGGTGATGCCCGGCATCCGGGAGCCGTTGGACGGGCTGGCCCTGCCCCGCTGTGTGGCGACATCTTCCAGCCCGAAACGGGTGGAAATGTCGCTGCGGCTGACCGGGCTGGACGATCTGGTGGGGCCACGGCTGTTCACCGCCTCCATGGTGGCCAATGGCAAGCCTGCGCCTGATCTGTTCCTGTATGCGGCGGCGCAATGCGGGGCCGATCCGGAGCGCTGTCTGGTGATCGAAGACAGCCTGACCGGCATCCGCGCAGGCCTTGCCGCCGGGATGACCGTCTGGCGCTTTACCGGCGGCAGCCATATGGCCGGGCGCCAGCTGACCCAGCCTGCCGATGCGACACCGCATCGGGTTGTTGATGATTTTGAACAGTTCCTGACCCTGCACCCCGATTTCGGAGGCCGCGCATGAGCCGCCCGCCCGCCCAACGCCCTGACACCGAACCCACCCTGCAGGACGAGGCCGCCCGCGCGGGATGGCTGTATTATGTGGGCGGCATGACACAGGATCAGATCGCGGTGGAAATGGGGGTCAGCCGCCAGAGGGCGCAACGGCTGGTCAGCCGGGCCATGGCGGACGGGCTGATTCAGGTGCGGCTGAACCACCGGATCGGCGTCTGTCTGGATCTGGAACAGGCCCTGCGCGACCGGTTCGGGCTGTCGCGCTGCCGTGTGGTGCCGGGGCTGGGCTCCGGGGCCGATCCGGTGGCCGGGATTGCCGCAGCCGCAGCGGCCGAGCTGGAACGGTTTCTGCGGATGCCAGATCCGCTGGTGATCGGGCTGGGCACCGGGCGGGCCCTGCGCGGGCTGGTGGATGCCATGGCCCCGATGGAGGCACCGCAGCACCGGCTGGTATCGCTGATCGGCAATATCGCCCCCGACGGATCGGCCAGCTTCTTTGACGTGGTGATGCGCATCGCCGACAAGGTGCGCGCCCCGCATTACCCGATGCTGGTGCCGGTGATTTCGCATACCCCCGAAGAACGCGCGGCGTTTCATGCGCTGGCGCCGGTGCAGCGCGTGCTGGAACTGGCGCGCACGGTGGATGTGATCTTTGTCGGCGTGGGCCAGATGGCGGATGATGCGCCGCTGAAGAAAGATGGCTTCGCCTCTGATTCGGAAATGGCGCAGATGCAGGCGGCAGGTGCGGCAGGCGAGGTGGCGGGCTGGGTCTATGATTCGGAGGGGCGCTATCTGGATTTCGGCATCAACACCCGAACCGGCGGCGTGCGGGTTGAACCCGGGCTGGAGCGTCCGGCCATCGGGATTGCTGCGGGCGCAACCAAGGCGCGGGCGATTCGTGGCGCCATGAAATCTCATATTATCAACGGGCTGGTGACCGATCAGCCCACGGCAGAGGCAGTTCTGGCCCTGCACTGACCTTCGCAGTTGCGGCGGATGAAGGGGATTGACGACTCACCCCCATTTGTGAGCATTTGACCGACATGTGATGAATTGCTCATCCGATACTGGGAGGATAACTGATGACAATGACTCTGCGCGCCATGCTTGGCGCGACGGTTGCGCTTACCCTGACGGGCGCCGCGCTGGCCGAAACCACCATCACCGTGGCAACCGTGAACAATGGCGACATGATCCGGATGCAGGGCCTGATGGATGCCTTCAACGCGAAGCACCCCGACATCAAGGTTGAGTGGGTCACGCTGGAAGAAAACGTTCTGCGCCAGAAGGTTACCACGGATGTCGCCACCAAGGGCGGCCAGTTTGACGTGATGACTATCGGCACCTACGAAGCACCGATCTGGGGCAAGCAGGGCTGGCTGGTGCCGCTGAACGATCTGCCCGCCGATTATGATGTGGACGATCTGCTGCCCGCCATCCGCGGCGGCCTGACGGTCGATGGCAACCTGATCGCCGCGCCGTTCTGTGGCGAAAGCTCCATGGTCATCTATCGCACCGACCTGATGGAAAAGGCCGGGCTGTCCATGCCCGAAGCGCCGACCTGGGCCTTCATCAAGGAAGCCGCCGCCGCGATGACCGACAAGGGTTCGGAAGTCTATGGCATCTGCCTGCGCGGCAAGGCCGGCTGGGGCGAGAACATGGCCTTCCTGTCGGCCATGTCCAACAGCTTTGGCGCCAAGTGGTTCGACATGGAGTGGAAACCCCAGTTCGACCAGCAGCCCTGGAAAGACACCCTCGCCTTCTATCTGGATCTGATGACCAACTACGGCCCGCCCGGCGCTGCCAACAACGGGTTCAACGAAAACCTGGCGCTGTTCCAGCAGGGCAAATGCGGCATGTGGATCGACGCCACCGTTGCGGCATCCTTCGTGACCAATGCGGCGGAATCGACCGTGGCCGACAAGGTGGGCTTTGCCCTGGCACCGGATAACGGGCTGGGCAAGCGCGGTAACTGGCTCTGGGCCTGGAACCTGGCCATCCCGGCAGGCACCCAGAAGGAAGACGCCGCGAAAACCTTCGTCGCCTGGGCGACCTCGAAGGAATACCTCGCGCTGGTGGCCGAGAAAGAAGGCTGGGCCAATGTGCCTCCGGGCACGCGGACCTCGCTCTATGAAAACCCGGAATACCAGAAGGTGCCTTTCGCCAAGATGACGCTGGACAGCATCAACGCGGCAGACCCCACCAAACCGACCGTGGATGAAGTGCCTTATGTCGGCGTGCAGTTCGTGGCGATCCCCGAATTCCAGGGCATCGGCACCGCCGTGGGCCAGATGTTCTCGGCCGCACTTGCCGGTTCGTCTTCGGCTGAAGATGCACTGTCGCAGGCACAGAGCTTCACCACCAATGAAATGACCCGGGCCGGTTACATCAAGTAATCATCCTCCCAAGGGTCGCGGGGGCGGCCTCTCTCCGCCCCCGCAGCTTGTTCTTCACCCCCCGACATTCAGGAAACGCCATGGCAACCGAACACTCCCGGACGGCTGCGCGCCTCATGGTCTCTCCCGCCGTCATCCTTCTGTTCTTGTGGATGATCGTGCCGCTGGGAATGACCATTTATTTCAGCTTCCTGCGCTACAACCTGCTCATGCCGGGCATGGAAAGCTGGACCGGATTCGACAATTACTATTACTTCATCAACCAGCCGTCGTTCTGGGCCGCGCTGACCAATACGCTGCTGCTGGTGGGGGGTGTTCTGTGCATCACCATCTTTGGCGGCGTGGCGCTGGCCCTGCTGCTGGACCAGCCCTTCAAGGGACAGGGCATCGTGCGGGTGATGGTGATCGCGCCGTTCTTCGTGATGCCCACCGTTTCGGCGCTGGTGTGGAAGAACATGTTCATGAACCCCGTGAACGGCATGTTCGCCCATATTGCCAAGGCTTTGGGGTTTCAGCCCTATGATTTCCTCAGCCATGCGCCGCTGGCCTCGATCATCCTCATCGTGGCCTGGAGTTGGCTGCCGTTTTCGACCCTGATCCTGCTGACCGCGCTGCAATCGCTGGACCGCGAACAGATGGATGCGGCCGAGATGGATGGTGCCAACTGGATCAACCGTTTCATCTATCTGACCGTGCCGCATCTGACGCGGTCGATCACCGTGGTGATCCTGATCCAGACCATCTTCCTGCTGTCGGTCTTTGCCGAAATCCTTGTGACCACCAATGGTGGCCCCGGCACGGCATCCACCAACCTGCCCTACCTTGTCTATGCCCAGTCGCTGCTGAATTTCGACGTGGGCGGCGGTTCGGCCGGGGGCATCATCGCCGTCATCCTCGCCAATATCGTGGCCATCTTCCTGATGCGCATGATTGGCAAGAACCTGGAGAGCTGAGATGGCACGCAAGACAACCGCCACCCGCGAAGCCATCACCACCGTTGCGGCCTGGACGATCGGCTTTCTGATCTTCTTCCCGATCCTGTGGATCATCATCCTGTCGTTCAAATCCGAAGGCGATGCGATCAAGACACCGCTGGCCGTGCTGACCTCGGACTGGACGTTGCACAGCTATGCCGAGGTGCAGGAGCGTTCGAACTATGCGCGGCACTTCTGGAATTCGGTCGTGCTGTCGCTGGGGTCCACCATTGTGGCGCTGGTGATTGCCATTCCGGCGGCCTGGTCCATGGCCTTCGTGCCGGGCAAGCGCACCAAGGATCTGCTGATGTGGATGCTGTCGACCAAGATGATGCCCGCCGTGGGCGTTCTGGTGCCGATGTATCTGCTGTTCCGCGACTTTGGCCTGCTGGACAGCCGTATCGGGCTGGTGGGCGTTCTGACGCTGATCAACCTGCCGATCGTGATCTGGATGCTGT
Source organism: Gemmobacter sp. (assembly GCA_003509785.1). GTDB lineage: Bacteria > Pseudomonadota > Alphaproteobacteria > Rhodobacterales > Rhodobacteraceae > Gemmobacter. Next base: position 7,723 of record DOMY01000199.1, read on the forward strand.
ACACCTATTTCAAGGAAATCCCGGGTGAAATCCTTGAAGCTGCGCGGATGGATGGCGCCAACCTGCGGTCGGAGATCCTGTATATCCTGACGCCGATGGCTGTACCGGGCATTGCATCCACCCTGCTGCTGAACGTGATCCTGGCCTGGAACGAAGCGTTCTGGACCCTGCAGCTGACCACATCCAATGCGGCGCCGCTGACCCAGTTCATCGCCAGCTATTCTTCGCCCGAAGGCCTGTTCTACGCGAAACTTTCCGCCGCCAGCACCATGGCCATCGCCCCCATCCTGATCCTTGGCTGGTTCAGCCAGAAGCAACTCGTCCGCGGCCTGACCTTCGGCGCGGTGAAGTGAGGTAAACCCAATGGGACAGATCACCCTTTCTGCCGTCACCAAAACCTTCGGCGACGTGAATGTCATTCCGCCGCTGGACCTGTCGATCAATGATGGCGAGTTCGTCGTCTTTGTCGGCCCGTCGGGCTGCGGTAAATCGACCCTGCTGCGCCTGATCGCCGGGCTTGAGGATTTCTCTTCGGGCAAGATCATGATCGACGGCAAGGACGCAACCGATGCCCCCCCGGCACAACGCGGGCTGGCGATGGTGTTTCAAAGCTATGCGCTTTATCCGCATATGTCGGTGCGCAAGAACATCGCCTTTCCGCTGAAAATGGCGAAACTGAGCCAGGCGGAACAGGACAAGAAGGTGGATAACGCCGCCCGCATCCTGAACCTGACCAATTATCTGGATCGCCGCCCCGGCCAGCTGTCGGGCGGCCAGCGTCAGCGGGTGGCCATCGGCCGTGCCATCGTGCGCGAACCCGCCGCCTTCCTGTTCGACGAACCGCTGTCGAACCTGGATGCGGCGCTGCGCGTCACCATGCGGCAGGAAATCAGCGAGCTGCACCAGACGCTGAAAACCACCATGGTTTATGTGACGCATGACCAGGTGGAGGCCATGACCATGGCCGACAAGATCGTCGTGCTGAACGCGGGCCGGATCGAACAGGTGGGCAGCCCGATGGAGCTGTACCGCACCCCGGCCAACCTGTTTGTCGCAGGCTTCATCGGCAGCCCGAAGATGAACTTCATCACCGGGGCCGAGGCGGCGAAGCATGGCTGCCACACCATCGGCGTGCGCCCTGAACATATCGAGGTCGCGCCGGGCGGCATCTGGCAGGGCACCGTGGGGCTGGCCGAACATCTGGGGTCTGACACCTTCCTGAAGGTGCGGACGGAAACCGTGGGCGAGCTGACCGTGCGGGTTTCGGGCGAGATGAACCTGCATCACGGCGACCGTGTGAGCCTTGGGCCGCAGCCGGGCAAGATCTATCGCTTTGATGAGAATGGGAAGGCAAGCGCATGAGGTTGCAAGGAAAATGCGCGCTGATCACTGGTGCTGCGCGCGGCATCGGGTTTGAATTCGCCCGCGCCTATATCGCCGAGGGGGCGCAGGTGACTTTGGCCGATATCAATGGCGAAGCGGTGGCCCAGGCCGCCGCCAGCCTTGGCCCGCAGGCCCATGCCGTGCAGATGGATGTGACCGATCAGGCCAGCATCGACGCGGGTTTCGCGCAGGCCATCGGCGCCATGGGCAAGCTGGATATCCTTGTGAACAATGCAGCCCTGTTCACCGCCGCCCCGATCGCGGAAATCACCCGCGCCGATTATGACCGGATCTTTGCCGTCAATGTTTCGGGCACGCTGTTCTGCCTGCAGGCTGCCGCACGGCACATGATCGCCCGCGGCGAGGGCGGCCGGATCATCAACATGGCCAGCCAGGCCGGGCGGCGGGGCGAAAGCCTTGTCGGGGTCTATTGCGCATCGAAGGCCGCTGTCATCAGCCTGACGCAAAGCGCCGGGGTGAACCTGATACCTCACCGGATCAATGTGAATGCCATCGCGCCCGGCGTGGTGGATGGCGAACACTGGGATCACGTGGACAGCCTGTTTGCCCGCTATGAAGGCCGGGCGCCGGGCGAAAAGAAGCGCATCGTCGGTGCGGCCGTGCCCTATGGCCGGATGGGCACTGCTGCCGATCTGACCGGGATGGCGATTTTCCTGGCCACCGACGAGGCCGATTACATCTGCGCCCAGACCTTCGGGGTCGATGGCGGCAACTGGATGGCATGACCCATGACCGTGCAACTTCCTCTTTATGATCGCGCCAAGCTGACGCCGGGCATCGTGCATATCGGCCTTGGCAACTTTCACCGCGCGCATATGGCCGTGTATCTGGATGATCTGTTCAACATGGGCGAAAGCCACGATTGGGCGATCATCGGCGCGGGCGTGCGCGCGCCGGATGCCGCGATGCGCGATGCGCTGAAAGGCCAGGATTGCCTGTCGACGGTGATCGAGCTGGACCCGGCCGGCAAGACCTGCCGCCGCGTGGGCAGCATGATCGACTTTCTGCCGGTAGAGCCGGGCAATGCAGCGCTGATCGCCGCCATGTCGCGGCCCGAGATCCGCATCGTCAGCCTGACGGTGACGGAGGGCGGCTATTTCATCAATGCGGCCACTGGCCAGTTCGACCCGGGCGCGCCGGAAATCATGGCCGATGCGGCGACGCCGGACCACCCCGGCACGGCCTTTGGGGCCATCATCGCGGCGCTGAAGGCGCGGCGGGCGGCGGGTCTTGCGCCCTTCACCGTGATGAGCTGCGACAACCTGCCGGGCAATGGCCATGTGACCGAGGCCGCCGTGGTGGGCCTGGCGCGCCTGTCGGACCCTGAAATGGCCGGTTGGATCGCCGCCCATGTCGCCTTTCCCAATGGCATGGTGGACCGCATCACCCCGGCGACCGGCCCGCATGAGCGCAATCTGGCCGCCAGTTTCGGGCTGCAGGATGACCGGGTGCCGGTGACCTGCGAGCCGTTCCGGCAATGGGTGGTGGAAGACCGCTTTCCCGCCGGGCGCCCGGCGCTGGAACGGGTGGGCGTTACCTTCTCCGATCAGGTTCATGCCTATGAGATGATGAAGATCCGCATCCTGAACGGCGGCCATGCGATCATCGCCTATCCCGGTGGGCTGATGGATATCGAATATGTGCATGAGGCGATGGCCAATCCGCTGATCTCTGCCTTTCTGGACAAGGTGGAACGCGAAGAGGTGATCCCCACCGTGCCGCCGGTGCCCGATACCGATATCGGCGCCTATTACGATCTGATCCGGGCGCGGTTTTCCAATCCGGAAGTGGCGGATACCGAACGGCGGTTGTGTCTGGACGGATCGAACCGGCAGCCGAAGTTCATCATCCCGACCATCCGCGACGCCCGCGCGGCCGGGCGGTCGGCACGGGGGCTGGCGCTGGAATCGGCCTTGTGGTGCCGCTATTGCGCCGGGATCAGCGATGCCGGGCTGGAGATTGCGCCGAACGATCCGAACTGGGCAGTGCTGACCGTGCTGGCCGGGCAGGCAAAGGCAGATCCGCAGATCTGGCTGGAGCAGCGCATGATCTATGGCGATCTGGCCGATGATGCAGATTTCGCGGCGGATTTCGCGCATTGGCTGCGCGCGCTTTGGGCCGATGGCACGGCGGCGACGCTGCAGGCTTATCTGGACAGCTGAGCGGGCGGCAAATTTCTTCGAAGAAATTTGCAAATTCGTTTGAACGAATTTGGGCACCCGGCCTGGATGCGGCGGCACTTTGCGGTGCCGCCGCATGAGTATTTGGAAAGGAGCAAGCCCGGCGCCCTGGGCGGGGGTGGAGAACGGCGCGCCGAAGTTGTTCGCGGATGGGCCGTGTGGCGCCCTGTTCTGCCGCGCTGCCGCATTTCCCCTTGACGTTCGCGCAAGCCCTGTCAAAACCGCTGGCATGGCTATTGCGACCCTTTCCATAGACCTCGACGCCATTGCCGCCAACTGGCGGGCGCTGGACCGGATGAGTGACCCCACCACCCAGACTGCTGCGGTGGTGAAGGCCGATGCCTATGGGCTCGGCGCGAAACGTGTGGTGCGTGCGCTGGCAGAGGCCGGGGCGCGCCGGTTTTTCGTGGCCGTGGCCGAAGAGGGCGCGGCGGTGCGGCAGGCGCTGGGTCCCGGGCCGCAGATCAACGTGCTGTCGGGGCATATGCCGACCGATACGCAGCTGATCCACGATCTGGATCTGACCCCGATGCTGAATTCGATCGACCAGATCACCCGTCATCTGGAGGCCCTGCCCGGCCATCCCTTCGGCATCCAGCTGGATACCGGGATGAACCGTCTTGGGCTGGAAGCCGAAGAATGGGAGGCGGTGGCGGCGCTGGTGCTGGATGCCGGGCCGGAGCTGGTGATGAGCCATCTGGCCTGCGCCGACGAGCCGGACCATCCGATGAACGAGGCGCAGCTGGCCGAATTTCACGCCATGACCGATGGCATCGGTGTGCCGCGCAGCTTTGCCGCGACCGGGGGCATCCTGCTGGGGCCGGAATATCATTTTGAACTGACGCGGCCCGGGATCGGGCTGTATGGCGGGCGGCCCTATGTCGATGCCCGCCCGGTGGTCGGCCTGTCGCTGCCGGTGATTCAGGTGCGCGAGGTCGCCCCCGGCGAGATCGTCGGCTATTCCTGCGGCTGGACGGCGGAACAGGCGAGCCTGATCGCGACGGTTGCGGCGGGCTATGCCGACGGGCTGACCCGGCGCTATTCCAATGCCATTCATCTGTGGGATGGCGAAGTGCCCTGCCTGGTGGTGGGCCGGGTGTCGATGGATCTGATCACCGTGGATGTCAGCCATCTGCGGCAGATCCCGCAAAGTCTTGATATCCTTTGCCCGGTGCAGGGTGTGGATGATCTGGCCGATATTGCAGGCACCATCGGTTACGAAGTGCTGACGACGTTTGGCCATCGCTATGGCCGCCGCTATCTTTCGGCCAATGCCCGGGGGCAAGGGTGAGCCTTCTGTCCCCCTTGGCCGCGCTGGGGCGCATGGCGCTGGGTCTGCTGGCCAGCCTGGGGCGGATTGCCATCTTTGCCGGGCAAGTGGTCAGCCATCTGTTCCGCCCGCCGTGGTATCCGCGCGAGTTTCTGCACGCGCTGATACAGATCGGCTGGTTTTCCCTGCCGGTGGTCGGGTTGACGGCGCTGTTCACCGGGGGGGCGCTGGCGCTGCAGATCTATGCCGGCGGCGCCCGCTTCAGCGCCGAGGCCGTGGTGCCGGCCATTGTGGCCATCGGCATGACGCGCGAGCTGGGGCCGGTGCTGGGCGGGCTGATGGTGGCTGCGCGGGTCGCCTCTTCCATCGCGGCGGAAATCGGCACCATGAAGGTGACCGAACAGATCGACGCGCTGGTGACGCTTTCCACCAACCCGCTGAAATATCTGGCCGTTCCGCGCGTTCTGGCGGCCACGTTGGCCGTGCCGGTGCTGGTCGCGGTGGGTGATTCCATCGGGATCATGGGCGGCTGGGCGGTGGGTGTGCATCGGCTTGATTTCAACTCTGCCGCCTATCTGAAGAACACGATCAACTTTCTGGAAAGCTGGGATGTGGTATCGGGCCTGATAAAAGGGGCCGCCTTCGGCTTTCTGGTGGCGCTGATGGGCTGCTATCACGGCATGAATTCAGGGCGCGGCGCGCAGGGTGTTGGGGCGGCCACCAAGGCCGCTGTGGTTTCGGCCTCGGTTCTGATCTTTGCCGCGAACTATCTGCTGACGGAGCTGTTCTTCTCATGATCGAACTGCGGGGCGTCACCAAGAGTTTCGGCACCAACCATGTGCTGCGCGGGGTGGATCTGGTGATCCCCAGGGGCAGTTCGATGGTCATCATCGGCGGGTCGGGCACAGGGAAATCGGTGACGCTGAAATGCGTGCTGGGGCTGGTGCGGCCGGACAGCGGCACGATCACGCTGAATGGCCAGGATGTGACCAAGGGCGACCGCGATGCCTTTCTGGCGCAGTTCGGGATGCTGTTTCAGGGTGGCGCGCTGTTCGATTCGATGCGGGTCTGGGAAAATGTGGCTTTCCGTCTGCAGCGCGGCGCGTTGAAAAAGCCAAAGGCCGAAGCGCGCGAGATTGCCATCGAAAAGCTGCGCCGCGTGGGGCTTGGCCCGCAGGTGGCCGATCTGTTCCCGGCCGAGCTTTCGGGCGGGATGCAGAAGCGGGTGAGCCTGGCCCGGGCCATTGCCGCCGATCCGCAGATCATTTTCTTTGATGAGCCGACCACCGGGCTTGATCCGATCATGTCGGGCGTCATCAATGATCTGATCCGCGAAATCGTGACCGAGATGGGCGCCACCGCGATGACCATCACCCATGACATGTCGAGCGTGCGTGCGATTGCCGATAATGTGGCGATGCTGCATGGCGGCAAGGTGCGCTGGACCGGGCCAGTGGGCGATATGGATGCTACGACCGATCCTTATGTGCAGCAGTTCATCCATGGCCGGGCCGAGGGCCCCATCGAATCGCTGCGCTGAATCGCCGGAACGCGCCCCGAATTTGTTGAGATATGGTTAACAATGCCGGGGCCGGTGACGGGACTTCCGCTATTTCAGAAAATGTGGCAAAATTGTGTTGCCATAAGGAATGACCTTGCGACAATTGGCCTTTCAGGTCAGGGGTCTAACATGTTTGAACCAAAGAATTCTTTCTTTCATCCGGTGCAGATGGTCGCGCAATCAGCTGCGCTGGTTCTTGTGATTGGTCTGACGGTTGGCCTTGTTCTGGCCTCGGCTCTGGCGGTGGCGGGGGTGCTGCCCTGGCCCTCTGTGCCGGTGTACTGGGGCGATTGGGCGGTGCCGGATGCCGGCATGTGGCTGCAACTCGCGCTGACTTTCCTGATGATCTGCCTCTGCGCCTTTCTGCCCGCCAACAGCCGCATGGCGCGGCTGGAACGCAGCCACCGCAGCTTTCAGATCGGGATGGAGGATGTGAAGCGCGCCTATTCGCTGGCCCATGCCGCAGACCGGACCGGGGTGTTCAGCCTGTCGACCGAGTTTGAGGCAATGCGCCAGCGGATGGAACTGCTGCGCAAGCACCCCGACCTGACGCAGATGGAGCCCGAGCTGCTGGAGCTGGCGGCGGTGATGAGCTATCAGAGCCGCGATCTGGCCCGCGCCTATTCGGATGACAAGGTGGGCCGCGCCCGCGCCTTCCTGTCTGCGCGTCAGGCGGACAGCGATCTGCTGGCCGACCGGATCAAGCTGGCCCGCATGACCTGTGACGAGCTGCGCAAATGGCTGGTGGATGTCGAGGCAGAAGAGCGCCGCAACCACGAACAGATCAAGCGGCTGGAGGCGGATCTGCGCGAGGTGCTGCCGAGCCTTGGCTATGATTTCGACGAACCGCGCGAGGCCAATGTGGTGACCCTGCCCTATCACGGTGGCAAGAGCGACGGGTTGCATTGACCGGCCAATCTGCCCATGGTCGCCCGGCCATGACACGTTATGCCAATCTTGCCCTGCTGATCCTGTTTCCAGTTTCCTGGTTCGCGCCGCTGATGCGGGCGGGCCTGCTGCCATTGTTCGGCCTGTCTGAAATCTCGGTCATTTCGGGGCTGCAATCGCTGTGGGGCACGGATGTCGCGCTGGCCCTTCTGGTGACCTTTTGCGCGATCTTTGCCCCGCTGATGAAAGTGATCGGCCGGGCCCTGCGCGATTTCGATCTGCTGCATCCGGCGGTGGAACCGGCGCTGGCAGTGCTGGGCAAGCTGGCGATGGCGGATATTTTTCTGGTCGCACTCTATATCGTGATCGTGCAAGGGGTGGGCCTTGCCCATGTCGAAGTGGCATGGGGGTTATATCTGTTCACCGCCTGCATCCTGTCCTCGATCCTGTTGAGCCGCCCATGACCCGCCCCCCGCTTTCCCTGCTTGATCTTGTCCGCGTCACCGATACCGGATCGGCGCGGCAATCCCTGCTGAAAGCCCGCACCATTGCCGCCCATGTCGAAGGGCTGGGCTTCCGGCGCTTTCTGGTGGCGGAACATCACAATATGACCGGCATCGCCTCGGCCGCCGTATCGGTGGTTCTGGCGCATGTAGGGGCGGGCACATCGACCATCCGCATCGGCGCGGCGGGGGTGATGCTGCCCTTCCATGCGCCCTATGTGATCGCAGAGCAGTTCGGCACGCTGGGGCAGCTGTACCCGGGGCGCGTGGATCTGGGGCTGGGCCGGGCGCCGGGGACCGATGGCGCCACGCTGGTGCGGGCGCTGCGCCGGGGCGGCGATGCGGGCGACCGCTTTCCGCAGGATGTGGTAGAGTTGATGGGCTATTTCGCCCCGGATGATGACAGCCCGCGCATCCGCGCCGTGCCGGCACCGGGCACCGACATGGGGTTCATCATTCTGGGATCGTCGCATTTCGGGGCGCTGCTGGCGGCGGAGCTGGGGTTGCCCTATGCCTTTGCCTCGCATTTCGCGCCTGATGCGCTGATGGATGCGCTGTATCTGTATCGGCAGAACTTCAAACCGTCGGACCGGCTGGCCAAGCCTCATGCCATGGTGGCCGTGAATGTGACCTGCGCCGATACCGAGGCCGAGGCGCGGCGCCTGTTCACCACGCCGCAGCAGGGTTTTCTGGGCCTGATCCGCAATGCCCGTGGTCTGAGCCAGCCGCCTGTGGATGACATGGCGCAGGTCTGGACCCCGCGCGAAGAAGCGCAGGTGATGCGGATGCTGGCCTGCCATGCGGTGGGCAGCCCAGATCAGGTGCGCGCGCAGCTGGATGCGCTGGTGGCACAGACCCAGGCCGACGAGTTGATCCTGGCGACCGATATCCATGATCTGGAGGCGCGCAAGCATTCGCTTACGCTGACGGCAGAGGCCTGGGCCTGACATGGCACCGAAGAAAGGCGCCACATTCACCTGCAGCGCCTGTGGCGCCGCCTATACCAAATGGGCCGGCAAATGCGATGCCTGCGGCGCGTGGAATTCCATCGTGGAAGAAGCCCCGCTGGGGGCAGGCCCCAAGCCCACATCCAAGGGCCGCACCATCCCGCTGACCGATCTGGCCACCGAAGAGGCGCCACCGCCGCGCGCCAGTTCCGGCATCGGCGAGCTGGACCGGGTGCTGGGCGGCGGGCTGGTGCCCGCTTCGGCCATTCTGGTGGGGGGCGATCCGGGGATCGGCAAATCCACCCTGCTGCTGCAGGCCGCCGCCAGCTTTGCCCGGCGCGGGCTGAAGTGCATGTATATCTCGGGCGAGGAAGCCGCCGCGCAGGTGCGGATGCGGGCGCAAAGGCTGGGGCTGACCGAATCGCCGGTGATTCTGGGCACCGATACCAACCTGCGCGACATTCTGACCACGCTGGATGCCGAACGCCCCGGGCTGGCGATCATCGATTCGATCCAGACCATGTGGCTGGACAATGTGGAAAGCGCGCCGGGATCGGTTTCGCAGGTGCGCGCATCGGCGCATGAGCTTGTCAGCTTTGCCAAGCGGCGCGGCGTGGCGGTGGTGATCGTGGGCCATGTCACGAAAGAGGGTGCTATCGCAGGCCCCCGCGTGCTGGAACACATGGTGGATACGGTGCTGTATTTCGAGGGCGAGCGCGGCCACCAGTTTCGCATCCTGCGCGCGGTGAAGAACCGCTTTGGCCCGGCCGATGAAATCGGCGTGTTCGAGATGACGGGCGACGGGCTGGCCGAAGTGCTGAACCCCTCGGCGCTGTTCCTGTCGGATCGCGAAAGCGCCAGCCCCGGCTCTGCGGTCTTTGCCGGGATCGAGGGCACAAGGCCGGTGCTGACCGAAATTCAGGCCCTGGTCGCCCCCTCCAACCTTGGCACACCGAGGCGCACGGTGGTGGGGCTGGATTCCGGCCGCCTGTCCACCATTCTGGCCGTGCTGGAGGCGCGCTGCGGCATCCCCTTCACCGGGCTTGATGTTTTCCTCAATGTTGCCGGGGGGATGCGGGTTTCCGAACCGGCCGCCGATCTGGCCGTGGCGGCCGCCCTTCTTTCGGCGCGTGAGGATGTGGCAATTCCGCCAGACATGGTGCTTTTCGGGGAAATCTCGCTCTCTGGGGCGCTGCGCCCGGTGGGGCAGACGGAAAACAGGTTGAAAGAGGCGGCGAAACTTGGTTTCTCACAGGCGGTTTTGCCCTCAAGGTCCAAGGCCGGGCAATCCGAAGGGATGCGCCTGCGCCAGATGCCGGATCTGACGGCCTTTGTCGGCGATATGTTCGGGGCAGGCTAAGCCCTGGGGGAGAATTGGAATGGAAGGTTTCACCATCATCGACGCCGTGGTGGCCGGGGTTATCGTGCTGTCGGCTGTTCTGGCCTATTCGCGCGGCCTTGTGCGCGAAGGCATGGCGATCCTGGGCTGGATCGTGGCAGCGGTGGTCGCTTACGGCTTTGCCGCACAGGCACAGCCGCTGATCCGCGAATTGCCGATGGTCGGCGATTTTCTGGGCGACAGCTGCGAACTGTCGCTGATCGCGGCCTTTGCCGGGGTCTTTGCCATCTGTCTGGTGATTGCGGCGCTGTTCACCCCGCTTCTGTCCAGCTGGATCAACCAGACGGTTCTGGGCGGCGTGGATCAGGCGCTTGGCTTCCTGTTCGGCGTGGTGCGCGGCGTGGTTCTGGTGGCGGTGGCCTTCATCGTCTACGACCGTGCGGTGGCTGCGGAATCCATCGCCATGGTGGATCAGTCCCGTTCGGCCAAGGTGTTTGCGACATTCCAGGGCAATCTGGATGAACAGATCCCTTCGGATGCCCCCGGCTGGATCGTTGCGAAATACGAAGGTCTGGTTTCCGTCTGCGCCGCACCGGCCACGCCGGTCACCCCGGATGCTGCACCCGCAGCAAACAACTAAGCGCGAGCGTCGGTTCCGGGCGTGACACTCCGTCATCTAGCCATTACACGGGGGGCGAAAGCCCCCCTTCGGATTCGGAGCGAACCCATGCGCCACCTCCCCGGCACCCCGTTCGACACCTTTCAGGATGGCGACAAGCTGAAAGAAGAATGTGGCGTTTTCGGCGTCATCGGCGTGACCGATGCGGCGAATTTCGTAGCTCTCGGCCTGCACGCCCTGCAACATCGCGGGCAGGAAGCCGGCGGGATCGTCAGCTACGACCCGGCGCATGGCTTCAACTCGGCCCGCCGCTTCGGCTATGTGCGCGNNCCCGCGCCGATGTGATGGAAACGCTGCCCGGCGAACTGGCCATCGGCCATGTGCGCTATTCCACCGCCGGGTCAAAGGGCGCAACGGCCATCCGTGACGTGCAGCCCTTCTTCGGTGAATTTTCGATGGGTGGCGCGGCGATTGCCCATAACGGCAACCTGACCAATGCCGCGGCCCTGCGCAAGGAACTGATCGAACGCGGTTCGATCTTCCAATCGTCTTCGGACAGCGAATGCATCATCCATCTGATGGCGCGGTCGATCCAGAAGAACATCTCGGAGCGCATCAAGGATGCCCTGCGCCGCGTCGAAGGCGCGTTTTCCGTTGTGGCCATGACGCGGACCAAGCTGATCGGCGTGCGCGATGCGCATGGCGTACGCCCGCTGGTGCTGGGCCGGATCAGCGATCATGGCTGGGCGCTCAGCTCGGAAACCTGCGGGCTGGATATCATCGGCGCCGAATTCGTGCGCGAGATCGAACCGGGCGAAATGGTGGTGATCGAAGGCAACAAGGTGGAAAGCACCCGCCCCTTCACCCCTGCCCCCTCGCGCTTCTGCATCTTTGAACAGGTGTATTTCTCGCGCCCCGATTCCATCCTCGGCGGCCGGTCCGTCTATGAAACCCGCCGCCAGATCGGCGTGGAACTGGCGAAGGAAGCCCCGGTCGAGGCAGATCTGGTCTGCCCCGTGCCCGATAGCGGCACCCCGGCCGCCATCGGCTTTTCGCAGGAATCCGGCATTCCCTATGCCATGGGCATCATCCGCAACCAGTACATGGGGCGGACCTTCATCGAACCCACGGAAAGCATCCGCAACATGGGCGTGCGCCTGAAGCTGAACGTCAACCGCGCGCTGATCAAGGGCAAGCGGGTGATCCTGGTCGATGACTCTGTGGTGCGCGGCACAACCTCACGCAAGATCAAGGACATGATCCTTGAAGCCGGCGCGGCCGAGGTCCACTTCCGCATCGCAAGCCCACCCACCGCCTGGCCCTGCTTCTATGGCGTCGATACCCCTGAACGGTCGAAACTGCTTGCCGCCACCATGTCGGAAGACGAGATGCGCGACTGGATCGGGGTCGACAGCCTGAAGTTCATCTCGCTCGACGGTCTCTACCGCGCTGCGGGCGAAGCTGCCGGGCGCGATGCGAAATCCCCGAAATTCTGCGATGCCTGCTTCTCGGGCGAATATCCCATCGCCCCTTCGGACAAGATCGCCGAAGGCTTCGAGATGAAGGCCGCCGAGTAACAGGGGGCGTGCCCGCCCCCTCTGGGCCTTCGGCCCATTCACCCCCTGCGGATATTTGTCCCAAGGTAAAGCAGCAGCGCGGCACGCCGCCACAGGCGATCCTGCTTTCTTGTGCTTTTGCCTTGGCTCAAATATCCCACGGGGGGTCCGGGGGTGTGAAACCCCCGGCGCATCCGTACATCCCCGGCCAAAGGAGCCTCCTNNCTGGCCGAGGAGCTGGCAGGGCGCGGCTGGCATGTGGTGGCGCTGGCGCGCACCGTCGGCGGGCTGGAAGAGCTGGATGACCGGGTGAAGGCCAGGCGGCAGCCCGGCGCGGGCGAACTGACCCTGGCACCGATGGACATCACCAATGATGATGCCATGGCACATCTGTGCCGCTCGATATTCGATCGCTGGGGGCGGCTGGATCTCTGGGTCCATGCGGCCATTCATGCGGCCCCGATGTCGCCTGCACAGTTTCTGGATGTGAAGGATTGGGACAAGTCGCTGGCGATCAATCTCCGTGCCACCGGCACACTGATCCCGCTGGTGGAGCCTTTGCTGCGTCTGGCACCGGCACCGGCGGCCATGTTCCTTGATGATCCGCGTGGCGGCGAGATGTATTTTGGGGCCTATGGTGCCACCAAGGCCGCGCAGATCGCGCTGGCCCGCAGCTGGCAGAAGGAAGCGGCCAAGGTCGGCCCGCGCGTCCTGATCGAAACACCGGCGCCGATGCCCACCGCCACGCGCGCAAGGTTCTTCCCCGGCGAGGATCGCAGCCCGCTGGCCGATCCCCGCATCGAGGCTGCTCGGCTGGTCGATCTGATCTGACCGCATTTCCCCCCATGCAACGCACTCCCTCTCCCCTTGGGGGAGAGGGTCGGGGTGAGGGGGCGGCACCCCCTCCGGTCCCTCTGCATCAATGTGCCATCAGCACCGGCACTTCGGCCTGTTCCAGCATGTTGCGCGTGGCGCCCCCCAGAATCGCTTCGCGCAGGCGCGAATGGCCATAGGCGCCCATCACCAGAAGATCGGCATTCACGTCGCGCAGATGCCGCGACAAAATATCCGACACGCGCGGCATGCTGCGCGCCAGCACCGAAACCTCGGCCTTCACACCATGACGCACCAGCATCTGACACAGCATCCCGCCCGGGTCTGACCGTTCGGGGCCGTGCTGCGGCGGGTCGATCACCGCGATATTCACCATATGCGCGGTCTTCAGCAGCGGCAGCGCGGCACGGATGGCGACCATGGCTTCGCGGCTCTGGTTCCAGCCGATCACCACACGGCCGGGCATCGCTGCCATGGCATGTCCCGTGGGTACCACCAGCACCGGCACCTGGCCTTCGAACAGCGCAGATTCCACAACGGCCTCTGCTTCGCTGCCCCGGCCGGGGCCATAGGGGCGGGGCACAACCACAAGATCTGCGAATCTTGAACGCAGCGCCACAAGATCGGCCAAAGCGCCGATCTGTGTCACGGCCGTTTCAACCCCCCAGCGCAGATCGACAGGTTCCCGCGCCAGCGCCAGACGCACGGCCGCCTCGCAGCGTTTGGCGTCTTCTTCGGCCCGCTCCATCGCGACCTGCAGCAAGACAGCGCCACCACCGACATAGGAATAGCCCATCTGGGTGCGATCCACCCCCAGCGCCAGGATGTCGAGATGGGCATCCAGTTCCAGCGCAAGCCGTGCCGCGGCTGCGACACTGCCTGCAGCCTCTTCAGCCGACGTCACGAATGTCGTCACGGTTTTATATGCCATCGGTCACCTCCTGTAGGGTCGGGCAGTCGGTAAAACATACCTTGGGCGTTCATCTTGCCGCATTGACCTTGATCAATCCTATGGCTCCCTATGCTTGATATGGATCAAGGCTGTTGTGACGGGCTTCTGCGAAAGCGGAACGGTCGAAAAGTGCCGGGCGCATCGCTTCCCGACTCGCAACCGGCCAAGACGAAGGGACGCAAAATGTGGGATTACGTTAAATTGATCGTGCTGGGCGTGATCGCGGTGCTGGCCGCGATCGGCGCCAACTACGCGCATGATCTTGCCTATCAGGTGAACGCGATCGTCGTCATGCTTGCCGCCGGCCTCACGTTCCTGTGGGTGCTGCGGCATATGGACGAGCCGGTGGTGGTTGCCACAAACGAATATAACGACGGCGTGGTTCGCGCCGGCGTCATCGCAACAGCCTTCTGGGGGGCCGTGGGCTTTCTGGTGGGGGTCGTCATCGCCTTTCAGCTGGCCTTCCCGTCGCTGAACATTCCGGGCGTTGAGGGCATCCTGAACTTCGGGCGCCTGCGGCCGCTGCACACCAGCGCGGTGATCTTTGCCTTTGGCGGCAATGCGCTGATCATGTCGGCTTTCTACATCGTGCAGCGCACCTGCGCCACGCGGCTGTGGGGCGGCAATCTGGGCTGGTTCGTGTTCTGGGGCTGGCAGCTGATGATCGTTCTGGCGGCCACCTCCTATGTGCTGGGCGGGACGCAGTCGAAGGAATATGCCGAAACCGTCTGGTATATCGACCTGTGGATCGTCGTGGTCTGGGTTTCGTTCCTGCTGGTGTTCCTGGGCACGCTGATGAACCGGAAAGAGCCGCATATCTATGTGGCCAACTGGTTCCTGCTGTCGATGATCGTCACTGTGGCGATGCTGCATGTGGTGAACAACCTGGCCGTTCCGATCAGCCCCTTCTCGTCGAAATCCGTTTCTGCCTTTGGCGGCGTTCAGGATGCGATGACGCAATGGTGGTATGGCCACAATGCCGTGGGCTTCTTCCTGACGGCGGGCTTCCTGGGCATGATGTATTACTTCGTGCCGAAACAGGCAGAACGCCCTGTCTACAGCTACAAACTGTCGATCATCCACTTCTGGGCGCTGATCTTCCTGTACATCTGGGCCGGTCCGCACCACCTGCATTATACCGCCCTGCCTGATTGGGCCGCGACCCTGGGCATGACCTTCTCGATCATGCTGTGGATGCCGTCCTGGGGGGGCATGATCAACGGCCTGATGACGCTTTCGGGCGCCTGGGACAAGCTGCGCACCGATCCGATCATCCGCATGATGGTGGTTTCCATCGGCTTTTACGGCATGTCGACCTTCGAAGGCCCGATGATGTCGATCAAGGCTGTGAACAGCCTGTCGCACTATACCGACTGGACGATTGGCCATGTGCATTCCGGCGCGCTTGGCTGGAACGGCATGATCACCTTCGGCGCGCTGTATTTCCTGACACCGCGCCTGTGGAACCGCGAGCGGCTGTACAGCCTCAGCCTCGTCAGCTGGCACTTCTGGCTGGCCACCATCGGGATCGTGCTCTACGCCGCCTCGATGTGGGTGACCGGCATCATGGAAGGCCTGATGTGGCGCGAAGTGGATGCCAACGGGTTCCTCGTGAACGCTTTCGCCGACACGGTTGCCGCCAAATATCCGATGTATGTCGTCCGCGGTCTGGGTGGCGTCATGTATCTGACCGGCGCGCTGATCATGTGCTACAACCTCGTGATGACCGTCCGTGCGCAGCCTGCCAAGGCTTCGCAGGCTGCGGCCGTCCCGGCTGAATAAGGAGGGAACGGCGAATGGCTTTTCTCGACAGACACAAGGCAATCGAAACACATGCCACGCTGCTGCTGGTGCTGTCCTTCCTGGTGGTGACCATCGGGGGCATCGTGCAGATCGTGCCGCTGTTCTACCTTGAAAACACCATCGAGAAGGTTGAAGGGGTCCGCCCCTACAGCCCTCTCGAACTGGCCGGGCGCGAAATCTACGTCCGCGAGGGCTGCTATGTGTGTCACAGCCAGATGATCCGCCCCATGCGGGACGAGGTCGAACGCTATGGCCATTACAGCCTGGCGGCGGAATCGATGTATGACCATCCGTTCCAGTGGGGGTCGAAGCGGACCGGGCCGGATCTGGCGCGCGTCGGTGGCCGCTATTCGGATGAATGGCATGTGCAGCACCTGATCCACCCGCAATCGGTGGTGCCGGAATCGGTCATGCCCAAATACGAATTCCTGATGGGGAACGTGATCGACGCCCGCTATATCGGCGGGTCGATGCGGGCGAACCAGATTGTCGGCGTGCCCTACAGCGCCGAGATGATGGAGGCCGCCGAGGCCGATTTCGTGGCCCAGGCCGATCCCAATGCCGATACCGAAGGCCTGCTGGCCCGCTATCCCAAGGCGCAGGTCCGCAATTTCGACGGCCAGCCCGCGCTGACGGAAATGGATGCGCTGGTGGCCTATCTTCAGGTTCTGGGCACGATGGTCGATTTCTCGACCTTCCAGCCCGACCCGAACCGCTGAGGAGGGGCAGATGGATACCTATTCTTTCCTGCGTCACTTCGCCGACAGCTGGATGCTGCTTCTGATGACACTGCTGTTCATCGGGATCGTGATCTTCGCGTTCCGTCCCGGCAGCCGCAGGGTTCATGACGATGCCGCCCAGTCGATCTTCCGCAACGACAAGCGCCCCGCGCCTGCCGAGGCGGAAGCGGCCCGCCGCAATTTCAAGGAGGCGTGAGACATGTGCGCCAAGCAAGTGAAGAAGCCGGGCGAGGTTCCGACCACCGGCCATGAATGGGACGGGATTCAGGAATACGACAATCCGATGCCGCGCTGGTGGCTCTGGACGTTCTATCTCTGCATCATCTGGGCGATCGGTTACATGATTGCCTATCCGGCCTGGCCGCTGGTGACAAAGGCGACCAACGGCTTTCTGGGCACCACGGCTGCCGGTGATACCCGCCTCGCCGTGGCCGAGGAAATCAAGCGGTTCGACGAGGCCAATGGCCCGATCAAGGCCAAACTGGTGGCCGCCGATCTGAACGCCATCGTCGGGGATGCAGAGCTGGAACCCTATGCCCGTGCGGCAGGGGCTGCCGTGTTCCGCACCTGGTGTGCCCAGTGCCATGGCGCCGGGGCGGCAGGTGTGCA
>DOMY01000206.1 GCA_003509785.1 Gemmobacter sp.
GAGATGGACATGATCAACCGCGCCTATATGGAGGTGATGGCGGAGGGTGACGCCAAAGGCCGCGTTTTCACCTTCCCGATCCCGACCTACAACATCACCAAAGACTTCCCCTGGGAGAGCGAGAACGCCCGGCTGCTGTTTGAGCTGACCGCGAAATACGGGCTGCCCTATTTCCAGAACTTCATCAATTCCGAGCTGGAGCCGCATATGGTCCGCTCGATGTGCTGCCGCTTGCAGCTGGATCTGAGCGAGCTGCTGAAACGCGGCAACGGGCTTTTCGGCAGTGCGGAACAGACCGGATCTCTGGGTGTGGTGACGATCAACTGTGCGCGTCTGGGCCATATCCATGCGGGCGATACGGATGGTCTGTTCGCGCGGCTGGATGAGCTGCTCGACCTTGGCCGCGACAGCCTGGAGATCAAGCGCCAGGTGGTGCAGCGGCTGATCGATTCTGGCCTTTTGCCCTATACGAAACGCTATCTCGGCACGCTCAGAAACCATTTCTCGACGCTGGGGGTGAATGGCGTCAATGAGATGATCCGCAATTTCACCGGCGATGCGCAGGATATTACCACCCCCTGGGGCAACCGTTTCGCGCTGCGGCTGCTCGACCATATCCGCAAGCGGATGACGGAGTTTCAGGCGCAGACCGGGCATCTCTACAATCTCGAGGCCACGCCCGCCGAAGGCACAACCTATCGGTTCGCCCGCGAAGACCGCAAGCGCTATCCGGGGATCTTGCAAGCCGGGACCGAGGCCGAGCCCTATTACACCAATTCCAGCCAGTTGCCCGTCGGCTTTACCGATGATCCGTTCGAGGCCCTGTCGCGCCAGGACAAGCTGCAATGCAAATATACCGGCGGCACCGTGCTGCATCTTTACATGAACAGCCGGATCTCGTCGGGCGAGGCCTGCGGCAAGCTGGTGCGCCGTGCGCTGACGCATTTCCGGCTGCCCTATATCACCGTGACGCCGACATTCTCGATCTGCCCGAAACATGGCTACCTTTCGGGCGAGCATGAGTTTTGCCCGAAATGCGATGCCGAGGCGCTGGCCGCCCGCGCCGCCTGAACCCCCTGCGAGAAAGGAAAAACCGATGTTCCATGACCGAAAACTGACCGAGCCAGACCGCCTTGCCGCGGAGCGCCTGCCCGAGGATCAGCGCCAGCGCTGTGAAGTCTGGACCCGCGTGATGGGCTATCACCGGCCCGTCTCCTCGTTCAATACCGGCAAGAAAGGCGAATTCCACGAAAGACTGCATTTCGAGGAAAGCCGTGCCGGACTTTGACATCGGGACTGTAGCGACGCCTGTCTCGGATACGGGGCTGATCAGCATCGGCGGATTTGCTCCGGTCTCTTTCGCGGATTGGCCCGGCGAGATCGCGGCAGTGATCTTTTGCCAGGGCTGTCCCTGGGATTGCGGCTATTGCCACAACCCGGATCTGATCCCGGCCAATGCGCCTTCACGCTATGGCTGGGACCAGATCCTGGGGTTCTTGCGCGAAAGGCGAGGCTTGCTGGATGGGGTGGTCTTTTCGGGCGGGGAGCCGCTTTTGCAGAAGAACCTTCCCGCAGCGATGGCCGCAGTCAGAGAGCTGGGATTTCGCCTTGGGCTGCATACCGGCGGCGCCTATCCGGCGCGGTTCAGGCAGGTTTTGCCGCTGCTGGACTGGGTTGGTTTTGACATCAAGGCCGCGCCGGAAGATTACGCCGATCTGACCCATAGCCGCCGCAGCGGCACGGATGCGATGGAGAGTTTCAGGCTTTTGCGCCAAAGCGGCGTGGCATTCGAGACCCGCACGACGCTTGACCCGTATTTCTTTACCCCGCCGCGCCTTTTGCGGCTGGAACAGACCATTCGTGCGCTTGGGCTGAGCGCCCACCGGATGCAGGATTACCGCGAGACCGGCACCCGGTTGCGCCAGGCCTGATCAGGAGACCTGCCGTTTCTCCAGCTTGCGCGCAAGGGTGCGGCGATGCATCCCGAGGCGGCGCGCGGTCTCGGTGATATTGAACCCGGTCTCGGCCAGGGTCTCATGGATCCGCTCCCATTCGAGGGTGCGGATCGAGGTGGGGCGGTGGCCGACGGGCGTCGTGGTGACACCCTCACCCATACCGAATGCCCGCTCGATATCGTCGCTGTTGGCGGGTTTCGGCAGGTAATGACAGGCGCCGAGCTTGATTGCCTCGACCGCCGTATTGATGCTGGCGAAGCCCGTCAGCACCACCACCCGCATAGCGGCATCATGGCGGTGCAGATCGCGCACACAGTCAAGGCCGGAATGGCCGGGGCTGCCNNCGTGTCGGCTGCGCCTCGGTCAGCGCGGGGGCCAGATCCTCATAGCGTGACAGATGGCGGACCTCATAGCCACGCCGCTCGAATGAGCGTTTCAGCGCGCCGGCAAGCGCCAGATCGTCCTCGATGATCAGCAGCTGTTCCATGGTCAGTCTCCGGCAATCGGGGGGAGGGTGAGGCGCATCACCACCTCGGCTCCGCCGCTGGAAATGTTGGACACTGTCAGCGCCCCGCCAAAACGGCGCGCAACATTCCGGCACAGGAAAAGGCCAAGCCCCGCCCCCTCGCGCGGGCTGGTCGAGTTCCAGGGCTGCGCCGGGGCCTCAAGGATTTCCGGGGNNGTGACGCGGAGCGTGATCTGATCCCCCTCGCGACCGATATGCAGCGCGACCGTGCCGGGGCCTGCGGTTTCGGCATTCTCCAGCAGGTTGAACAGCGCCTGGCGCAGCGAGAGGTCAAGCACCGTCTCCTCCCCCGGCAGGAGGTCATTGCGATAGTCCAGCGCGGTGTCGGGGTGGTGGTTGCGCCATTCCTGCACTGCCAGATCAAAGAAAATTGCCGGATCGCCGCGCGTGGCCCCTTCGCTGCGCGTCGCGCCCGAGGAGGCGAGAACCCCGGTAATGATCCGCTTGCAGCGGTCGAGCTGGGTGGAAATCTCGGCCAGGTCATCACCGAGGCCCGGGGATTGCCGGATCGCAGGTTCCTGCGCCCAGTCGCCGAGGATTGCCTGCACCGATCCTTGCCGCCTCGATCCCGCGATCAAATCTCGTGGCACGGCCCGCCAGCGCTGCGCGGCCACAGATCGAGGCCATGCTGTCTTTGATGGCGGCGGGCGATGCGGCGATCATCGGAGGCAAACTGCCTGATGATGCGTTCTACGCCCTCTGAGCTGACTGAACCATGATCCGCGCCGTCACAGACCGCCTGTCCCGCCTTGGCCGGTTCCTATGGTCTGCCTGGGCGGGGTTGGCCGGGCTTTGCCTGCTCGCGGCGCTGTGGCAGTTGGGGCATGAGGCCTATGGCAGCTTCATCCTGCCCGCGCCGCTTGAGACACTGCACGCCGCCGGGGTGCTGGTCCGGGATGGTGAGGCGCAGGCGCTTCTGGCACTGACCAGCACGCGCGCCGCACTGGGCTTCGCGCTGGCGGCGGTGATCGGAACCGTCGCGGGTGTAATTGCGGGCTATTCGCCCGCCATTTTGCGGCTCGCGCGCCCGATCCTGACGGTCGTGATCGGAGTGCCGCCGATTGCCTGGATCGTGCTGTCGATGATCTGGTTCGGCGCCTCGATGATGACCGTGGCACTGACCATCGTGATCTCGGGCACGCCGGTTGTCTTCATGGGCACGGTCGAGGGCGTCACCACGCGTGATCGTGGCCTTGACGCCATGGCCGAGGCCTTTGGCGCGGGCCCTGTCCGCCGCTTCACCCATATCGCCAGCCGCCAGATCGCGGCGCATCTGCTTCCTGCGCTGGTGCTGGCGCTTGGATCGGCGTTCAAGGTGGCGGTGATGGCCGAGCTTTTGTCGAATGCGGGGGGCGTCGGCGGGGCGCTGGCCCGCGCGCGGTCGATGCTGGACATCTCGGGCGCCATGGCCTGGGTGCTGTTGGCGGTCGCGGTGCTGATCCTTGCGGAATATGCGGTGCTGCGCCCGATCCAGGCCGAGCTGGAACGCTGGCGCGAGGCCGCGCGGCCCTGGGGGGTAAAGCGATGAGCCTTTTGACATTGCAGGGCCTGGGCCATTCCTACTTTGGCCGCAAGGTGCTGGACGGTATCAGTTTTTCTGTTGGTGCGGGCGAGATCGTCTCGCTGGTTGGCCCCTCGGGGTCGGGGAAATCGACCATTGCCCATATCGCGACGGGGCTGATCACGCCCCGCACCGGTCGCGTCACGCGTAGCTATCCGCATCAGCCACCGCATCCTTGTCCTTGACCCGATGGGCCAGGGCATCACGGGCGAGCGTATCATCACTGGTGATCCTGCCACGCGCCCTGAGCCATGGATCTTCGCGCAGCGTGAGGCTTTCCTGGCCGAAGATCCGCTCTTCGCCCATATCCACGATCTTGATGAGAGGCGGCAGCCATGAGCCAGCCCCTGCACCGTATCCTCTCGGATGAGGGGTTCCGTATTTTCTTCCCACTGACGGCGCTGCATGCGGGGATTTGGCCGTTGATCTGGGTGCTTCTGTGGTCCTTCGATCTGCCGCTTTCGCGCGATTTGCCGCCGGGCGTCTGGCACGGCTATGAGATGATCTTCGGGGCCTGGGGGGCGGCGCTGATCGGATTTTTGACCACGGCAGCGCCGGAATGGACCGACACGCCGCGCCTGCAAGGGCGGGTCCTGTGGGTTTTGGCCGCTGCCTGGGCATTTGCGCGGATCTGCGGGCTGACGGGCGCGGATCTGATGATCTGGCCCGCAGCCTTGGCCGATCTGATCTGGCTGGGTTTTCTCTCCGTCTATCTGCTGGTCCTGTCCTGGCGCAAACGCACGGACAGGGTGCTGGCTTTCGCGGGTTGGGTGCTGGTGCTGACCATGCTTGCGGTCTGGGCCCGGTTGCAGATGGCCCTCGGCGAGGCCGCGGCGGCTTTGCGCATCATCCGCCTCGCAGGCCTGCTCTTTGCGGGATTGCTTGCGCTTGGCGGGATTGCTTGCGCTTGCGCTAGCACGGATCACGGTTCCTGTCACCAATGAGGTGCTCGACCCCACGGGCCGCACATCGCCATTCCGCCCGCATCCGGGGCGGCTCAACCTGGCCCCTGGCCTGGTGGCGCTGGCCCTGCTGGCGGATATCGCCGGGGCGTCAATGGCGGTGACCGGCTGGCTCTGGCTCGGGGCAGGGGCCGCGTTCATGGAGCGGATGGCCGAAGGTTTCATCGGCCGCGCAGGAATGCGGTGCGAGATACTCGGGCTGATGGCGGCGACGGGGTTTTCCGGGCTGGGGATGCTGGCGCTTGGGGCTGCACGACTTGGCGCTCCCTGGTCTGAGGTGGCGGCGTTGCATCTGGTGGTGATGGGCGGCCTTGGTCTTGGTGTGCTGGCGGTTCTGGCCATTGCGGGGCGGTTTCACACCGGCCAGGGTCTCGGGTTTTCGCGCCGCACCAGGGCGGCATTCGCGCTGATCGCGCTCGCCACCTGCCTGCGCGTGTTGCCCGAGATGGGGCTGATACCCTGGCCGCCCGGCCCTTTACACGCGGCTTCGGCGCTGGCCTGGGCTGCGGCGTTTCTCTTGTGGGTTTGGGATTACTGGCCCGCCATACGCGACGGGAATACGCTTGAACAGCTACACTGAAGGCTTCTGGTCCGCCTCATCCAGCAGATGACGCACCCATCGCCCCGCGGCCCAGGCTGCCGGCACCCCGAGTGGCCCCGCTGCGATCAGCGCGGTCACCGGCGGCAGCGCGGTGAAGCCGAAGACCTGCAACAACAGCCCCAGCATGAAGAGATTGATCGCCACCGCCGCCGCTGCAAAGATGTAGAGCAGAATGGCGAGCTTTCCCGCGCTCCAGTATGGGGCGGATCTCTGGCTGGTTTCCTGTCCCATTCTGGCCGCCTTTGCTGACATCTTCCTTCCGCCCGGTTTTGCCACGCGCGAAATCCCGTATCCTTGACTTTTGTTAAGGAGAGACTCGCGCAGGGGGCGCAAGCCGGAGCCATCGCCAACAGCTCCGGGAGACCCTCGCCATGCGCGAAGTCCTGACGAAGAGCATGGCCCGGAATATCTTTTACGGCGGGTCCCTGTTCTTCATCCTCATCTTCATCGGCCTTTTCATCCATGGCCATTGGTACATCGTCAATGTCTCGACCGACCACGCCGGGATCACCGAATCCGTCGCGCGCGGCAAACACGTCTGGGAAAAGAAAGCCTGCGTGAATTGCCATTCGATCCTCGGGGAAGGCGCCTATTTCGCCCCGGAGGTCGGCAATGTCATGGCCCGCTGGGGCGTCCAGGACGATCCCGAAGCCGCGTTCGAGACCATGAAAGGCTGGATGGAGGCCCAACCCTCCGGCGTCGAGGGCCGCCGCCAGATGCCGCAATTCAACCTCTCGGATGAAGACATTCAGGGGCTGACCGATTTCCTTCTGTGGACGGGCAAGATCAACACCCAGGGCTGGCCCCCGAATGATGCCGGTTAAGGAGCCAAGCACATGAAATACCAATCCCAAAAGATCGCGCTGGCCTATATCCTGGTCGCGCTGGCCCTTTTCGCCGTGCAGGTGACGATGGGCGTCGTGCTGGGCTATATCTATGTCCAGCCGAATTTCCTCGCCGAAGTGCTGCCCTTCTCGGTGGCGCGGATGCTGCACACCAATTCGCTGATCGTCTGGCTTCTGACCGGCTTTTTCGGCGCGGCTTACTTCCTGATCCCGGAAGAGGCCGAACGCGAAATCCACTCCGTCAAGGCCGCCTATATCCAGCTCGCCATTCTTGTGCTGGGCACAGCGGGTGTGGTCGTCACCTATCTCTTTAACCTCTTTGAAGGGAATTTCCTGCTGGGGCGTGAGGGGCGCGAGTTCCTTGAACAGCCCCGCTGGGTCAAGGTCGGCATCGTTGTCGCCGCACTCATCTTTCTGTGGAACGTCACCATGACGGTCGCCAAAGGCCGCAAGACGGTGATCTCCTCGATCCTGCTGATCGGGCTCTGGGGGCTGGCGCTTCTCTTCCTCTTTTCCTTCTACAACCCCGACAACCTGGCGCTCGACAAGCAATACTGGTGGAACGTGGTTCACCTCTGGGTGGAAGGTGTGTGGGAGCTGATCATGGCCTCGATCCTCGGCTTCCTGATGCTGAAGCTGACGGGGGTGGACCGTGAGGTCGTCGAGAAATGGCTCTATGTCATTGTCGCCACGGCGCTTTTCTCCGGCATCCTCGGCACCGGCCACCACTATTTCTGGATCGGGATGCCCGCCTATTGGCAATGGATCGGCTCGATCTTCTCGTCCTTTGAGGTCGTGCCCTTCTTCGCGATGATGGCCTTCGCCTTCGTGATGGTCTGGAAGGGGCGGCGCGATCACCCGAACAAGGCAGCCCTCCTGTGGAGCCTCGGCTGCGCGGTTCTCGCCTTCTTCGGCGCGGGCGTCTGGGGCTTCCTGCATACGCTGCACGGGGTGAATTATTACACCCACGGCACGCAGGTGACGGCGGCCCACGGGCACCTTGCCTTCTACGGCGCCTATGTCTGCGTCAACCTCGCGCTCTTCACCTATGCGCTGCCGATCCTGAAACAGCGTGACCCCTATAACCAGGTGCTGAACATGGTTGGCTTCTGGCTGATGTCGGCGGGGATGGTCTTCATGACTTTCGTGCTGACCTTTGCGGGCACCATCCAGACCCATCTGCAACGCGTCATGGGCCAGTATTACATGGAGGTCCAGGACCAGATCGCGCTCTTCTACTGGATGCGGCTTGGCTCGGG
>DOMY01000138.1 GCA_003509785.1 Gemmobacter sp.
CAACGCCTCGATCGGGCAGGGCTATGTGCTGACCTCGCCGCTGCAACTGGCGGTGATGACGGCGCGGCTGGCCAGCGGGCGCGCCGTTTCTCCGCGTCTGGTGCATATGGTGGACAACGAACTGGTTCCGGTGCCCGAGGCGCCGCTGCTGCCGGTGGATCCCACCCATCTGCAATCCGCCCGCCGCGGCATGTTCGAGGTGATGAACGGCGCCCGCGGCACGGCCAAATCCGCCCGCATCGCCGATGATACCATGCTGATGGANNATCGCCGGCAAGACCGGCACCGCGCAGGTGCGCAACATTTCGGCCGCCGAACGCGCGGCGGGCGTGGTGTCGAATGACCAGCTGCCCTGGGAACGGCGCGACCATGCGCTGTTCGTCTGCTATGCGCCCTTCGACCGGCCCAAGGTGGCGGTCTCGCTGGTGGTGGAACATGGCGGCGGCGGGTCCACCGTCGCGGCGCCCATCGCCCGCTANNCACTGCCTGACGGGCGGCGGCATCCCGCCGCTGTCGGCCTATCCTTCGGCGCAGCGTGGCCGGATCGAAACGCAGTTCAAGGAAATGAAGCTGCGTGATCTGGGTGACGTCACCCCCGGCAAATCCCGCGCATGAGGCCAGCATGAGCTTTCTGGAATACCGCATCAAGACCGCGCCCGCCGGGCTGCGCAAGGTGCTGCATCTGAACTGGCCGCTGGTGCTGCTGATTTCCGCCGTGGCCTCGGTCGGTTTTCTGATGCTCTATTCCGTGGCGGGCGGCAAGATCGATACCTGGGCCGAACCGCAGATGAAACGCTTCGGCGTCGGCATGGCGCTGATGATGGTGGTGGCCTTCACCCCGATCTGGTTCTGGCGCAACATGTCGGTGCTGGCCTATCTGGTGTCCGTGTCGCTGCTGCTGCTGGTCGAATTCTTCGGCCGCGTCGGCATGGGGGCGCAACGCTGGATCGAGCTTGGCCCGATCGTCATCCAGCCGTCCGAGATGATGAAATTCGCATTGGTGATGATGCTGGCCGCCTATTATGACTGGCTGGATGTCAAGAAGACCTCGCGCCCGCTGTGGGTGCTGATCCCGGTGCTGCTGACGGTGATCCCCACGGTTCTGGTGCTGATGCAGCCCAACCTCGGCACGTCGATCATGCTGCTGCTGGCCGGGGCGGCGGTGATGTTCTGCGCGGGCGTCAGCTGGTGGTATTTCGCGGCTGTCGCCTCGATCGCGGGGGGGGCAGTGTTTGGCGTCTTCCATTTCCGTGGCACGCCGTGGCAGTTCCTGCATGACTACCAATATCGCCGGATCGACACCTTTCTGGATCCGACAGCCGATCCTCTGGGCGCGGGCTACAACATCATTCAGGCACAGATCGCGCTGGGGTCGGGGGGCTGGGCCGGCAAGGGCTTCATGCAGGGCACGCAAAGCCGCCTGAACTTCCTGCCGGAAAAGCATACCGATTTCATCTTTACCACCCTGGCCGAGGAATTCGGCTTCATCGGGGCGTTTTCGCTGCTGTCGCTGTACGGGCTTATCATCGCCTTCTGCGTGGTCTCTGCCCTGCAGAACCGTGACCGCTATTCGCAGCTGCTGATCCTCGGGATTGCCGCCAACCTGTTCTTCTACATCGCGGTCAACCTGTCGATGGTGATGGGCATGGCGCCGGTGGTGGGGGTGCCCTTGCCCTTGCTGTCTTACGGCGGGTCGGCCATGCTGGTGCTTCTGGTGGGGTTCGGGCTGGTGCAAAGCGCCCATGTCCACCGGCCGCGCTGACGGCGCGGGTGGATTTGGGTATTTGGACCAAGAGGAAGATGGGAACCGTTCTTTTTGCCGCCGGGGCCGCGCTCTGGCCCGAATATGCGCCGCATCTGCGCGCCGCATTTGCCGAAGCCGGGATTACGCTTGATCTGGTGACCGAAGCCGCGCCCGAGGATGTGGATTACATCATCTATGCGCCCGGCAGCCCGCTGCAGGATTTCACCCCCTATGGCCGCTGCAAGGCGGTGCTGAACCTCTGGGCCGGGGTCGAACGCATTGTCGGCAACACCACGCTGACGCAGCCCCTGTGCCGCATGGTGGACCCGGGCCTGACCGAGGGGATGGTGGAATATGTGGTGGGCCATGTGCTGCGCCATCATCTGGGGATGGATCGGTTCATCCATGGCGCCCCCGGCTGGGATCAGATTGTGCCGCCACTGGCGCGCGAACGGGTTGTGGCCGTGCTGGGGCTGGGCGAGCTGGGGCTGGCCTGCGCCCGCGCGCTGAAGGCGCTGAATTTCGCGGTGGAAGGCTGGAGCCGCAGCGAAAAGCCAGAGCTGGGCTTTCCGGCCCATCATGGCGAGGCCGGGCTGCAGGCCCTGCTGGGCCGGGCCGAGATCGTGGTGACCCTGCTGCCACGCACGGCAGATACCGAAAACCTGCTGGATGCCCGTCGGCTGGGCTGGCTGCCTTCTGGGGTGGTGATTATCAACCCGGGGCGCGGCGCGCTGATTGATGACACGGCGCTGCTGGCGGCGCTGGATTCAGGTCGGCTGGGCCATGCCACGCTGGATGTGTTCCGCACAGAGCCGCTGCCCGAGGATCACCCGTTCCGCCATAACCCCCGCGTCACCGTCACCCCGCATATCGCCGCCGATACCCGTGCCTACAGCGCGGCCCGCGTGGTGGCCGAAAACATTCGCCGGGGCGAGACGGGCCAGCCACTGCTGCATCTGGTGGATCGCAGCCGGGGCTATTGAACGGCGGCCTTTGCGCCGCTAGATTGGGGCCGCGCGTAGGGCGCCGATGATGGAGCGTTGATGTCAGAGACTGTGGGCAACCTCTGAGCCCCTCGGGGAAAAGAGGGGCGAAACCGGCAGGCACGGCCAGTGATCTGGCGGGCCTGTCTGTGGTTGCTCATGTCACAGGCATCTTTCATGAATATCTCGAAACCCGAACAGCGGGTTCTTCACACCCTGGCCCAGGGCGGCCGTATCCTGCATGAACGCGGCGCGGGCCGCCGCATCGAAGAGGTGCTCTGCCTCACCCGCGACGGGCTGATCCTGTCCGATTGCACGCTTGCCGTGTTTCAGAAACTGTTGCGCAAGCGGCTGATCGGGTCAGAGGGCGGCGCGCCCTACCGCATCACCCGGCAGGGCCGTCTGTCGGTGCGCGCCCAGCTGGACAATCGCTAGGCGGCTGGCGTCAGGCCTACCGGGCGCCAAAAACAGAAATGCCGGGGCAAGGCGCCCCGGCATGTTTCATCTGTGCGGCGGTTACGACGCGTCGGAATATTTCACCGATTTCACATCATCGCCCGGCGCCGATTTCTTGCGCCGTTCGATCAGCCGGTTCAGCGCATTCACATAGGCCTTCACGCTGGCCACGATCGTATCGGTATCGGCCGACTGGCCGGTGGCGATGNNCTTCCTCGATCCGGACCGAGACGGTGGCCTGCGCATCGGTGCCTTCGGTCACGGCGGCCACCTGATACAGCTGCAACCGCGCGCCATGGGGATAGAGCATCTTGACGCAGTTGAACGCCGCATCCACCGGTCCGTCGCCCGTGGCATCAATGCTGTGATCCACGCCGTCGATGGTCAGTGTCAGCTCGGCCTCTTGCGGGCCATCGGTGCCGCAGATCACCCGCAGGCGTTTCACCTGAATGGTGTCATGCGCCTCATGCGTGTCGCTGTCCTTGGCCAGTGCCAGCAGATCGTCGTCATAGACCTCTTTCTTGCGGTCGGCCAAGGCCTTGAACCGCACGAACAGATCGTTCAGCTGGTTGTCGGCCAGATCGACGCCCAGCTCCTTCATCTTGGCACGCAGCGCGGCGCGGCCCGAATGTTTGCCCATGGCGATGTTCTTCGCCACCAGCCCGATATCCTCGGGGCGCATGATTTCAAAGGTTTCGACGTTCTTCAGCACGCCATCCTGATGGATGCCGCTTTCATGCAGAAAGGCGTTCTTGCCGACGATGGCCTTGTTGAACTGCACCGCAAAGCCCGAAACGGTGGACACCCGCCGCGACAGGTTCATGATCTTGGTGGTATCAATCGCCGTGCGATAGGGCATGATGTCATTTCTGACCTTCATCGCCATCACCACCTCTTCCAGCGCGGCATTGCCCGCGCGTTCGCCCAGCCCGTTGATCGTGCATTCGATCTGCCGCGCGCCGGCCTCCACCGCCGCCAAGCTGTTGGCCGTGGCCATGCCCAGATCATTGTGGCAATGGGTGGAAAAGATCACCTCATCCGCGCCCGGCACCCGCTCCAGCAGCATGCGGATCAGATCGGCGCTTTCGCGCGGCGCCGTATATCCCACCGTATCGGGGATGTTGATCGTGGTGGCGCCCGCCTTGATGGCGATTTCCACCACGCGGCACAGGTAATCATGTTCGGTCCGCGTGGCATCCATGGCCGACCATTGCACATTGTCGCACAGGTTGCGGGCATGGGTCACAGTGTCATGGATGCGCTGCGCCATTTCATCCATCGTCAGGTTCGGAATGGCGCGGTGCAGCGGCGAGGTGCCGATGAAGGTGTGGATGCGCGGGCTGGCAGCAAAGCGCACGGCCTCCCAGCAACGGTCGATATCCTTGAAATTGGCGCGCGACAGCCCGCAGATGGTGCTGTTCTTCGCCCGTTTCGCGATCTCGGATACGGCGGCGAAATCGCCCTCGCTGGCGATGGGAAAGCCCGCCTCGATGACATCCACCCCCATTTCGTCCAGCAGAGAGGCGATCTCCAGCTTTTCGTCATGGGTCATAGTGGCGCCGGGCGATTGTTCGCCATCGCGCAGGGTGGTGTCAAAAATCACGACGCGCGGCTGGGCGCTGGTATCGGTGGTCATGTCGGAAATCCTTGGTCTCTGATGCTTCGGTCCTCTGGGCGCTGGTCACCTCCGAGCGGTCGCACCCGAAGGCACGCTCAGAGGCAGCTAAGGAGAAGCAGGCCACGGGTGGCGGTGGCACGCAGCGGCGCGCAGCAAGCGATATGGAAACCCGTGTTCATGGGGCCGGACTATAACGGGGGTTGCGCGAAAGGGAAGGGGGGCTGCAGAAAAATTGCCGCAGCCCATTTCGCGGCAGATCTGCGATCCTGCTTCAGGCGGCTGGGGCAAGGGGGCAATCATGGCGCGGGCTTTCGTTCTGGGTCTTGCTTATTTCGGTGTCGTCTTTGCCATCGGGTTTGCCTTTGGCGTGGTGCGGGTGCTGTATGTGGCGCCCCAACTTGGTGCGATCTGGGCTGTATCGGCCGAAGCCCCGCTGATGCTGGCGGCTTCGGCAGTGGTCTGCCGCTGGCTTCTGCGGAAGCAAGCTATCGGGCACGGGTTTGCGGGCGTCATGGGGATTACGGCGCTGACGCTGCTTCTGCTGGCCGAGGCCGCGCTGTCGCTGGCCGCTGGGCGCAGCCTGGGCGGGCATCTCGCACTTTATGCCGAACTGCCGCATCAGATCGGCTTTGCGGCACAGATCGGCTTTGCCCTTTTGCCACAACTCTTTGCCCGACCCTCGGCCACTTCTGCTTGACCGGCGCAGGCCGCCACCTACCTCCCCGGCCTGACAGGGGGGAAACATGCGCGCACTCATCATCGGATCATCGGATCATCGGGCGGCATCGGGGCGGCGCTGGCGGCAGAGATGGCCACGCGGGCCGAGGTGGTGGGCCTGTCGCGCCGCCAGGACGGGCTGGATCTGACGGATGAAGCCAGCATCGCCGCCGCGCTGGCCCGGCTGGAACCGCCGTTTCACCGCATCATCGTTGCCACCGGTGCGCTGGAAATCGGCGGCGTGGCGCCCGAGAAAACGTTGAAGGCGCTGCCCCCCGAGGCGCTGGCGCGGCATTTCGCGCTCAATGCCACCGGCCCGGCGCTGGTGCTGAAACATGCGCTGCGGCTGATGCCGCGCGATGCCGATTGCCGCTTCGCCGCGCTCTCGGCGCGGGTGGGCAGCATCGGCGACAACCGGCTGGGGGGCTGGTATGCCTACCGGGCCGCCAAGGCCGCGCTGAACCAGCTGATCCACACCGCCGCCATCGAGATCGCGCGCAGCCATCCGCGCGCGGTGGTGGTCTGCCTGCATCCGGGCACGGTGGCCACACCCTTCACGCAGAAGTATCAGGCGCAGCATCCCACCGTACCGTCGGAAACCGCCGCCCAGAACCTGGCCGCGGTGCTGGAGCGGCTGACGCCCCAACAGACCGGCGGCTTCTTCGACTGGCAGGGCCATGAGGTGCCGTGGTGAGGCGCGCTGGTCGTAACCCCCTCCCCAACCCTCCGCCTGACAGGGGGAGGGGGCCTGTCGCGTCGGTTGGCGGGCGGGGGGCGTCAGGTGGGGCGATGCGGTTCTCTTCGGCTAGTGGGAAATGGGGGTCGCTCCTGCTGGCTGGCTTATGCGGCCTCTCAAACCAGACGACGCAACCCCCTCCCTCTGACAGGGGGAGGGGGGCTGTCGCGCCGCTTGACGGGCGAGGGGTGTCAGGCCGGGCGATGCGGTTCTCCCCCGTTGGCGGGGAATGGGGGTCGCTCCTGCTGGCTGGCTTATGCGGCCTCTCAAACCAGACGACGCAACCCCCTCCCCCTGACAGGGGGAGGGCTGGGGAGGGGGTGCGCCCGCGCTCGTCGCCGCCCACAAAGGCCATCCGATGACCCCCCGCCTGATCCTGATCCTGGGCGATCAGCTGACCCATGGCATCGCCGCCCTGCGTGCCGCCGATCCGGCCCGCGATATCGTGGTGATGGCCGAGGTGATGGCCGAGGGCAGCTATGTGCCGCATCACCCGCAGAAAATCGCGCTGATCCTGACGGCGATGCGCAAATTCGCGGCTGAACTGCGCGCGGCGGGCTGGCGGGTGCTGTATTCCCGGTTGGATGATCCCGAAACCGGGCCGTCGATCCCGGCCGAACTGCTGCGCCGTGCGGCGGAAACCGGGGTGGCGCAGGTGATCGCCACCCGCCCTGGCGAATGGCGGCTGATCGCGGCGCTGGAGGCACTGCCACTGCCGGTAACCTTGCTGCCCGATGACCGTTTTCTCTGTTCCGATGCCGAATTCGCCGCCTGGGCCAAGGATCGCAAACAGCTCCGGATGGAATGGTTCTACCGCGACATGCGCCGCAAGACCGGCCTGCTGATGGAAGGGGACAAGCCCACAGGCGGCCAGTGGAATTTCGACCCCGAAAACCGCAAACCCGCCGCCTCCGATCTCTTGCGCCCCAAACCCCTGCGCTTTGCCCCCGATGCTGAAACCGAGGCGGTGCTGGATCTGGTCGAGGCGCGCTTTCCCACCCATTTCGGCCGCCTGCGCCCCTTTGGCTGGGCCACGGATCGCGCGGGCGCGCTGCAGGCGCTGCAGCATTTCCTGACCCAAAGCCTGCCGCGCTTTGGCGATGAACAGGACGCCATGCTGGAGGGTGATCCGGCGCTCAGCCATTCGTTGCTGTCGCCCTACCTCAACATCGGCCTGCTCACGCCGCTGGAGGTGTGCCAGGGCGCCGAAGCCCGCTACCTGCAGGGCCATGCACCGCTGAACGCGGTCGAGGGCTTCATCCGCCAGATCATCGGTTGGCGCGAATATGTGCGCGGCATCTATTTTCTGGAAGGGCCGGGCTACACCGCCCGCAATGCGCTGAACCATGCAGCGCCGCTGCCCGCCGCCTATTGGGGGGCCCCCACGCAGATGGCCTGCCTGCGCGCAGCCGTCACCCAGACGCGCGACATGGCCTATGCCCATCACATCCAGCGGCTGATGATCACCGGCAATTTCGCCCTGCTCGCCGGTGTCGATCCGCATCAGGTGCATGTCTGGTATCTGGAAGTCTATGCCGACGCCTATGAATGGGTCGAACTGCCCAATACGCTGGGGATGAGCCAGTTTGCCGATGGCGGCCTGCTCGGTTCCAAACCCTATGCGTCGAGCGGCGCCTATATCAACCGCATGTCCAACTATTGCCGGTCATGCCGCTATGATGTGAAGCAGCGCGTCGGCAAGGATGCCTGCCCCTTCAACGCGCTCTATTGGGACTTCCTGGCCCGCAACCAGCGCAAACTGGCGCCCAACCCGCGCATGGCTCTGCCCTATCGCAACTGGGACAAGATGCCCGAAGAAGATCGCACCGCCATCCGGGAACAGGCGGCGCGTTTTCTCGCCGACTTGCGATAAATCCTTGCCGAAACGGCCTGCAACGGTGCCGATCGGTTGACACCCGCGAGTCATTCCACTAACGGCCACATTCCCGCGCGGGTCGGCTAAGGCTTCATGTCTTTGGTGATCTGCGTAAAGCAGATTTGAACGAGAAGAGACAAGCCATGTTCGCTATCGTGCGCACGGGCGGCAAGCAATATCGCGTCGCCGCCGGAGACAAGATCGTCGTCGAAAAGATGGCCGGTGAGGCCGGCGACAAGATCACGCTGGACGACGTCCTGCTGGCCGGTGAAGGCGGCGATCTGAAGGATGTGGCCGGTCTGACCGTCGCAGCCGAGATCATCGCGCAGGCGAAGGGCGAGAAGGTCATCGTCTTCAAGAAGCGTCGCCGCCACAATTATCGCCGCAAGAACGGCCATCGTCAGCGCCACACGATCCTGCGCATCGTCGCAATCGGTGCCGAAGACAAGAAGGCCGCCAAGGCCGAGGCCAAGACCCAAGACGCAGCCCCGGCTGCTGCCGAAGCCTGATCGCTTCGCGCCTGATATTCTAGGAGTTTAGACAATGGCACATAAGAAAGCTGGCGGTTCGTCGCGCAACGGTCGTGATTCGGAATCGAAGCGCCTTGGCGTCAAGAAGTTCGGCGGTCAGGAAGTGATCGGCGGCAACATCATCATTCGCCAGCGCGGCACCCGCGTCTATCCCGGCCGCAACGTCGGCATGGGCAAGGACCACACGCTGTTCGCACTGGGCGAAGGCCGCGTGGTATTCCACGCTGGCAAGCAGGGCCGCAAATATGTGTCGGTAGACGCCGTCGCACAGGCCGCTGAATAACGGACGATCGATGACGGATCGTCCCTCCGCAAAGGGGCGATCCTCCCGACAGGGCCAATAGGCACTGTCGGTTTTCGAGGGAAAAAGGGG
>DOMY01000127.1:0-4027 GCA_003509785.1 Gemmobacter sp.
GTGGAAAACGCCGACGAGATCCGCATGGGGGCGAACGGGCCGGAGTTCCTGTCGAACCATGCGGGCGGTATTCTGGGCGGCATTTCCACCGGACAGGATGTGGTGGTGCGCTTTGCGGTGAAACCGACCTCGTCCATCCTGACGCCGCGCCGCACCGTGACCGCGGCGGGCGATGAGGTGGAGCTGATCACCAAGGGGCGGCATGACCCCTACGTGGGCATCCGCGCCGTGCCGGTGGGCGAGGCGATGATGGCCTGCGTGATCCTGGACCATCT
The DNA here is from genome assembly GCA_003509785.1 of Gemmobacter sp. Classification (GTDB taxonomy): domain Bacteria; phylum Pseudomonadota; class Alphaproteobacteria; order Rhodobacterales; family Rhodobacteraceae; genus Gemmobacter. Next base: position 276 of record DOMY01000127.1, read on the forward strand.
GCTGATGGATCGCGGCCAGACCGGCGGGCAGCGCGGCACGATCGGGTAAGGCGCAAAAGTTTTCGAAAACTTTTGAAAATTTCTTTGAAAAAATTTGCCGCTACCCCTCGCCGCGCAGGATCTTGTGAAAGGCGCGCAGCAGGGCCACCCGGCGCGGGCGAAAGCTGCCGGGGGCCAGGGCCACATCGGCCATGGCCTCCAGCTTGAAGCGGCGGAAATCCTGGCGCAGGCAGCACCAGGCCAGCAGCAGCAGCGAGTGATCGAGCCAGACCACCGACAGCGGCCAGACCTCGCGCCGTGTCACGCTGCCGCCAAGATCGGCATAGGTGAAAATCACCGCCTGTTCCGCCCATGTGGCTTCGCGCAGCAGGGCCAGATGGGGGGGGGCGGGCTGGCGTTGTGCAAAGCGATAGACCTGTTGCGCGGCGTTCAGCGCCTGACGCTGCACCCGTTCGGGCAGGCTGGAGATGATCTTGGCCCCCGCCAGTTCCGCCGCACGGGCCAGGGCCGGATCGCCCGCGGCCCGCACCTCGGCCAGGCCCAGAACCAGCGCCTCGACCTCCAGCCGGGTGAACATCTGCGGCGGCAGCGCCGGATCCTCGGTCAGGGTATAGCCCAACCCGGCCTCGCCTTCGATGCGCGCCCCGGCGGCGCGCAGGGCGGCGATNNGGGTTTGGCCATGATGCTGACAGGTTCTGACAGGAGGGGCGCAGCATAACAGGCGCATGGCAAATGAACAGGAGCCCGTCATGCTGACGCTTTACCATGCCCCCAATTCGCGCTCGTCGCGCATCCTGACCCTGATCGAGGAGATGGGGATCACCGATCAGGTGGCCATCCGCCCGGTGACGATCTGCCGTTTCGATGGGTCGGGCTGCGCCGATCCGGCCAATCCGCATCCCGAAGGCAAGGTGCCGTTGCTGGATCATGACGGGACGCTGATTTCGGAAACCGCGGCGATCATCCTGTATCTGACAGCGCTGTTCCCCGACAGCGGCATGGCGCCGAAGCCGGGCGATCCGCGGCGCGGCGATTACCTGACCTGGCTGTTCTGGTATGGCGCGAATATGGAGCCCGCGCTGATCGCCGCCAGATCGGGCCTGTCGCATCCGATGTTTACCGCCACCTGGCGTGAGCCCGCAGCTTTGGCGGCGCGCATCGGCACGGCGTTGCGGCACAGCCCCTGGCTGTTGGGCGACGGCTATTCGGCGGCGGATCTGCTGATCCATTCGCCCTATGCCTGGTTTCCCGAGGCGACGCCCGAAGATCCGGTGATCCGCGACTGGGTGGCGCGCTGCATGGACCGGCCTGCGGTGGCTGCGATGAAGTCCCGCGATGCAGCGCTGATCGGCTGATCTGTTGATCTGGTCAGGCCTGCGCCACGGCGGGGGCCTGTTTCGACATCTGCACCGCCAGAATCCCCACCATCACGATGGCCACGCCGATCATGTCGTTCAGCCGGATCGCCTCGCCCAGCAGCAGGGCGGCGATGGCCACACCGAAGAAGGGGTTCAGGAAGTGGAAGGTGGCAGCCTTGACCGCGCCGATGCGGCCGACAAGGCCGAACCACAGCACTGTGGCCACAATGCCCGGCATGACGATCTGATAGGCCATGGCGGCCAGCCAATGCGGTGAGACCGTGATCTGCCAGCTGTCGCCGAAGCCCGCGATGCCCCAGAGCACCGCCGCCCCGACCCACATCTGCAGGCCGACCACGATCCACAGATTGCCGCCAGAGGACGCGCCGCGCACCATCAGAGTGGCCAGNNCGCCAGTGCCAGCGCCGCCACAAGGCACAGCGCGATGCCCAAAGGCTCTGCCCCGCCCTGCAGCCGCGTGGCCATGATGAGCCCGACGCCGCCCAGCCCCAGCGCCAGACCCAGAAGGCCCAGCGGGCGGATGCGTTCACCGAACAGCGCCCAGCCCAGTGCCGCCACCAGAAGCGGCATGGTGGAGGCGATGATGGCGGCCAGCGACGCCTCGATCCACTGCATGGCGACGAAGTTCAGGCCCAGATAGATCGCATTCTGGCACAGGCCGAAGATCAGCGTCGCCCGCCATTGCGCCCGGGACAGACGCAGGCTTTGGCCCATCAGCAGGCCGACCGCCAGCGCCAGCCCGCCCGACAGGGTAAAGCGGATCGCCAGCGACAGGATCGGGGGGGCATCGGCCACGATCACCCGTGCCGTCGCATAGGCCGAAGACCAGATGATGGCAAAGGCCAGCCCCATGGCAAGCGCGCGCAGATCCATGCCGGGGCTCCTTCTTGGCCGCAATCCGGCGCCACCCTGACCGGGCGGCGGCGGAATGTCCAGCCGCGTTCAACCCGAAGGTGAGGATGTTCAGAAGGCGTTCATCACGACGAAGATCGCGGATTTCACCAGCCCATAGGCGATGCCACCCACCCAGACAAAGGCGCCGACCGTGGCCGCCAGGCCCAGCGCCACCCAAAGCCCGTCGCGTTCCAGCATCGCCAGCGCGATGATACAGACGGCGGCGGCGGGCAGCAGATTGCCCACCCGCTCGCCCGTGGCAGGGTTGCGCACATCCAGCCGCTGCCCCCCGGCCACCGATCCGGCCAGACGGGGGCGGGCATCGAACAGCACGGTTTCATGCGGCGCCCGCGCGGCCTCGATTGCTGCCAGATCGGCGGCATCGGTCAGATCGAAACCTTTGGAATTGCGCCGTTCCCAGAACAGCTCTGCCGCTGTCAGGATGGCCGGGTTCGCGATGCTGGACACCTGCTCCATGTAATCGAACGGGCAGGCTGCCACGGTTTCGGGCGCCACATCCTCATTCACGATCTGGTTCACGAAAGACGAATTGGCGCCGTTTTCCAGCAGGCGGCGCACCAGATAGGCCAGCAGATCGCGATGTGCCCCGACCGGCGCATAGATGCGGCAGCGCGCCCCCTGATCGGCCAGCACCAGATCATGCAGCCGTTCGCCCATGCCATGCAGGCGCTGAAACTCGAACTCGCGCAGGCCGATACCGGCCGTTTGCGCCAGATCCAGAATCGCCGCCACGGTATGCGCATTATGGCCCGCGAATTGCGGATAGATGCGGTCGGTCATGCCCAGCAGTTTCTTCGCATTGGCGATATAGCTGACATCGGTGGCCTGCTTGCGGGTGAACACCGGGAAACTGTCCAGCCCCAGCACCTGCGCGCGCTTCACCTCGGCATCCCAATAGGCGCCCTTCACCAGCCGCACCATGATCTTGCGATCCAGCCGGGTGGACAGCGCATAAAGCCAGTCCAGCACAGCGCCCGCGCGGCGTCCATAGGCCTGCACCACCACGCCGAAGCCATCCCAGCCTTTCAGCGCGCTGTCGGCAAGCACCGCCTCGATCACCTCCAGCGACAGGGCAAGGCGGTCGGCCTCTTCGGCGTCGATGTTGAAGCCCAGCCCGGCAGCCTTGGCAAGGCCAGCCAGCGCGCGGACGCGGGGCACCAGCTCTTCCATCACGCGGTCGCGTTTGGCCACCTCGTAGCGCGGATGCAGCGCCGAAAGTTTCACCGAAATGCCGGGGTTGCTGCGGATGTCGCCCTTGGTGGCAGCTGCGGCAATCGCGGTGATCGCCTTGGAATAGCTCAGGTGATAGCGCCGCGCGTCGGCTTCGGTACGGGCGGCCTCGCCCAGCATGTCATAGCTGTAGGTGTAACCCTTGGCCTCCAGCTCTTCGGCGCGCTTCATCGCGCCCTCGATGGTTTCGCCCAGCACGAACTGGCGGCCCATCTCTTTCATCGCGCG
>DOMY01000127.1:4056-7760 GCA_003509785.1 Gemmobacter sp.
TCCGGCACCCGCAGCAGCGCCTCGGCCAGACACATCAGCGCGATGCCCTCGTCGGTCGACAGTCCGTATTCGGCCAGAAAAACCTCCATCAGCCCGGGCTTTACCGATGCCCGGATGCGGCGCACCAGATCGGCACCCGCCGCGGTGATCCGGGCGCGGGCGGCGGCATCAAGGCCCGCTTCCGCAATCAGGGCGCGCACCAGATCTGCCTCGCTGCGCAGGCTTTGGGTTTCGATCACGGTCCAGTCGTGCTGCATGTCGCGGGGCATCTGCGTCTCTCCTGATGGCCTTGCCAGAATAGCGCCGATTGCGCAGGCCGTTTTCCCGATGATACGCTGTTAAGCAGACGATCCGCCTGATTATGAGGGTTTCATCAATGCCATCCGCCCGCGTGCCACTTGATTCCTATGATGAGGCCATCCTGCGCATCCTGGGGGCCGATGGCCGCATCCCGGCAACCGAACTGGCGCGGCGGATCGGGCTTTCGAAATCCCCCACACAGGCGCGGCTGAAACGGCTGGAAGAGGGCGGCGTGATCACCGGCTATCGCGCCATGCTGGACCCGATCGCCATGGGGCTGGCGCATGTGGCTTTCGTGGAAGTGCGGCTTTCGGATACGCGCGAGGCGGCCTTGCAGGCCTTCAACCGCGCGGTGCGGGCAATCCCCGAGGTGGAGCAGTGCCATATGATCGCCAGCCGCTTCGACTATCTGCTGAAAGTGCGGACCGCCGATATTCAGGACTATCGCCGCGTTCTGGCCGAACGCATCAGCGCTCTGCCCCATGTCGCCGGAACCTCGACCTATGTGGCGATGGAGGCGGTGAAGGAAACGCTTTAGCGCCCCAATCCATGCATCTGCGCGGGTTGGTGATTGACAGAAGGCCGACAGTCTGCGCGATTCAGGAAAAAACAAATCAACGAGCAGCAATTGCAATATCGCATCCTCTTCGGGGTCAAGGAAGACCGCGGGTCCGTTATCGAGCCGATCCTCCGCGAAACCGATTTCGGTTTTCACATGGCGCCGCTCGACAAGGCCGATCTGGGCAGCTTTGATGCGGTTATTCCGCTGACATTGCCAGATCAGGATATCCTGCGCCGTCGCCGCGCCGCGGGAGAGGTGTTTTCCTGCCTGCTGCCCGATGCCGCGACAGAAAGCCTGTGCCACGATAAAAAGGCGCTGAACCTTGCCCTGATCCGGGCCGGTTTTGATCGCTATATTCCAAAGATGCTGGACAGCCTGCCAGAAGATCCGGCGCGCTATCCTGTTGTGGTGAAAAAGTTCAACGATGAATGGGGTAAGAATACCCGTATCATCCAGACGCGCGATGCTTTGGCCGGTTTCGATGCCGCAGCAGAATTCGTGCAGGAATGTGTTGCGGGCGCCGATGAATATGCAACCCATCTGCTGGTGAGCAACGGCAAGATCTGCTTTGACCAGACAGTCCGTTACACTATGCCGGCAGAGCTTCTGGTGAAGGGCAAATATGCCAATGCCACCGATGCGAAATGGTACAAGGAAACACCGGATCTGCAGCTGTTTCAGCAGATGCTGGACGCCATCGGATTTGTGGATGGCATTTGCTGCATTGATTATCGTCGGGTTGACGGCGTGGTGCAGCTTTTTGAAATCAACCCGCGCTTCGGTGCTTCGCTCGCCCGAAAGGTTGACAGCCTGCTGAAGGCATATCTGAACGCCCTCGGGTGCAACCGGCATACGGCCCAAATGCTGGCGGGCTGAACTATCCTGGGATGCCGGTTCGAAATCCCAGATGACCTGACAGTGCCACCACCTGACAGTGCCACCAGACGTGCAAGCCCCCCTTTTACCTCTGGCGGCACGCTGGCAGCACTGCGCTGGAGATCACTTTGCCTGCACCGGCGTCCAGTCATCAGGATAGACAACACGGCGGGTCTGCTTTGTCATCTCGTCAAGATATTTCTGGTCGATTTCCCTCGGGAACTCATAGTTGCTGGTCTTGGTCATGTTTTCATCTCCTCACACCGACCCTTGGCTGCTAAATGCGCAGAACATGAATAAGTTCCGCTAGCATTACGTTACGATTTCGTCATCTCGACGTCGCAATCAAGGCTCTGCATACGAAAGCACTATGCCAGAGGGCACAAAGCGGCCCTATCTTTTGGACAGGGCAACAGGTGCAACTGCAGCATGCCGGATTTTTGGTCAAAGCTGCGGACAGGTCATGCCTTTGCCGGTTTTTTCGGCAGCCGATCCGGGCCGGAAATAGGCAATGATTCGGTCGGAAAACCCCGGGTTTACCTGCTGATAGCCAGTTCCGGCCGTAGCTCTGCTACGCCAGATGTCCAGCGCGAAAAGCAGTTTTTGCTGTGCGGGTATTGAAAACAGACAAGCAACCGGCACCCGGAAAGTGCCGGCTGAACAACCCATCTGCAGTTGCGCCAGAATGTTGCGACGATGCGCGGGGATGTGCCGGATGGCCCGGAAACGGGGCAGATCAGGGCCGGTGCAGCACACCGGACCCGATCCCTTGCCCCGATCCTGTCAGGAATCCATCTTCAGCGCATTGATGAAGGCGCTCTGCGGGATTTCAACCTTCCCGAACTGGCGCATCTTCTTCTTGCCCTCTTTCTGCTTCTCCAGCAGCTTCTTCTTNNCGCCTGGATCGGGATCTTGAACATGTGGCGGGGGATCAGCTCTTTCAGCTTTTCCACCATGACGCGGCCCCGCGCCTCGGCGCGGTCGCGGTGCACCATCATCGCCAGCGCATCCACCGGCTCTTCGTTCACCATGATCGACATCTTCACCAGATTGTCTTCGCGATATTCGCTGATCTGGTAATCGAACGAGGCATAGCCTTTGGTGACCGATTTCAGCCGGTCGTAGAAATCGAACACAACCTCGGCCAGCGGCAGGTCATATTCCACCATGGCGCGGGTGCCGGCATAGGTCAGGTTCTGCTGGATGCCGCGGCGATCCTGGCACAGTTTCAGGATATCNNGGCACCATGATCGTGGCCTTGATGCGCGGCTCTTCGATATGGTCGATATAGGTCAGATCCGGCATGTCGGCGGGGTTGTGCAGATCGCGCACCTCGCCATCCTTCATGTGCAGCTTGAACACCACCGAAGGCGCGGTGGTGATCAGATCCAGGTCATATTCGCGCTCCAGACGGTCGCGCACGACCTCCAGATGCAGCAGGCCAAGGAAGCCCATGCGGAAGCCAAAGCCCAGCGCGGCACTGGTTTCCATCTCATAGCTGAAAGAGGCATCATTCAGCGCCAGCTTTTCGATGGCATCGCGCAGCGCCTCGAAATCCGCGGCATCCACCGGGAACAGGCCACAGAACACCACCGGCTGCGCAGGCTTGAACCCCGGCAGCGGTTCGGCACAGGGCTTGCGCTCATGCGTGATGGTGTCGCCCACGCGGGTATCGCGCACCTGCTTGATCGAAGCGGTCAGAACGCCGATCTCGCCCGGGCCGAGTTCGGGAATATCCACCATCTGCGGCTTCAGCACGGCGAGTTTGTCGAGGCCGTATACCGCGCCGGTCTGCATCATCTTGACGCGGTCGCCCTTCTTGATGACCCCATCAATGACGCGGATCATGACGACGACGCCCAGATAGCTGTCATACCAGCTGTCGACCAGCATGGCCTTCAACGGCGCGTTGCGGTCGCCCTTCGGCGCAGGCAGGCGCTTCACGATGGCTTCCAGCACATCGGGG
>DOMY01000127.1:7810-8014 GCA_003509785.1 Gemmobacter sp.
GCCGGGGGTGTCGATCAGGTTGAGGATATAGGTCTTGCCATCCTTCGCCGGATATTCGATGCGAACGGTGTTGGCCTTGATGGTGATGCCCCGTTCCCTCTCGATATCCATGCTGTCAAGCATCTGCGCCTTCATATCGCGCGCAGCCACCGTGCCGGTCATCTGAATGAGCCGGTCGGCAAGGGTGGATTTGCCGTGGTCGAT
>DOMY01000051.1 GCA_003509785.1 Gemmobacter sp.
GTCATGGCCTCGATGCAGCCCGTCCATCCGCCAGGCAGCGCGGGCCTGCCGCTGGAGCCGACGATCACGATCATGGGCCGCGACCGCTGGCCCACCGCCTTTGCCTGGCGCCGCATCGCCGATCAGGGCACGCCGCTGGCCTTCGGCACCGACTGGCCGGTTTCGCCGCTTGATCCGCTGCACTGCATCCATTGCGCGCTGACCCGCCAGCCCTGGGCCGCCGACATGCCCGACCAGCGGCTGACCCTGGCCGAGGCGATCACCGCCTATACCGCAGGCGGCGCCCATGGCATGTTTGCCGAAACCCGGCGCGGGCGGCTGGCGGTGGGGATGCAGGCAGATGTCATCCTGCTGCAGGGCGATCTGGCCGGGCTGGCGCAGCGCGCCGATGCGGCGCGNNCGCTGACCCTGCGCGAGGGCGCGGTGATCTGGCAGGGCTGAACCGCCTCACCGCTGGACAACCGCCGCCGCCGCCCTATCCTCCGCCCCCAGACGGAGAGACCGATGCCAGCACAGCCCCTGCAAGCCATTCTTATCGCCCATGGATCGCCCGCCGATCCCGAACCGCAGGATCGCTGGATGCAGGCCTTGGCCACGCGCGCCCGGTTCTGGGCGCCGGGCTGGCAGATCCGCGGCACCACGCTGGCCCTGCCCGGCGCGCTGGAGGCCGCGCTGACCGCGCTGCCCCAAGCGCTGATCTATCCGTTCTTCATGGCCGAAGGCTTCTTCACCCGCCGCCAGCTGCCTGCGCGTCTGGCCGCCGCAGGCCGCGCCGATGCGGTGCAGCTGCCCGCCTTCGGCCCGCATCCCGGCAATGCGGCGCTGCTGGCCCGCACGGCCACCACAGCCGCCCATGCCCATGGCCTGCCCGAAACCGCCAGCCTGGTGCTGGCCGCGCATGGCAGCCAGGTCTCGCGCGCCTCGGCCAACCGGACCGAAGACATGGCCGCCGCCCTGCGCCAGCTGACCCGCTTCACCGTGGCCACCGGCTATGTCGAAGAGGCGCCTTTCCTGCAGGATGCCGCCCGCATCACCGGCCCGGCGCTGTGCCTGCCGTTCTTCGCCACCCGCGCAGGCCATGTGGCCACCGATGTGCCCGAGGCGCTGGAACAGGCAGGTTTCACCGGAACGCTGCTGCCCGCCATCGGCGAACATGCCGATGCCGCCCGGCTGATCGCGGGTGCGCTGCAGGCCCATGCGGCGGCCTGATTACCCCTTGGGCCGGAACACCGCACAGACAGCCGGATCGGTCTCGATCCGCGCCGCGCCCATCAGATCCAGGCAATAAGGCACCGCCGGGAAGACCGCATCCAGACAGGTGCCGATGGCCGAAGGCTTGCCCGGCAGCGTGATGATAAGGCTGCGCCCCCGCGTGCCCGCCCCCTGCCGCGACAGGATGGANNGCAGGCTAACTGCCCGCATCAGCTCGCCAAATCCGGGGAAATGCCGGTCCACCACATCGTCCATCGCCTCGGGCGTCAGATCGCGCGGGGATGGGCCGGTGCCGCCGGTGGCCAGGATCAGATCGGCGCCTTCGTCATCGGCCCAGCGGCGAAAGGCGCCCGCCACAACATCGCGGCCATCCGGCACGATCTCGCGCCGGATATCCACAGCCGAGGTGATGGCGCGGCGCAGCCAGGCCTCGATCGCCGGGCCGCCCTTGTCTTCATAGATCCCGGCAGCGGCCCGGTCAGACACCGTCAGAACCGCAATCTTTGCCATCATACCACCTCTGCCATCACAAGCCTTGCCCAGTCAGCCACCTTTTCGGCAGGCACGGGTTCTGCCAGATCGCCGACAAAATCGAAAAAAGCACCGCGATTCATGCTGTTGATGCCGATCAGCACCGGCAGCCCGGCAGACAGCGCCTCTGCGATCAGCTGGCGGAACCCGCGGCCTTCGGCCTCGTGCTTGCCGAACTTGTTCACGATCAGCAGCTGCGCCCCGGCCAGGCGCTGCGCCACCTCCATCACCGCACGTTCCAGGGCCCCGGCATCCAGCCTGCAGCCGGTGGATGCACCGCCAAGGTTCTGGCTGATCCGCAGCACCGGGCCATCCGGCAGCACCTGCAGATCCATGTCGCAGTGATGCCCGCCGCAGCCCGAGGTGTATTGCACGGCGCCCGCCAGCGTATGGCCTGCGTCCCGCAACTGTACCGACAGTTCAGCCAGCACCAGATCCGTCGCGCCGCGCTCTGGCAGGAAAACATATCCGATCCGCATCCGCCCTCCTCCTGCCCCGCAGCTGGCGCCAAAGCCTGCCCCGACTGCGGCGCCCCGGCAAGCCTGCCCGCAGAACGGGGGCATTCTGCCCCCACGCGCCTGCGGCGCTCCCCCTGAGGGTATTTGGACCAAGAGGAANNGCGGGCGCCCCCGTCTTCGGCCTCAGCCCAGCCGGATCAGATCGCGCGAGGACAGGCTGAGTTCGACGGCAGCCCCCAGGGCGGGGGGCGGCATATCGGGGCGGTTGAACGTATCCAGCGCCACCCTGGACCCGCCGGCCTCGGCCGTCAGCCGGATGACCGAACCGAGGAAATGCACCTCGCGGATCACGGCGGGCAGCACCACATCGGCGCCCGCGCTGCGGCCCAGGCTGATCGCTTCGGGGCGGGCAGCCAGATCGACACTGCTGCCGGACACCGGGCCGTCGAGGAAGAAAGATGTCTCGCCCAGACGCAGCCTGCCTTCGGAGGCCACTTCAACATCGGCCCGGAAGATATTGAGCTGGCCCACGAAATTCGCGACAAACCGGGTGGTCGGGCGGTTGTAGATTTCAAAGGGCGTGCCGACCTGATCGGCGATGCCGCCGTTCATCACCACGATACGGTCAGAAATCGACAGCGCCTCTTCCTGATCATGGGTCACGAAGATGGTGGTGATGCCCAGTTCGCGCTGGATCGCCCGGATTTCATTGCGCAAGGAGACGCGGACCTTGGCATCCAGCGCCGAAAGCGGTTCGTCCAGCAGCAAGACCTGCGGTTTGGGCGCCAGGGCGCGGGCCAGTGCCACGCGCTGCTGCTGCCCCCCCGACAGCTGGAACGGATAGCGCCCGCCCAGATCTGGCAGCCCGATGAGGGCGAGCATTTCGGCCACACGGGCCTCGCGCTCGGCCCGGGCGACACCCTTGATCTTCAGACCGAAGCCCACATTTTCGGCCACGGTCAGGTTGGGAAACAGCGCATAGGCCTGAAACACCATGCCGATATTGCGCTGGTTCGGGCGTTTGCCCACCATATCCACCCCGCCGATGCGGATGGCGCCCAGCGAGGGGTCTTCAAACCCCGCCACCATGCGCAGCACCGTCGTCTTGCCGCAGCCCGATGGCCCTAGGAGCGAGATGAATTCGCCCTTGTCGATGCCAAGGCTGAAATCCTTCACCACACGGTTGGTGCCAAAGGATTTTTCCAGATGAGAAATGTCAAGAAACGCCATCAGCCGCGCGCCTTCGTATGTTTGGAGAACCGGGTGACAAGCTGGATCAGCCCCATGCAGGCCCAGGTGATGCCGAAGGCGATCACCGAAAGCGCGAAGGGTTCATATGGCTTGTTCACCCCGATGCGTTGCAGGTAAGGCCCGAAGGCCGGGCGGTCGAGCAGCGCCGCCAGCGTGAATTCACCAATGACGATGGCGAAGGTCAGGAAGGCGCCGGACAGGACGGCCGGAATGACATTGGGCAGGATCACCCGGCCCAGGATCGTCACCCAGCCCGCGCCCAGCGATTGCGCCGCTTCGGTCAGGGTGCCCACGTCGATGGTGCGCAGGCCGGTATCCACTGCGCGATACATATAGGGCAGCGCCAGGGTGGTATAGCCGAAGGCCAGCAGCAGATTGGTGCCGAAGACAGATCCGGTCAGCGGCAGGAAGCTGGAGGTGTNNACGATGGACGGGATGACCAGCGGCAGCAGCGTCACGAATTCCACATAGGGCCGCGCCCAGGGCATTTTCAGCCGCACCCAGAAGGCGGTGGGCACCACCAGCAGCACGCCGATCACGATGGTGGCCAGCGCCATCATCACGGAAAAGCTGAAGGTTGCCTGAAATTCGGGGTCATTGATGACCTTGGCATAGGCATCGAGGCTGTAGACCCCGCGCCGCGCCTTCAGCGAAAACTCGGTCAGGCCTGCCAGCGGGATGAAGAAATACAGCAGGCCGAAGATCAGGACGACCCAGCCGGTGATGCGGGCAAAAAGGCTCATTTCAGCCACCGTTCGGCGCGGATGCGCAGCCAGATATAAAGGACATTTGCGACAGCGGTGACGACGATCATGCCAAAGGCCATGGCATAGCCCAGGTTCGGATTGCCCAGCACATCGCCGCGGATCTGCGCGAACAGCTGGATGGGCACGATGTTCAGCCCCGAGCCGGTCAGCGCGATGGCGGTGGCGACGGCGCCGAAGGCATTGGCGAACAGCAGCGCGAATGTGCCCAGCAGCGACGGAAACAGGATCGGCAGGGCCACCATGCGCCAGTATTGCGCGACGGAGGCGCCCAGAACCTCGGCCGCTTCGCGCCATTCGCGTTTCAGCCCTTCGAGCGCGGGGGTGATGATGAGGATCATCAGCGGGATCTGGAAGAACAGATAGGTGACGGTCAGGCCCCAGAAGGACAGGATGTTGAAGCCCAGATCGCGCGACAGCACGATGCCGAAATTGGTGCGCAGGAAGACCGAGACCAGGCCCACCGGGCCGAAGGTGGCCAGAAAGGCAAAGGCCAGCGGCACGCCCGCGAAGTTTGACGCCACGCCCGAAAAGGTCATCAGCGGTGCCCGGATCCATTTCGGCACGGCGCCGAAGGTGACGGCAGCGGCCATGCCAAAGCCGATCAGGCAGCCGAGCGCGGCCGAGGCGACCGAGATCTTGACCGAAACCCAATAGCTGGAGGGGATGGTGCCGGTGTTCAGATCGCGGATGTTCTGCAGGGTAAAGGCCCCTGTGCGATCCTGAAACGCGCCGATGACGATATGCAGCGTCGGCCAGATCAGGAACAGAAAGGCGAAGATGGCAAAGGGCACGAGGCCCAGCCATGTGAGCGGCAGGCGCCGCCGTGGCGCGGGAGGGGCGTCAGGCATAGGGCACTGTCCTGTCGGGGAATATGGGTCGGGTGTTATGATTGCCGCGCCCCGGCCCGAAAGATCGGACCGGGGCGGGAAAGGATCGCGCGGGGGCGATTACTGGACGTTGGCGCCCACGACGGCATCCCAGCCGCCGGTCACGGCCATCTTGTTGGCGTCCACCTCTTCCAGCGTCGGGAAATAGGCGGCTTCATAGCTTTCGGCCGGCGGCAGTTTCGCCATGGCTTCGGCATCGAGCTTGCCTGCGGCGGCCATCGCGTTGAAGCGCGCCGGGTGGCAGTAGCCCTTCAGCCAGAGGTTCTGGCCTTCATCCGAATAGAGGTATTCCATCCACAGCTTGGCAGCGTTCGGATGCGGGGCATAGGCGCTGATGCCCTGCACATAGACACCGGCGAGAACGCCGGTCTTCGGCACGACCACTTCGACCGGCGGGTTGCCGGCCAGTTCGTCAGCCCAGGCCAGCGCGTTGTAATCCCATGCGATGGCGATCGGGGTGGCGCCCTGTGCGATGGTGCCTGCCTTGGCGATAACCGGAACGAAATTGCCGGCCTTGTTCAGTTCGGCGAAATAGTCCAGACCGGCCTTGCCGGCGGCTTCGCCCGAAGCGGCGCCCTTGCCCAGACCGGCGGCCAGAACACCCAGGATCGCCTGGTTCGAGGCGCGCGGATCACCGGCCAGAGCCACCTGCCCTGCATATTCCGGCTTCAGCAGATCGGCCCAGTCGGACGGGGTGTTGGTGACCAGATCCTTGTTCACGATGAACGACATGACGCCGTAATAATCGCCATACCAGTAGCCTTCGGCATCCTTGATGCTGTCCGGAATCTCGTCCCAGGTGGAGACCTTGTAGGGCTGCAGCAGGCCTTCGGCCTTCATCGACGGGCCAAAGGCCAGACCGACATCGACGACGTCAGGCGCTTGCGGGCCCTTGTTGTCCTTGTTGGCCTTCACGGCCTCCACTTCGTCGGCGGAGCCGGCGTCGGGGTTCAGCTCGTTCACCTGGATTTCCGGGTATTTGGCCTTGAAACCGGCGATCACGTCGCCGTAGCCACACCAGCTGTGCGGCAGGGCGATGGTGGTCAGCATGCCTTCGGCTTTGGCGGCGGCTTCGATCTCGGCCAGCGACTGGGCGCTGACAAGGCCGGTCGATGCCAGAAGGGCCGCAACAGTCAGCGCGGCGGTGGTTTTGGTGAGCGTCATTCTCATCTCCCTTGGGCCTGCGCCCGGTTGGTGACTTAGGCGTCTTATTCTTGTCGTGTGACAGTTTCATGGAACTGCCGCTGTCCGTGATCTAAGCGTGGAAAATAGCCCCGCGCAACGAGTCTGTTACATGAGTGTTACATATTTTTCACAGACAGCGCCGCAGAACGATCCGTTTCAGGCAGCAACCGCCCAAAAACGAAACGGGCGCGAAAATCGCGCCCGTCATTTCCGTTCCAAATCGCGCATTTACGCGAATCACGCCTCGGCAAACAGCCCGTCGGCCTTGATGCTTTTGTAAGCTTCATCCAGCGACAGCTTGGCCCGTGCCACCAGAATGTCGATCTCTTCCAGCGAGATGACCAGCGGCGGAGAGATGATCATCCGGTCGTAAACGTGGCGCATGATGAGGTTGTTGGCAAAGCAGCGTTCCCGGGTGCGCAGGCCGACGGTGCCCGGTTTGGCGGCGAATTTGGCGCGGGTGACCTTGTTCGGTGTCAGTTGCAGCGCACCCATCAGGCCCACCAGCTTGGTCTCGCCCACCATCGGGTGATCGCCAAGCGCGTGCCATTTTTCGGCCAGATAGGGGCCTGCCACGTTCTTCACATGGTCGACGATGCCCTCTTCCTCGATGATGCGCAGGTTTTCCAGCGCGACGGCAGCGGCCACCGGATGGCCGGAATAGGTGTAGCCGTGGTTGAAATCATCCTCGGCATTGCCGATCACATGGGCGATCTCGTCGCAGACGATCGAACCGCCGATCGGCTGATAGCCGGAGGACAAGCCCTTGGCCACGGTCATGATATGCGGCTTGATGTTGAAGGTCTGGCTGCCGAACCAGTTGCCGGTACGGCCAAAGCCGGTGATGACCTCGTCNNACGGGTTCGGCGATGAAGGCGGCAACCTTGTCGACGCCCAGTTCGAGAATTTTCTCTTCCAGCTCCTGCGCGCGCATCAGGCCGAAAGCCTCGGGCGTCATGTCGCCGCCTTCGGCCCACCAGTTGGGCTGGCCGATATGTTCGATGCCGTCGATCTTGCCGCCGGTGGCATGGATATAGGTCATGCCGCCCAGCGAGCCGCCGCCCATGGTGGAGCCGTGATAGCCG
>DOMY01000105.1 GCA_003509785.1 Gemmobacter sp.
CCCTCGCGGCTCCAGCGGCCCGAGCGGCCCGAGCCGCCCAGAACCGGCAGAATGGTAAAGCCGGTGACGCCTGCCTTTTCCAGCGCGGCGGTCAGGCGGGTTTCCATCGGTGCTTCGATGATGATCTCGACACGTTTCGCCAGATGGGTCTGCATCGGTCAGCCTCCGGTCAGGCTTTGGGCAACCGCGATGTAAAGCGGGATGCCAAGGGTCAGGTTGAAGGGGAAAGTGATGCCAAGTGCCAAGGAAAGGGAAAGCGAAGGGTTGGCCTCAGGCAAAGCCACGCGCATCGCGGCAGGCACGGCGATATAGCTTGCAGAGGCGCCCAGCACCATGAACAGCGCCACGCCGCCGGTGGAAAGCCCCAGACCCAGCCCGGCCAGCAAGGCCGCCAACGCACCCAGAACCGGCATGATGAAGCCAAAAGCCAGAGTGCCGCCGCGCAGCAGCTTGCTCGCCTGTGCAAGCCCGCGTCCGGCCACCAGCCCCATATCCAGCAGGAACAGGCAGAGCACACCCTGGAATGGCGTCACGATGAAGGCCTCGATCCGCGCCATGCCCCTTTCCCCGGTGATGGCGCCGATCAGGAACGAACCGACCAGCAGCACGATGGAGCCGTTGAGAAAAATCTCGCGCCACAGATCTTTGTCACCTTCACTGCGGGCCCCGCTGCGGCTGGCGAGCCAAAGCGCGCTAATGATGGCCGGGGCCTCCATCGCGGCGGCCACAGCCACCATATAGCCTTCCGCGGCGATACCCTGCGCTTGCAGCACCGAGGTAGCCGTCACGAAGGTTACGATGGAGATCGAGCCGTAATGCGCGGCCACGGCGGCGGCATCCGTCACGGACATGGCTGTGATGGTTCGTAGCAGGGCAAAGGCAAGGAATGGCAACAGAAATGACAATGCAATGCCAGCCAGCATGGCCTTGGCCAGCGTCAGGTCAACGCCATGCGATGCAACAGCCACTCCGCCTTTGAAACCGATGGCAAACAGCAGGTAGATCGACATCCCCTTGGCCACGGCTTCGGGAATGGTCAGATCAGATCGGGCTACAGCGGCCAGCAGCCCGAGTGCAAAGCAGAGAATGACAGGCGAAAGCAGATTTTCGGCAGCCAATGCGAGCATGTCGGGCATCATTACCTCGGCGTATTTGTCCAGGCAGGGTGCCCGGTGAGGCTGGCAGGATCAGATGGCGATGAAACTTGTCGTCGCCGGATCGTATTGTTCCAGCCCGCCTTCGCCGATGTCGTTCCACAGCCCGTGCAATGTCAGATCTTCGCGCTCGACAGCTTCGCGGACGAAGGGGAAGGTCATCAGGTTTTCAAGGCTGACCAGCACGGCCTCTTTTTCCAAGGCGCGGGCGCGCTCTGGTTCAGGCAGATGGGCCAAACGTTCATAGCCGGGGCGCAGAATATCCATCCAGCGGCCGACGAAGCTGGATTTTTCCAGCAGTTCCGGCGCATTGCCCGAACACATATCGGCGCAGCCCTTCACGCCGCCGCAATTGGAATGGCCGATCACGATCACATGCGCCACTTTCAGCGCCGCCACCGCATATTCCACCGTGGCCGAGGTGCCGTGATTGCCGCCCCCGGGGCTGTAGGGTGGCACAAGACCCGCGATGTTGCGATGAATGAAGAACTCTCCCTCATCCGCGCCAAAGATCGAGGTCACATGCTGGCGGGAATCGCAGCAGGAGATGATCATGGCACGGGGGTGCTGGCCGCCTTCTGCCAGTTTCCGATACCAGGCCTTGTTGTCTTGATAGCTTGTTGCCCGCCAGCCTTGGTAACGGCTGATCAGATATCCGGGCAGCGGTCTTGCCTTGTCCATCATCGCTCCATCCATGAAACCGGTTCCGTCATCTATGCTGCAATTGCAGAAAATTCGAGTGTTTTGTTTCGTGCGGATCAACCTTTTGTTCAGCGCGCCGGGTGAAGCTGAGGGCGGTGTGATCCAAGGGGTTGGGTTCTACGATGACAGCAGAAATTGCCGTCCTGCATGTGCAGGACAGGCTGCGACAGGATTGCGAACCTGTCGTGGCGATCTACCGTGATCTGGGGGCGGTGCAGGCCGAACAGATCGTGGCCCGGGCGCTGGGGGAACTGGCGCTGACCATGTCAGGTCTGGCCGCACAGGTGCGCGCGCATCAGTTGCAGAATATGGCCCGCCAGCTGCGCCGCCTGCAGCGTCTGTCAGAGCAGCTGGGCATGTTGAGCCTGGNNAGTCTGGGCGCGGCTGCTGCGGGTCGCGGAGCGCACATTGGCCGCGGACCACAGCCTGATCGACCGTTCCGTCTAAGGGCGCTGCGGTGACCGGGGTTGCAGGCGGCGACGGAACCGCTAGGCTTCGCGCATCATCAGCCGGAGTATGTCATGACCCCCGCCTTCGCCGATCCCGATGCCCCGTCGCGCCCTCTGCATGTTGTCGCGGCGGATGCCCTGCCGGGCTGGCTGGGCCGTCAGCCGCAGGAAACCGCGGTCTGGTTGCAGGATTGCGGGTTCAAGGCGGGTCTGGGCGATGTGCGCTTGATCCCCGGCCCGGGCGGCACGGNNTGATGGCACGGCGAAAACCCGTGCTCGCAGCCGGTTTGCCCTGTCACGCGCCGTCGCGGCCCTGCCCGCAGGCGATTGGCATTTCGAAGGTTTGGCCGCCGAACACCGGGCCGAGGCCGCCCTGGGCTGGCTTTTGGCGCAATACCGGTTCGATCGCTATCGCCCTGCACCCGCCATCCTGCCCGGGCTGAAATGCCCCGATGGTGTCAACGAAGCGCAGATCCGCGCCATGGCCGCGGGCGAGTTTCTGACCCGCGATCTGATCAACACCCCTGCCGCCGATATGGGCCCGGCAGAGCTGGAGACCGCTTTCCTGGATCTCGCCGCCCGGTTCAGCGCCGCAACAGAGGCGATCCGGGGTGATGATCTGCTGACTCAGGGCTTTCCCATGGTCCATGCTGTGGGTCGTGGATCGGATCGCGCACCGCGCATCCTGTCGCTGCGCTGGGGCACGCGCGGGCCTAGCCTGACACTGGTGGGCAAGGGCGTTTGCTTCGATACCGGCGGGCTGAACCTGAAACCTTCTTCGGGCATGAACCTGATGAAGAAGGATATGGGCGGCGCGGCGACAGTGATGGGGCTGGCGCAGATGATCATGGCGCTGAACCTGCCCCTCCGGCTGCGTGTCATCGTGCCCGCGGTGGAAAACAGCGTGTCGGGCCGGGCGATGCGGCCGAAAGACATTCTGACCTCGCGCAAAGGCCTGACGGTCGAGGTCAATGATACCGACGCAGAAGGGCGGCTGGTGCTGGGCGATGCGCTTGCCTGGGCGGCGGAGGAAAGCCCCGAACTGCTGATCTCCATGGCCACGCTGACCGGCGCGGCGCGGGTGGCGGTTGGCCCCGATCTGGCGCCTTATTACACCGATGACCCGGATCTGGCGCAGGCCCTGGAACAGGGCGCGCGGGCCGGGTCTGATCCGGTCTGGCGGCTGCCGTTCCATGACGCCTACGAAGCCGTCATCGAACCGGGCATTGCCGATCTCGACAATGCGCCGGGCTTCGGCTTCGCCGGGTCGATCACGGCCGCCTTGTTCCTGCGCCGCTTTGCCGATCATCCCCGCTACATGCATTTTGACATTTACGGCCATACGCCCACGGATGCCCCGGCACGGCCGAAAGGGGGGGTGGGGCAGGGGGCGCGGGCGATCCTGAACGGTCTGCCGCAGATGCTCGGGTTCTGAACCGATGGATCGCCGCCTGACCCCCGCCAACGCCAATGCTGCGCTCGACAGCCTGCGCGGCATTGTCGATGCGCCGCATTACACCGCTGGTGAACGGGCCACCGTCAAACAGGGCACCGCTGACCTGCTCAGGGCGCCGGGCGGGGCAAGGGATCGGCAGCTGCTTTGGGGCGATGCCGTCACGGTGATCGACCGTGCCGGGGGCTGGGCCTTCCTGCAGGCGGCAAAGGATGGCTATTGCGGCTACCTGCCCGAAGATAACTTGGCCATTGCGCCGCAGCCTGCCACCCATTGGGTCGCAACCCCCGGAACCCATCTCTATTCAGGGCCGAAGGTGCAGCACCCCGAAATCACGGCGCTGCCCCTGGGCGCCCGGCTGCAGGTCATCGGATGCAGCGATGATTGGGCCGAAACGCCGGAAGGGTTCGTGCCATTGATGCATCTGCGCGCTTTGGGCGACTGGTTTGCCGATCCGGCGACCGTGGCACAGGGGCTGCTGCATAGCCCCTATCTCTGGGGCGGCAATTCCCGTGCGGGCATTGATTGTTCGGTACNNCCGGTCCCAGACGGCGCGCCTCTGCGCCGGAACGATCTGCTGTTCTGGAAAGGCCATGTGGCCCTTGTCCTGTCGCCCGACCGGATGATTCATGCCACGGCCGCCGCCATGGCGGTGATCGAAGAAGATATTGTCGGCGCAGTCGCCCGCATCGCGGCAAGTGGTGGCGGCCCGGTCACGCACCGGCGCCGGATTTTGGCCTGACCCTTTCCTCTTGGCACAAATACCCCGGGGGAGTCACCGCAGGTGACGGGGGCAGCGCCCCCTCTGTCGCCGGGGTCACTCGATCGGCCGGATCAGCTTCTTTTCCAGAACTTTCAGCACGGCAGCCAGATCATGCCCGCGCCGCAGAATCATGCCGTTTTCGCCCACCACCGCATACATTCCCTGACGATTGCGCAGTTTCGGGCGCTTTTCGATCCGATACAGCGGGTTTTCAGCGGTGCGGCGAAAGACGGCAAACACGGCCAGATCCGGCAAGGCCGAAATCCCATAGTCGCGCCATTCTCCGGCGGACACCATCCGGCCATAAACCGAAAGGATCGCACCCAACTCTGCCCGGTCAAAACTTACCCGATCCGGCTCGCTGGCGCGGGGAAAAGGCACGGGGGAACCGGGGGGCATCATCGTCATGTCACAAATCTTACGCCATCCGGCTTGCAGATCAACCCATCCGTTGAACACGGCGCCGCCGCAATCTGTCTTGCAATGGCCCTGCACCCTTCCAATTGTTGCCGCGAATTTCGGCAAAATGAAAACTGTAGCAAGTGACAACCCGGAAGGCGGATGAATTGCCCCCAACCCAGCCGTCCTTCCGGGGGAGTATCAGGTAATCAGGTCGGCCCCCGCGCAGGCGGGGGCCATCCCCTTTTGCGTTGTCAGGCGCCCGCAAATCCTGATGCCAGCCGGATCGTGCCGGTCTCCAATCCCCGCCAGTTGCGCTGCACACCGTTCAGCCGCTTGCGGGTGGCCGGATGGTCAGGCTCCAGCACCCCCAGCCGCACCAGAAGCCCGCAGATCGCCGCTTCAGACGCCCGGGTGGCACCATCCACGATCTTCAGCGCGATCCCCAGCTTCTGATCCGGCAGAATCGCCACGAACACCGCCTCGGCCCCTGTCTTGAGTGCCACGCGCCCGCCCATGGCGCGCATCAGTTCGGTGCAGGCGCGGCCTTCGCCTGCCACAAATTCCGGATGTGCGGCCATGGCCTGCCGCAGCCGCACCGCTGCCCGGTCGCGTGCCGATCCTGTTTCAGGTGCGGCGGCAAACCAGGCCATTGCCCGCGCCAGCCCTTCGACAGAGGTGGCAAAGTTTGGCGCCGAACATCCGTCGATGCCATAACCGGGGCTGTCCTCGCCCGTCACATCCTCAAAGGCCGCACGGATGGCCTGCTGCAACGGATGATCCGGTTCCACATAATCCGGCCCGGCCTTAAGATGCCGGTTCATCGTCAGGAACCCGGCATGTTTGCCGGAACAATTGTTGTGATACTGGCAAGGCGTTTCATCGCTGCGGATCAGCCGGTCGCGCTCTGCCCGGTCATAGGGTTCATGCGCGCCGCAGCGCAGATCGCTCTCGCTCAGCCCAAGATCCCTCAACCAGCAGCCGACGGCATCCACATGCAGCGCGGCGCCCTGATGGCTGGCACAAGACAGCGCCAGCTGCGCCGGTGTCAGCCCGGCAGCATCCGCAGCACCACTTTCTACCAGCGGCAGTGCCTGCAGCATCTTGCAGGACGAGCGCGGATAGATCACTGCGCCCGGGTCGCCCCAGGCCTCGACCACACTGCCATCCGCGGCGCAGATCACCGCATGGCCGGAATGGAGGCTTTCCAGCAGCCCACCTCGCCAGATTTCGACCATCGGAACCGCTTTTGTCATGCCGTTTTCCTCACAGATGCGCGATTCTTGGCGCATCCGCCTTTCGCGCCTTGCCATTTTCACGTTATGCAGGGATATCGGGTAAAAATCCCGCCTGCCAAGGCAAAAGGCCGGGCAAACGGCGTTCGGCAGGTGGGGTCACAGGCATATCGGCTGGAGGCTGACGGACATGACTTCCCTTTTCGCACGCACCCTCGGCGGCGCCGCGCTGGTTCTGATGGCGGCAACCGCAGTCACGGCGCAAGAATCCACCAATCAGGTTGCTGTGATGACCGACTGGTCGGTTTTCAGCGAACCGAAGGACGGCAAACCTGCCGAATGTTGGGGTGTTTCCAGCCCCAAGGAAACCGTGAACACCCGCGACGGCAAGCCGGTGCAGGCACAGCGCAGCGAAATCCTGCTGTTTGTCACCTATCGGTCGGGCAACAGCGGCCGTGGCGAGGTCAGCTTTACCGGCGGCTATCCCTTCGCACAGGGGTCAACCGTCAGCATGGATGTCAGCGGCACCGTGTTCGAACTGTTCACCGATGGCGAATTTGCCTGGACAGCCAATGCCGATCAGGATGCCGCCATCGTGGCCGCGATGAAACGGGGCGCCAGTGCCATTCTCACCGCCCGGTCGGGCCGGGGTACGGTGACGAAAGACACCTTCTCGCTGCGCGGCTTTACCGCCGCAACAGAGGATGCGGCCAAGCGTTGCAGCTGATCTGCTTTTCGCGACCTGTGCGGGCCGCCTTCGGGCGGCCTTTTGCATTGCAGCGGCTGCAACCCTATTTTCCACCTGCCCCGTTTGGCAAAGGCCATAAATTGCTGTATACCGCCCCTTCACCCGAAGGAATCCGCCCATGACCGCCCCGATAGCCCCGATCACGCAAGACGTGCTGACAATCCCACGCAAGCTGCCCGAGGGCGGCAAGCAGAACCTTGTCGGCCTGACGCGCGACCAGTTGCGCGACACACTGATCGCAGCCGGTACGCCCGAACGGCAGGCCAATATGCGTGTGGGGCAGGTCTGGCAGTGGATCTATCACTGGGGCGTGCGTGATTTCGCGCAGATGACCAATCTGGCCAAAGATTATCGCAGCCTTCTGGCCGATAACTTCGTGGTTGATCTGCCGGAACTCGTGACCCGCCAGATTTCTGCCGATGGCACCCGCAAATATCTGGTGCGCATCGCAGGCGGGCATGAGGTCGAGGTTGTCTATATCCCCGAAGAAACGCGTGGCACGCTGTGTATCTCGTCGCAGGTGGGCTGCACGCTGACCTGTTCCTTCTGCCATACGGGCACGCAAAAGCTCGTGCGCAACCTGACGGCGGGGGAAATTGTCGGTCAGGTGATGCTGGCGCGCGACGATCTGGGGGAATGGCCGGTGCCTGGCGCCCCCAAGGATGAAACCCGCCGGATCAGCAATGTGGTGCTGATGGGCATGGGCGAGCCGCTGTATAATTTCGAAAACGTCCGCGATGCCATGAAGGTGGTTATGGATGGCGAGGGGCTGAGCCTGTCGCGCCGCCGCATCACGCTGTCCACCTCGGGGATCGTGCCGGAAATCGCGCGCGCGGCCGAAGAGATCGGCTGCCTGCTGGCCGTCAGCTTCCATGCCACCACCGACGCGGTGCGCGACAAGCTGGTGCCGGTGAACAAGAAATGGAACATCGAAACCCTGCTGAACACCCTGCGCGACTACCCGCGCCTGTCGAACAGCGAACGCATCACCTTTGAATATGTCATGCTGAAAGGTGTGAACGATACTGATGCCGATGCCAAACGTCTGGTGAAGCTGATTCAGGGGATCCCGGCCAAGATCAACCTCATTCCCTTCAACGAATGGCCCGGCGCACCCTATGAGCGTTCCGATTGGGAACGGATCGAGGCTTTTGCCGATATCGTCTACAAGGCAGGTTATGCCTCGCCGATCCGCACACCGCGCGGCGAAGATATCATGGCAGCCTGTGGTCAGCTGAAATCGGCCACCGAACGGTCGCGGAAAAGCCGCGCTGAAATTGCTGCCGAGGCCGGGCTGTAACAGCCCGGCTTGCCGGTGTCAGCTCAGGCCGTCTGTTCCGGCTTTGGCCGTGCCGGGAACTTCCGGTCGATCAGGCGGAACAGCAGCGGGTTGATCAGGATCGACGCCATGGCGCCCGCCACCACCAGATCGCTGGCCACTTGCGGCACGATCGCAAGGTTGACGCCCATCACGATCAGGATGAATGAAAACTCCCCGATCTGGGCCAGACTTGCGGCGATGGTCAGTGCGCGTTCATCATCATGGCCGAATGCGCGCATGATGCCCCAGGCGGCCAGTGATTTGACCAGCAGAATGACCAGAACGGTCGCCAGAACTGCCAGCGGATTTTCGATCAGAACCAGCGGGTTGAACAGCATCCCGACGGATACGAAGAACAATACGGCAAAGGCGTCGCGCAGCGGCATTACATCCTTCATCGCCTGGGCGGACAGCGTCGATCCCGCCATGACCATGCCCGCAAAGAACGCCCCTAGCGCGAAAGACACGCCAAAGATGGTGGACGAGCCGTAGGCGACCCCCAGGGCAATGGCCAGAACCGACAGGCGGAACAATTCGCGCGATCCGGTGCCCGCCACATATTCCAGCAGCCAGGGGATCAGCCGACGCCCGACAACCAGCATGATGGCAACAAAGGCCGAAACCTTGGCGGCCGTTATCAGCAAGGTTGCCGCAATCGGGCCGATGCCGATCCGCGCCACCTGTGCGGCGCTTTCCTCTACGGGAACTTCGCGCCCGCCCAGCAGGCCTGCCAGTGGCGGAATCATCACAAGCGCCAGAACCATGGCCAGATCCTCGACGACCAGCCAGCCTACGGCGATGCGGCCGCGCTGTGTTTCCACCAGATCTCGCTCCTGCAAGGCGCGCAGCAACACGACCGTGGATGCAACCGACAGGGCAAGCCCGAAAATCAGCCCGGCGCCCAGCCCCCATCCCATCATCCAGCCCAATCCGGTGCCTGCCGCTGTCGCCACGGCAATCTGACCCAGGGCGCCGGGGATGGCGATGGTCTTGACCGACATCAACTCCTTGACCGAAAAATGCAGACCAACCCCGAACATCAGCAAGATCACCCCGATCTCGGCCAATTCGGTGGCCAATGCCTGATTGGCCACATATCCTGGCGTGAAAGGACCGATCACCATGCCTGCAAACAGATAGCCTGCGATTAGGGGTAGGCGCAGACGTTGCGCCGCCAGCCCAAAAAGGAAGGCAAGGCCAAGGCCTGCAACAATCGTGGTTATCAGGGGCGTGGCGTGGTGCAATGCCTTCTCCGGTCAATTGAAAATGGTGTGGGGTGAAAGCCGTGAATTGGCTTAGTTTAAAGGTAAACTTTGTTGCGCCCGCCGCAACCATGTCTCTGATAACAATTTGGGCTGAAGTCTTTCATCNNTTGCCCCTGATTACCAATGCCGTCGCCCGGCGCATCTTTCTGGATCGCCATGCGTTGGCGGAACGGCCCACCGGCCCAGCCGCAGGGGCGGCGCTGGCGGCGCTGATCCGACGTATCGGTTTTGTACAGGTGGACAGCATCAACACGGTCGAGCGGGCGCATCAGATGATTCTCTGGTCGCGCCGCCGCAGCTACCGCTCCGAATCCTTGGCACGGCTGATCGAACGGGATCGGGGGCTGTGGGAACACTGGACACATGATGCCTATATCCTGCCGGTGGAACTCTTTCCCTACTGGAAGCATCGCTTCGACCGCGATCGCAGCCGCCTGGTCGAACGCTGGACAGGGTGGCAACGTGCAGGCTTTCACGAAAAATTCGACGCGGTCTTGCAGCGGATCGCGGATCATGGCCCCGTCAGCTCTGCCGATGTGGGCGAGGGAGAGACGCGCGGTAAGGGCGGTTGGTGGGATTGGCATCCATCAAAGGCCGCGCTGGAATATCTGTGGCGCGTGGGCGAACTGTCCGTCACCCGGCGCGAGGGGTTCCGCAAGATCTATGATCTGACAGAGCGGGTGATCCCCGCAGAATGGCGTCAGGCCGAGGTTGCGGAGGATGCGGCCGAAGATTGGGCGTTCCGGTCTGCGCTGGGGCATCTGGGCTTTGGCAGCCCTGGCGAGCTTGCGGCCTATTGGAATGCACTGTCGCCAGATCATGCCAAGATCTGGTGCGCTGCCGCCCTGCAGCGTGGCGAGGTGATTGAAGTTCAGGTGGAAGGTGCCGATGGCCAGCTGCGCCGCGCCCTCGCGCCGCCCGAGATGCTGGCGGAAATCCCGCCCGAACCCACGCCGCAGCTGCGCATCCTGTCGCCGTTCGATCCGGCCCTGCGCGACCGCAAACGCGCCGAACGCCTGTTCGGTTTTCACTACCGGATCGAGGTCTTCGTGCCCGAACCCAAGCGCCGATTTGGCTATTACGTTTTTCCGGTGCTGGAAGGTGCGCGCCTGATCGGGCGGCTGGATGCCAAGGCCCATCGCGATGAAAGCGTATTGCGCCTGCGGGCCTTCTGGCCCGAGGCGGGCATCGCCATGGGCAACCAGCGCCGCACCCGGCTGGAGGCAGAGTTGCAGCGGCTGGCTGAATTTTCGGGATGTGAGCGTGTCGAGCTTGCGCCCGATTGGCTGCGCCCGCATCTGCCGCCGGCCGCGTGATCCTGTTCAGGCAAAGTCAATCTGCAGGCTGGTGGCCTCGGCAAAGCGCAGATCGGCAAACAGGATCGCGGTCTTGCCGATTTCCAGCAACAGCTTGCCCCCTGCCGCGCGACTGAAACTCAGGTCGGTGGCATCATACCTGCTGCCGAAAGCGATCTGGTCGCCATAGATATCAAACCCGAACACCTTGTCGCGCCCGCTCTGGTTCGGCGCGTCATACCGCAATGTGGCATCATAGCCATCCAGCCGCAGGATATCATCTCCGGCACCACCCCAGATTTCGGCAGAACTGTCGCGGATCACGATGACATCGGCGCCCCCATCGCCAAACACGCGGACATTGGCGCCGGTGGCCGTCAGCGTGTCATTGCCCGCGCCGCCATACAGATTTGCCGTGCTGCCGAATTGGGCAAGACGGTCATTCCCCGCCTCGCCCCGCAGGATATCGCTGTCACCATAGGTCTGGGCGTCGGCCGTTCCGTTGCTGAGCTTGTCCGCCCCAGCACCGCCCAGCAGCGTGTCAGAGCCATGGCCGCCCTCCAGCCTGTCTGCACCCGCGCCGCCATAGATCTTGTCATCGCCATAGGCGCCGCGCAGCGTGTCATGGCCCGATTGGCCCCAGATGCGATCCGCTTCGCTGCCGCCCAGCACCGTGTCATTGCCACCGGCTGCCCGCACCACATTGCGTTCATTGGGCAGGGTGATCAGAAATTCAGCCCGGCCCGAGGCGGTCAGGCGAAACTCATCTGCGCCCCAGCTCATCCGCCAGCCGGTCGTATTGGCCTGCGTGCCATAAAGATGGGTCAGCGCATCCACATCCAGATGGCTGAACCCGCTTTTCGTGCCGCCCGACCAGTCATAGGACATCAGCGTATTATAGGTATTGTCGAACCTGTCGATCAGTTGAACCGATCCCTCGAACGGATGTTTCAGCCCCATGGCATGGCCAAGTTCGTGCAGCATCACCTGAAAGGCATCTGTTCCGGGGCGGTAATTGGTGCCTGCCGGGTAATCCAGCACCAGATTGCCCCCCGAACTGCCATATTCGCTGACCGAAGGGTAATTGGCCCAGCCCGACCACTGGCTGCCGTCAGAGTTGAAGACATTGATCATCGCCTCGGCGCCGGGTTTTTCCACCATCACGACGCCCGCCATCTTTTCCAGAATTTCGGCCGCCTGCCGGAAGGCGTCGCGCTGATCAGCATTGAAGGAAAAATAGCCGTCAGATCCATAAGGATCGAATTCAGCCAAACTGGGCAGATCAGCCGTTTCGGTAAATGTGTAACTGACAATCACCGGCGTGCGCAGCCGCTCGGTCGCGTTCCAGCGGCCCCAGCTGTAATCCAGATAGGCCAGAAGTGCGGTGTAATCCGAAACCTCCCTGCCCGCCGCCGGGATGGGATCGGGTGTTCCGGCAGTGGACATCAGGCACAGCAGGCACATGCGATCTATCCTTTGTCAGTTGGGATCGCTGATATTAGGCCCGCCTTCGGGGGTTTTTTCAACCCTGCCGTTCCGCGGGCCTGAACCAGTATCGTGGGCGCCTGTCAGCAGGGCACCGGCCAGCCATCAATGATGGCCACCGCCTCTTCTGCGGTTTCGGCATAGCGGAACAGATCCAGATCCTCGGCATTGATCGTGCCCGCTTCGGCCAGCATCTGCCAGTTGATGAGCTTTTCCCAGAACGCCCGCCCGAACAGGATGAAGGGCACCGGCTTCATGCGTCGCGTCTGNNGCCAGAAGCCGTTGACGTCGAGGAAGGCGCAGGGCTTCTTGCCCAGCCCGAGCTGGCGCCAGGTCAGCATCTCGAACATCTCGTCCAGCGTGCCGAACCCGCCGGGAAAGACGCAGATCGCGCGGGCCCGCATCAGAAAGTGCATCTTGCGGATGGCAAAGTAATGGAAGTTGAAGCTCAGATCCGGGGTGACATAGGCATTGGGCGCCTGTTCATGCGGCAGCACGATGTTCAATCCGATGGATTGCCCGCCCGCCTCATGCGCGCCAAGGTTGCCCGCCTCCATCACGCCCGGCCCGCCACCCGTGGCAATCACATTGTCGCGGCCATAGCTCTCCATGCTGCGCTCGGTCATGATCCGGGCAAAGCGGCGTGCCTCTTCATAATAGACCGAAAGCTCGGCCAGCATTGGGGTTTTGGCCGCCTCCCGCTGATCCGGCGCCGGAATCCGTGCGCCGCCGAACAGCACAATGGTCGATTGGATGCCGCGCTCATCCATCACCATCTGCGGCTTCAGCAATTCAAGCTGCAACCGCACCGGGCGCAGTTCTTCGCGCGTCAGGAAATCCATGTCGGCAAAGGCCAGCCGGTAGGCCGGCGCCCGGGTCTGCGGCAAGGCGGGGATGCGGCGGCTGGCGGCCACATCCTGCTGGCTGTCGCGGAACGGATGGGCACGGGTCTCTTCGGTCATCGGTCTTGCGGCTCCTGTAGCGTTGCGCGGGGCGTGGGGGCCGTCTATAGCTTCGGGCGATTTGCCGCCACAGGAAAGGATGCCCCATGTCCAATGCCGCATTGGAAGCCGCCATCGAAACCGCCTGGGAGGCGCGCGATGCGATCACCCCGGCCACCAAGGGCGAAGCCCGCGACGCCGTGGAATCCACGCTGGAGGCCCTGGGGGCAGGCACCCTGCGCGTGGCCGAAAAACGTGGCGCCGACTGGCATGTGAACCAATGGGCCAAGAAGGCGGTGCTGCTGGGCTTCCGCCTGCAGGACATGGGTCTGCAATCGGGTGGCCCGCAGGGCAGCAGCTGGTGGGACAAGGTCGACAGCAAGTTTCACGGTTGGGGCGAGGCAGAATTCCGCAGCGCCGGCTTCCGCGCCGTGCCGAACTGCATCGTGCGCAAATCGGCGCATATCGCCAAGGGNNTGCAGGCCGGCCCCACCATCATCGAAGACAACTGCTTTATCGGCGCCCGTTCCGAAGTGGTCGAAGGCTGCATCGTGCGCGAAGGTTCGGTGCTGGGCATGGGCGTGTTCATCGGCAAATCCACCAAGATCGTCGATCGGGAAACCGGCGCCGTGATGTATGGCGAAGTGCCTGCCGGTTCGGTGGTGGTGGCGGGTTCCATGCCGTCGAAGAACGGCATCAACCTCTATTGCGCGGTGATCGTGAAAAAGGTCGATGCCCAGACACGGTCGAAAACCTCGATCAACGAACTGCTGCGCGACTGATCGCAGCTTTCTGCACAAGGGGGCGGTGCTGTCGCGCCGCCCTTTTTGCTGTGCCATTCTGCTTGCCTGATACGCCTTCGCCCGCTATCGCAGCAGCGTGACGGAACATGAACGCCCATACCTGCTGGAAGAGCAATACGGCTATCAGCTGCGCCGCGCGGTGCAGCGGTATCAGGCCATCTTTGCCCGCCTGCTGCCCGAAGTGACGACCATGCAATTCGCCTCGCTGGTGCGGCTGGATCAGATGGGGCCGCTGAGCCAGAATCTGCTGGGCCGCGAGGCTTCGATGGATGCGGCGACGGTCAAGGGTGTGGTGCGGCGGCTGGAGGCTTTGGGCTATGTGCGCCGCACGGCCGATCCGGCAGACAAGCGGCGCCTGACGGTGGAAATCACCGATAAGGGCCGCGCTCTGGTGCGCAGGCTTTATGCCCCTGCGGAAGAGGCAATGGTGGTGGCGCTGGCGCCGCTGAACCCGGGCGAGCGGGCGACGCTGATGGCACTGCTGTCGCGGCTGACCTGACCGCAAATTCCTTCGAAGGATTTTGCAAAAGTTTTCGAAAACTTTTGCGCCTCACCCTGCATCGGGCTGATGCCGCGCGGTAAAGCGGGCGATTTCAGAATCGGTGGCGGTGGTGCCGGTAAAGGCCTGCACATAGGTCGGGATGCGCTGCAGGCGCAGGCTCAGCGGCTCCTGGCTGCGCAATGCGATATAACCCATCTGTGTCAGGTAGACCACGCGGGCGCGGGTGTCGGCCTCGGCATCGCTTTGGACAAAACGACGGAACATGGCCGTCAGCGCCGCAAGCCGGGCGGCATCGGCGGCCTGCAACCGGGCAGCCACCCCAGGGTCCGTCAGCCCCCAGTTGCGCATGGCAAATTCCAGCGCACTGTCGAACAATGCCGCGTCCAGCCAGCAGTCAAAGACATTCAGCATCGCCTCGGCCAGCGTTTCGGCATAGGCCGTGCTGCGGGCCGTCAGGGTTGCGGTATTCTGCGCCTCCCACCGGGCCAGCAGCGCGGTCAGCAGGGCCTCGCGGTCGGGGAAATGGTGATAAAAGCTGGTGCGCGACAGATTCAGGCGCTGCGCCAGCGGCGCAACCTTCACCGCTTCGACCCCGCCTTCCAGCAAAAGTCCATGCGCGGCTTCCAGCCAAAGATCGGGTGTGCCGCGCCGGCCGCGTTCTGTCGGGTGTTCGGTCATGGCCGCAGGATAGGCGATCAGGGGGGCATCGGCAAGAAAGTTGACGGATGCGCTTCAAAAACCAACACAGGTGTCGATTTTTTTCTGGCCCGGAACGGGAAGGGTTGCTACCCTCATGCGAACCGCCCACCGACAGCCAGCCCGAGGCCCGATATGTCGAATGATCCGCTGATGCAGCCCTATCGCTTGCGCCACCTGACCCTGCGCAACCGCATCCTGACCACCAGCCACGAACCGGCCTATACCGAAGACGGGATGCCGAAAGACCGCTATCGCCTGTATCATCTGGAACGGGCGAAGGCGGGCGTCGCCATGGTGATGACTGCCGGTTCCGCCAGCGTCAGCCGTGACAGCCCGCCAGTCTTCAGCAATGTCCTCGCCTGGAAGGATGAAGTTGTGGGCTGGATGAAGCGTCTGGCCGATGATTGCCACGAAGCCGGGGCGGCCGTGATGATCCAGCTGTCGCATCTGGGCTATCGCACCCGCTGGGACAAGGGCGCCTGGCTGCCGGTTCTGGGCGCAGGCCCGCAGCAGGAGCCCGCGCACCGGGCCTATCCGAAAATCATCGAGGATTGGGATATCGCCCGCGTCATCCGCGATTATGCCGATGCGGCAGAGCGGATGAAAGCCGCCGATCTGGATGGGGTGGAGTTCGAAATGTACGGGCATCTGATGGATCAGATGTTCAGCCCGCTGACCAACCGGCTGGAAGGCCCCTATGGCGGTTCGTTCGACAATCGCATCCGCTTTGCCTCCGAGGTGCTGGAGGCTTGCCGCAAGCGGGTCGGCCCCGATTTCATCCTTGGTATCCGCTATGTGGCAGACGAGGCGCAGCCGGGCGGCATCACCATCGACGACGGGGTTGAAATGGCACGGCGCTTCAAGTCGGCCGGGCTGATCGACTTCATCAATGTCATTCGCGGGCGCATCCACACCGATGCGGCGCTGTCTGATGTAATCCCGCTGCAGGGGATGCGCTCTGCCCCGCATCTGGATTTCGCGGGCCGGGTGCGCGCCGAGGTGGGCCTGCCCACCTTCCATGCCAGCCGTATTCCCGATGTGGCCACCGCGCGGCATGCCATCGCCGCTGGCGTGCTGGATATGGTGGGGATGACCCGGGCCCATATGGCCGATCCGCATANNGTGCAAAAGATCCGCGACGGGCGCGAGGATGACATCCGCCCCTGTGTCGGCGCCACCTATTGCCTGGACCGGATCTATCAGGGGGGCATGGCGCTGTGCATCCATAACCCCTCCACCGGGCGCGAGGCGGAACAGCCCCATGCCATCGCCCCGGCTCCAGTGCGCAAGACCGTGGCTGTGGTGGGCGCAGGCCCGGCCGGGCTGGAGGCTGCCCGCGTGGCGGCCGAGCGCGGGCACCGCGTCGTCGTCTTCGAAGCCGCAGATCAGCCGGGTGGGCAGGTGCGCCTGATCGCCCAGACCAAACGCCGGTCCGAAATGATCGGCATCATCGACTGGCGCATGGCGCAATGTGCGGCACGGGATGTGGAGTTCCGCTTCAACACTTGGGCGGAAGCTGCAGATATTCTGGCCCTGCAACCCGATGTGGTGATCATCGCCAGCGGGGGGCTGCCGGATGTGCCCGATCTGCCCGGGGCGGATCTGACGGTCAGCTCCTGGGATATTCTGTCGGGGGATGTGAAGCCGGGCCAGAACGTGCTGCTCTTCGATGCCGCGGGCGATCATGTCGCGCTGCAGGCGGCCGAAAAGCTGCTGGAGGCGGGCGCCACGGTCGAGGTGATGACCCCAGACCGCAGCTTCGCGCCCGAGGTGATGGGGATGAACCTTGTCCCCTACATCCGCACCATGCAGGACAAGCCGGTAACCTTCACCGTGACCTATCGCCTGACCGGGGTGGAGCGGGAGGGCAATGCGCTGAAGGCCGTGGTCGGTTCGGATTACATGCCGGTCCGCAAAGAGCGTCAGGTGGATCAGGTGGTGATCAACCACGGCACCCAGCCGCTGGCCGATCTGTACTTCGATCTGAAACCGCAGTCGCAGAACCTTGGTGCTGTGGATCACGAGGCGCTGATCGCAGGCCTGCCGCAACCGAAGGGCAGGGGGCCCGCAGGCTTCTGCCTGTACCGCATCGGCGACGCGGTCGAGGCGCGCAACATCCATGCCGCCATCTATGATGCGCTGCGTCTGCTGCGCGAAATCTAGGTCCAGCACGACCTTCGCCGCCTTGCCATAGCCCATAAGATAATGTGAACACGCCCCGCCAGGCAGCTAGACTGACAAGGATTCGTCTGGTGGGGCATGGGGTCTGGTATGTGGCTGGTTCGGGAAAGATGGGGCTGGTTCGGGCTTCTGGTGGCGGCATTACTGGCGGGACTGGTCTCTGCGGCCCCCGCGCAGCAGTCTGACGCAAAGGAGGTTCTGCTGACGGTCACCGATGCAACGGGACAGGCGCATGGGTTCGACCGTCTGGCGCTGGACAGCCTGCCGCAGGTCACCTTTGAAACCGGCACGCTCTGGACAGAGGCACCATCGCAGTTTTCCGGCCCCGCATTGCGCCACATCCTGGCCGAGGCCGGTATCCTGTCGGGCAAGATCAGCCTGCAGGCGCTGAACGAATATTCCGTCGAGCTTTCGGTCGAAGAGCTGACGGATACCGCCCCCATCGTGGCCACCCGGCGTGACGGCGCGCTGTTCGGGGTGCGGGACAACGGGCCGCTCTGGGTGATCTATCCCTTCGATTCGGATCTCGTCTATCAGGCCGAAGAGGTTTATGCCGCCAGCGTATGGCAATTGGTGGAAGTGAGGGCACTTGGCCCGTGACGCAGCCGACGGAACACAAGGCAGGTCTGTCCTCGGAAGATCCGACAGCCACATCGCTGCTGACCTGGCTTTGGCCTGTGCTGGGCGTCGTATTGATCGGTATCGCCCTGCTGACGGTCAATGGCTATCGCGTCAGCATCAAGCTGGACGAGGCGCAGAGCGCGCAGACAGATAACAACACCTGGCTTGTCACCCAGCTGGAAGTCGAGGTGCTGAAGCTGATGTCGGCGGTCCGGTCGGCGCGTGAACCTGCTGCGGCTCCGGCAGATTATCGCAGGCTGCGTCGGGCCTTCGACATCTATCTCAGCAGGCTGAACGTGATTTCGGGCCATCTGGCCCAGCCCGGCCCATTGCAGCCACAGCGCGACAATGATGATTGGCGCCATGTCCTGCGCCTCACGCAGGAGATCGAGCTGATGATGGCCCTGCCGGACCCGGCCCTGCAAACGGCCCTGGCATCGGTGGGCGATGAACTTGCGGGGATGCGGCACAGTGCCCGGCAGTTCGCCGTTTCTTCCCTTGCCCTGCTGGTGGAAAGCAATGCCGCCGAACGCGTACAGCTGCGCGGCCTGCTGACGCGCTTTGCCGTTGTGGCGCTGTTGCTCATCGTGCTGCTGGTCGGCACTTCGGTGCTGATGCTGCGGCTTTCGGTGCAACTGCGCCTGCGGGGCCGCAGGGCCGAGCGGATGCGATCCAATCTGGAAAAGACGCTGGCCGCCGCGCTGGATGGGGTGATCGTCGCCACCTCCGACGGGCGTATCCTGCAGGTGAATGCGGCGGCAGAGGCGATCTTTGGCCATGACCGCGAAACCTTGCTGGCCCAGGATATCCGCAGCGTGCTGCTGACCGATGGCCCCGAACCCGACGAGGCCCCCCAGATCCGCCGCTTTCTGGAGGGCGGCCTGCAGGGCGAGCCGCCCCCGGGCCGGGGGGTGATGTTTGCCCGTGGCCGGGATGGCCGCCGGTTTCCTGCCGAAGTGGTGCTGGCCGCAGACCGCGACATGGATGGCCGCCCGGTGGTCTTTGCCTTCATCCGCGATATCTCGGATCAGCGGCAGTTCGAAACCAGCCTGCGCAATGCCCGCGATGCCGCACTTTCCGCGGCCGAGGCCAAAAGCCGCTTTCTGGCCGTGATGAGCCACGAGATGCGCACCCCCCTGAATGGCATGATTGCCGCGCTGGAACTGATGCAGCGCACCACGCCGCTGGATGCGCGTCAGGCCCGGTTCGTTGAAATCGCCGGTTCCGGGGCACAGACCGCGCTGGAACAGATCAATGCCGTGCTGGAACTGGCCCGGCTGGATCGGCTGGCGCCGGAACCCGAAGTGACG
>DOMY01000251.1 GCA_003509785.1 Gemmobacter sp.
ATCGTGCACCTGGTGCTGGCGCGCCTGCCGGATGCGCCGGCGGGCACCAAGGGCATCTCGCTGTTCATCGTGCCGAAATTCATGGTCAACGCCGATGGCAGCCTTGGCGCGCGCAACGCCGTGTCGGTCGGCAAGATCGAAGAGAAGATGGGCATCCACGGCAATGCCACCTGCGTGATGAACTATGATGGCGCGACCGGCTGGCTGCTGGGCGATCTGCACAAGGGGATGCGCGCCATGTTCACCATGATGAACGAGGCGCGGCTGGGCGTGGGCCTGCAAGGCTATGCGGTGGCCGAGGCCGCCTATCAGAACGCTTTGGCCTATGCCAAGGACCGCCTGCAGGGCCGCGACGTGACCGGGGCAAAGAACCCGGCAGGCCCCGCAGATCCGCTGATCGTGCATCCCGATATCCGCCGCAACCTGATGGATCAGAAAAGCTTTGTCGAAGGCGCCCGCGCCCTGACCTTCTGGGGCGCCGCGCTGATTGACCGCTATCACCGCTCTGGCGATGCGGCAGCCGACGGGCTGGTGGGCCTGCTGACCCCGGTCATCAAGGGCTTTCAGACCGACAAGGGCTTTGAAATGGCGGTGCAGGCCCAGCAGATCTATGGCGGGCATGGCTATATCGAGGAATGGGGCATGAGCCAGTTCGTGCGCGATGCCCGGATCGCCCAGATCTATGAAGGCGCCAATGGCGTGCAGGCGCTGGATCTGGTGGGGCGCAAGCTGGCCACCGATGGCGGCAAGCATGTGATGGCGTTCTTCGAGATGGTGAAGGCCGAATGCAAGGCCCATGACGGCGATGCACGGATGGCCCCCTTTGCCGAGGCGCTGAAGACGGCCTCGAAACAGATGCAGGCAGCGGGGATGTTCTTCATGCAGAACGGCATGAAATCCCCTAATGCGGCTCTGTCGGGGTCTTATGACTTCATGCATCTGATGGGCCATGTCTGCCTTGGCCTGATGTGGACGCGCATGGCAAAAGCCGCCTTCACCGCGCTGGATGGCGGGGCGGAAGACAAGGCCTTCTATGAAACCAAGATCGCGACCGGGCGCTATTACATGGCGCGCCAGCTGCCCGCCTGTGCGATGCACCTGGCCCGCATCGAAAGCGGCGCCGATCCGGTGATGGCGCTGAGCGCCGAGGCTTTCTGAAAGACCCGTTCGGGACGCCGCCTTTTGCAGGCGGCGTTCTGAATTCGGCCACATTGCCGGGCAAAANNACGCCTGACCCGCCGCTTTCCCGTTGCCATGACGGAAGACGGCTATCGCCGTCTGCGTCAGTTCGCCCAGGAGGCCGGTCTGGACGAGGGCGAGGCGCTGTCTTTCCTGTTCGAAAACTGGACCAGCGTGATCAACATGGACAATCTGACCCACCGGATGCGGCTGTTCAATTCCGAACTCGCGGATCGCAAACGCTGATCCCCCGGCCCTGATCCCCCCAAACACCTGCGCGACACCCGCAGTGGATGCCTTCGGAGGGAGGGTATTTAGGCCAAGAGGAAGCAGCCTCTTTGCGATGGTCCACCCCACCCCGCTTCGCGCCTTGGCTATGCGGTTATCGGGATGAGGCTTCCCCTTGGGTGGCCATCGGCTCCCCAGCCTGTACCACGGGGGCAAGTCTGCATTGATTCCGGTTAACAAATCGTTCTTCCTCTTGGCAGAAATACCCCACGGGGGTCCGGGGGCGTGAAGCCCCCGGCGGTNNGATTTCTTCAACGGCGAAACCCGCGGCCCTGCGTTCCGTGCCCTGAATCCGATGGGTGAATGTCCGGTTCTGGTGGATGGCGACGAGGTGCTGACGCAATCGGGCAATATCCTTTATCACATCGCGGAAAAGACCGGGCAGCTGGGCGGGGCCTCGACGGCCGAGCAGAAGGAAATCTGGCGCTGGGTACTGTGGGACAATCACAAGCTGTCGTCCCAGGCGGGGATGCTGCGCTTCCTGATGAATTTCCTGCCCGCGGACAAGCGCCCTGCCGAAGTGATCGCCTTCACGCAGGGGCGCGTGAAGGCCGCCTATGCCGTGCTGGAGGCGCAGCTGACCGGGCGTGACTGGCTGGCGGGGGGCGAGGGCGTCACGGTGGCCGATCTGTCTTGCTGTTCCTACCTGTATTACCCCGAGCCCTTTGGCTTTTCCCGGGCCGACTGGCCGCATGTCGACCGCTGGCTGGACCGGATCGCCGCCCTGCCCGGCTGGAAACATCCCTATGACCTGATGCCCGGCAACCCGTCAGACCGGGCCTGAACGGGCCGCGGAAAGTGACGTGACGTGATACCCACGTCACCCTTTTCGCGACGTGACGGCATTTGCACATTGGGACGGCGGGGCTGCTAGGCTGGCTCCACATCGACGGGAGGATATGATGACCGAGGCTTTCATCTATGACGCGATCCGCAGCCCGCGGGGCAAGGGCCGCCCGGACGGCGCCTTGCACGAGGTTACGTCGGTCGGGCTGTCGGCGGGGATTCTGAACGCGCTGGCCGCCCGCAACGGGCTGGTGGGGCACGCGGTCGAGGATGTGATCTGGGGCAATGTCACCCAGGTGGGCGAACAGGGCGGCTGTCTGGCGCGGTCTGCCGTGCTGGCCTCGGATCTCGATCAGTCGATCCCCGGGCTGGCCATCAACCGTTTCTGTGCCAGCGGGATGGAGGCGGTGAATATCGCGGCCAATCAGGTGAAGGGCGGCGCCGGTGCCGCCTATATCGCAGGTGGCGTGGAGATGATGAGCCGGGTCGCCATGGGCAGCGATGGCGCGGCCATTGCCGTCGATCCGGCGCTGGCGATGAAAACCCATTTCGTGCCGCAGGGCATTGCCGCCGATATCATCGCCACCGAATATGGCTTTACCCGCGCCCAGGCCGATGCCTTTGCCGTGGAAAGCCAGCGCCGCGCGGCAGCGGCCTGGGCGGCGGGCCGGTTTGCGGGCTCTGTCGTGCCGGTGAAGGATCGCAACGGGCTGACCATTCTGGATCACGATGAATACATGCGCCCCGGCACCACGGCCGAAGCGCTTGGCGCGCTGAAAGCCAGTTTCAAGGACATGGGCGAGGTGATGCCCGGTTTCGACAAGATCGCCCTGATGAAATACCCGCATCTGGAACGGATCGACCATATCCACCACGCGGGCAACAGCTCGGGCATCGTGGATGGTGCGGCGGCCGTGCTGATCGGCAATGCCGATTTCGGCCGCGCCCATGGGCTGAAACCCCGCGCCCGGATCCGCGCCACGGCCAAGATCGGCACCGATCCGACGATCATGCTGACCGGGCCGGTGCCGGTGACCGAGAAAATCCTGCGCGACAGCGGCATGGCGATTTCGGACATTGACCTGTTCGAGGTGAACGAGGCCTTTGCCAGCGTGGTGCTGCGCTTCATGCAGGCCTTCGATGTGGATCCGGCGCAGGTGAACCCCAATGGCGGGTCGATCGCCATGGGGCACCCGTTGGGTGCCACCGGCGCCATCATCATCGGCACCCTGCTGGACGAGCTGGAACGCACCGGAAAATCCACCGGCCTCGCCACGCTGTGCATCGCCAGCGGCATGGGGGCCGCCACGATCATCGAGAGGGTGTGACAAAACCATGTCCGGCTGCTATTCTCCCTGTGGTAGCAATGCCATGCCCCCCGCGGGGATGGCTGCCGTTGGAAGATCTCAGGCCGGGTGGGTCGGTGTTTACGCGCGTGAAAGACATGATGCAGGCCAAGATCGACGCGCTTTGCGCGGGCGATCTGGTCGAGGCCGTGTCATTCTGCGATTTCCCGATGACAGTCTGGCTGGCCGAGCGCGAACTGCGCTTCGTGCGCCCGTCAGACATGATCGGCTTTCTGCAGGATGTGCAGCAGCTACGCCACAGCGCCGGGATCACCTCTTCCGAAGCCGAGATCCTGTCGATCGAAATTCCCCGGCGGGGCCTGTTCCGCGTCTGGGTGCGCTGGTTGCACAAGGATGCGGCGGGGGCGCTGCTGGATCATGCCGACATGATCTATCACTGCCGCGAAAGCCGCAAACGGCTGCGCGTCGAAGCGGCCGAGGTTCTGAAATTCTCTCTGCCGGGTGTGGCAGGGATTCCGGTTCCGCGAAGGCAGATCATCTGACCCTTCGCACCGCAGCGTGGAGGATCCGATGCCCAAGATTGATCTGAACACCGTTCCGGTAAAGACCGGCTCGATCTACCCCGAACCCTATGCCGCGATGATGGCCGGGCGCTCCTCGCTGCGGCTGGGCCAGGCGGGCGGGCTGACGCAGTTCGGGGTCAATCTGGTGCGGCTGGAGCCGGGCGCCCTGTCGAGCCTGCGGCACTGGCACCTGCACGAGGATGAATTCGTGATGGTGCTGACGGGCACCTGCACGCTGGTGCAGGATGCGGGCGAAACCGAAATGGGCCCGGGCGATTGCGCGGCCTTTCCGGCGGGCCTGGCTGATGGCCATCATTTCATCAACCGCAGCGCTGAACCGGCCACCTTCCTGGTGGTGGGCAGCAAGGCCCCGCGCGAGATTGCCACCTATTCCGATGTCGATCTGAAGGTCGAGATGGCAGACGGCACCGCCCGCTTCACCTACAAGGATGGCACCGACTGGGCGGGGCCGCGCTGATGCCGAAACTCGCGCCGCCCCCCTTCGTCACCGAAACCGATACTGCCCATCCGATCCTCGGCGGCGGCCTTGGCCCCTACAACTATCAGCTGCTCTCCGATCCCGGCGGGCTGACGCAGTTCGGCGCCTTCATCGAGGAACTGCCACCCGGATCGACCTCGGGCCGCCGCCACTGGCACGAGGCCGAAGACGAGATGATCTACATGCTGGCAGGCGAGGTGGTGCTGGTGGAAGACACCGAAACCATCCTGCGCCCCGGCGATGCCGCCTGCTGGCCTGCGGGCCATCCGGTCGGCCACCGACTCGACAATCGCACCGACGCGCCCGCCCGCTATCTGGTGATCGGCACCCGCCTGCAGACCGATGTGATCCACTACACCGACCAC
>DOMY01000063.1 GCA_003509785.1 Gemmobacter sp.
GGTGGAACTTGCCCGCGCGGGACTGGCGCGAGTGGCGCCCGATCAGATGCCCCTCGCCCGAACATCTTTGCCCCACCGCCAGATCGGTGACATTGCGGCCCAGTTCCACAATCTCGCCCGCGAATTCATGCCCGGTCACAAGGCCCAGCGGCACGGTGCGCGCCGCCCATTCATCCCAGTTCCAGATATGGATATCGGTGCCGCAGATGCCGGTTTTGCGGATGCGGATCAGCACGTCATCCGGCCCGATCTCGGGGACCGGGCGGGTTTCCATCCACAGGCCGGTTTCGGGCCGCGTCTTTGCCAGTGCTTTCATCTCATTGGTCATCAGATCGCCCCCACGGCCTTGCCCGCCGCCCGGAAGGCGTCGAGCGCAAAATCCAGATCATCCCGCGTCAGCCGCGCATTCATCTGCGTGCGGATGCGAGCCTGCCCCTTGGGCACCACCGGGAAGAAGAACCCGGCGACATAGACGCCCCGCTCATACAGATCGGCCGCCATGGCCTGCGCCAGCCTGGCCTCGCCCAGCATCACCGGGATGATCGGGTGTTCGCCGGGCAGCAGGCGAAAGCCTGCATCCTGCAGGCCGGCGCGCCAGTAGGCGGCATTGGCAAACAGCTGCGCGCGCAGATCATCGGCGGCTTCCACAATCTCCAGCGCGGCCAGACCTGCCGCCACCACGGCGGGCGGCAGGGCATTGGAAAACAGATAGGGCCGGGCGCGCTGGCGCAGCAGATCCACCACGGCCTGCGGCCCGGCGATATAGCCGCCCAGGGCGCCGCCAAGTGCCTTGCCCAAAGTCCCGGTCAGGATATCCACCGTCACCCCGGCATGGGCGGGCGTGCCGCGCCCCTGCGGCCCCATGAAGCCGGTGGCGTGGCAATCATCCACCATCACCATGGCGCCGTAACGGTCGGCCAGCGCGCGGATCTCGCCCAATTTCGCCAGATAGCCATCCATCGAGAACACGCCATCGGTGGCAATCAGGATGAACCGCGCGCCATCGGCACGCGCCTGCACCAGCTGCGCTTCCAGATCCGTCATATCGGAATTGGCATAGCGATAGCGCCTGGCCTTGCACAGACGGATGCCATCAATGATGCTGGCATGGTTCAGGCTGTCGGAAATCACCGCGTCTTCCGGCCCCAGCAGCGGTTCGAACAGCCCGCCATTGGCATCGAAACAGGCCGCAAACAGAATGCTGTCGTCCTGTCCCAGAAACCGGGCCAGCCGGGTTTCCAGCTGGCGATGCAGGCCCTGGGTGCCGCAGATGAAGCGGACAGAGGCCATGCCGAACCCGTCTTCCACCAGTGCCGCCTGTGCCGCCGCGATCAGCCGCGGATCATCGGCCAGCCCCAGATAGTTATTGGCGCAAAGGTTCAGCAGCTTGCGCCCCGCCACCTCGACATGCGCGCCCTGCGGCACGTGGATCAACCGCTCGCGCTTCATCAGCCCCTCTGCCTCGATCCCTGCCAGCATCCCCTCCAGGTGCCCCAGAAACGCTGCCCGCCCCGATTCCGTCATGACCGCCTCCATTCCGTTATATCGGAAATCTGCCGCAAAATCCGGCTTCCGTCAATATAGCGGATTTAATCCGCTAAAACGGATTCCCCTTCCTCTTGGCACAAATACCCTCGGGGGGAGGCCGCAGGCCGTGGGGGGCAGANNTGCCCCCGCCCCGGTTTCAGCTGTCCTGCACGATCAGAATGGCGCGGGCGGGCGCTGCGGCCCGGATCGCATGGGGCCGGTCGGCGGCATAGCGGGCGGTATCGCCCTGCGCCAGATCCCCGGCCAGTTCGCCGCTTTCGACCTGCAACTGCCCTTCGATCACCGCCAGATGCTCGCGACAGCCCGGCCCGTGCGGGTCGGACAGCAGTGCGCCGCCGGGATCGAAGATCAGCTCGTATACCTCGTGTTTGCCGACGGTTTCGGGCGGAGAGAGGATGCGGATCTTCACGCCGGTGCCCCGCCCGGCGATCACC
The DNA here is from genome assembly GCA_003509785.1 of Gemmobacter sp. GTDB lineage: Bacteria > Pseudomonadota > Alphaproteobacteria > Rhodobacterales > Rhodobacteraceae > Gemmobacter. The sequence goes on from DOMY01000063.1 coordinate 1,983, forward strand.
GGGGCCTCATGCGCGCGGACAATCTCTATGCCGCCGGCGGGCCGCCCTTCCAGCAGGCCCGCAAAATCCACCTGCAACGCCTGCGTCAGGTTCCACAGCGTGGCCACCGTGGGCGAGCTTTCGCCGCGTTCGATCTGGCTGACCATGGACCGGCTGACGCCTGACAATTTGGCAACCGCATCAAGGCTCAGGCCCCGGGCGCGGCGGGCATCGCGCAAGGATGTGGCAAGGCGGTCATGAATTTCGGCACGCTGGGTCATGATCTGGCCATCTTCGCGGTTTAAGCGTTGCCGGTCAACTCGCGCCTGTGGAAGATAGAGGCGCAATTTTACGGCGCGGATCAAGAACAGACAGATGGCAATTTTCCTCGATCAACCCTTTGCCGAAGTCCGGGTGGGCGCATGGCGGCTTTCGAACAATACCTGGGGCGTGGGCAATCTGCAGAACGGCACGGATTACTGGCAGACGATCCAGTATACGCCCGGCACGATCAACGGCACGCGCTTTGCCTGGGAACAGCGTGAGAACTGGCAGGGGAACGTGCGGGCCTTTCCGCAGGTCATCTATGGCACCAAGCCCTGGGACAAGGGGCGCATGAGTGATGTGACCATGCGACTGGACCAGATGCAGAACCTCGACATGACGGTGGATCTCCGGGTGGAGCGGTATTCCGGCGTCGGCAATGTGGCGCTGGATCTGTGGCTGACGGACAAGGCGGGGGGCGGCCCTGCCACGGTCACCACCGAGGTCATGCTCTGGCTGGACGATGACAACATGTCGCCCTCCGGCACCAAGGTGGGCCGGATGAACGTGCAGGGCATCGGCGCCGATATCTATGTGCATGAAAACCTGCAGAACGACAGCGCAAGCGGCATCAGCTGGCGCTATATCGCGGTGAAGCTGGATGTCGAATATCTGATCGGCACCATCGACATCGACGGTTTCCTGCGCCAGCTGGTCAGCCTGGGCTGGCTGTCGGCGGATGACTGGATTTCCGGCATGGAGCTGGGCGCCGAGGTGGTTTCGGGCAATGGCGCGCTGAACATCAACAATCTTTCGGCCCATGCGGCGCACTATGACGTGACGGCGGGCGCCGACAATCTGACCGGATCACAGGGGGCCGATCTGATCAACGCCCGGGGCGGCAATGACAGCATCGCAGGCGGCGCGGGGCGTGACACGCTGCTGGGCGATGGCGGCCAGGATCGGCTGGACGGTGGCGGGGGCAATGATCTGCTGCAAGGCGGGGCGGGCAATGACCGCCTGCTGGGCATGTTCGGGGCGGATACGCTGCTGGGCGGGGGCGGCGCGGATGTGCTGGCCGGGGGGGCCGGGGCGGATCGCTTCGTCTTTGCGACAGGCGATTCCCTGCCTGCCCGCATGGACCGCATCACCGATTTCGCAGGCAGTGCGGGCGACAGGATCGACCTGCAGCAGATGGATGCCGATACCCTGCTGGAGGGCGATCAGGCGTTCACGCTGGTCGATGCCTTCACCGGGGCGGCGGGCGAGTTGCGGATCCAATCCCAGGCCAATGGCTTTGTGCTGATCGGGAATACCGACAGTGATGCCGCAGCCGAGTTCCGGCTGCTGGTGAAGGGTGATCTGATGCCGGACTACATTTTCTTCTAGGTATTTGATGGTCTGGCGCCTGTCCCTGTCCCTGCCTTGGCCGTTTTGGGGCCCGGCGGGGCCAGAGCTGCCGGTCAGGTGCCGCAGAAGGTGCGGTAGCCGGCCGTGAAGCTTTCGGGCGCGGGCAGTGCATAGCGATCCAGCCCCGGGCGTTCGGTGAAGGGATCGGCCAGAACGGCCAGCAGCGCATCGAAGGCCGCCAGATCACCTTCGGTCGCAGCGGCCAGCGCCTCTTCCACCAGATGGTTGCGCGGGATGTAGATCGGATTGGCGCGGCGGATACGGTCGGCGGCATCCGGGGCGCGGCGGGCCTGCCAGCGCGGCAGCCAGAGGTCCAGCGCCGCGCGGTCGGCGAACAGCGGGCGCAGCCTTGCCGGATCATCCACCGCATCGGCCAGACGGCGGAAGCCCAGCGTGAAATCGGTGCCTGCCAGTGCCGCCATGAAATCATCGGCCAGCGCCGCATCCTCGGGGCTTTCGCCCGCCAGCCCCAGCTTGCGCCGCATCACCGCCAGCCATTCGGTGCGGTACTGCCCGGCGATGGAGTCCAGCCGGGTATTTGCGGCATCCACCGCGCGGTCGGGATCGGCGTCCAGCAGCGGCAGCAGGGTTTCGGCCAGCCGCGCCAGGTTCCACCCCAGGATCAGCGGCTGGTTGGCATAGGCATAGCGGCCCTGCCGGTCGATCGAGGAATAGACGGCGCCGGGGGCGTAAGCCTCCATAAAGGCGCAGGGGCCATAGTCGATGGTTTCGCCAGAAATCGTCATGTTATCGGTGTTCATCACGCCATGGATGAAGCCAAGGCCCATCCATTGCGCAATCAGCCGGGCCTGCGCGGCAATCACCGCATCTAGGAAGGCAAGATAGGGTGCCCCGGCCTGCGCGGCTTCGGGATAGTGGCGGGCGATGGCATGATCGGCCAGGGCGCGGATCTGATCCACCGCGCCACGGGCGGAAAAGAACTGGAAGGTGCCCACCCGCAGATGGCTGGCGGCCACGCGGGTCAGGACGGCGCCGGGCAGCACGCGGTCGCGCAGGATCTGCTGGCCGGTGGCCACGGCGGCCAGCGCGCGGCTGGTCGGCACGCCCAGGGCCGCCATCGCCTCGCCCACCAGATATTCGCGCAGGACCGGCCCTACCGCAGCAAGCCCGTCGCCATTGCGCGAAAACGGGGTGCGGCCCGAACCTTTGAGCGCAATGTCGCGGCGGCGGCCCTGACTGTCGATCACCTCACCCAGCAGAACGGCACGGCCATCGCCCAGCTGCGGGGAAAAGCCGCCGAACTGATGCCCGGCATAGGCCTGTGCAATGGGTTCTGCGCCGGGGGGCAGCAGGTTGCCGGAAAACACCTGTGCGGCCAGCGGCTGCAGCGCGGCGACATCCAGCCCCAGTTCCGCCGCCAGTACCGTGTTCAGGCGCAGCAGGCGTGGCGCCGCCACCCGGGCGGGGCGCTGCGCGACAAAGGTGCCCGGCAGATCGCGGATATAGCTGTTGTCAAAGCCGAAGGCCGGCATGTCCGCTGTTTCTGGCGCTGTCATGGCCCTGCCCCTGTCCTGCTGATCTGGCTGATATGGCGGCCCGGCAGGCCAGA
>DOMY01000054.1 GCA_003509785.1 Gemmobacter sp.
CCAGCTGCGGTCTGCCGGGGCATCGAGCCCCGGCAGACCGCATTGCCATGGAGGGCGGCACGTTCTCTGCCTTGCTTCAGGCCCCGGGGGCTTTGCCCCCGGGGCCGATAATCCGAACCAACAGCGCGAATACCGCCCCCTCCCCACCAGCGCCACGCCGGGCGGCGGCGCAAGACTGCGGGCATCACAGGCGCCAACTCGGGGCGCCGCCCTGGCAAGCCGCATCGGGGTGCTGGACCCGGATGCTGGGCTTGCGTATAAGGCCGCCATGATGACCCGTTTCGCGCTCATCCATCGAATTACGGGCCCGGCGCTCTGACGAGCTGCCGGGTTACCTGCCATTCTGCGGCCCCTGGAAGGGCCGCCTTCCGCCGACAATCCGCCGAGATTTCAAGGACTGCCCGAGATGTGCGCCGACACGCCTGAAACCGCCGATCCGAAATACCCCGTCTTCCTGCCCGAAACCGATTTCCCGATGCGCGCGGGCCTGCCCGCCCGCGAACCCGCCTGGCTGGCCCGCTGGGCCGAGATCGGTATCTATGACCGGCTGCGCGACAAGGCCAAGGCCGAGGCCCGCGCGCCTTTCACCCTGCATGACGGCCCGCCCTATGCCAACGGCCATCTGCATATCGGCCACGCGCTGAACAAGATCCTGAAGGATTTCATCGTGCGCAGCCAGCAGATGCTGGGCCGCGATGCGCGCTATGTGCCGGGCTGGGANNTGCCACGGCCTGCCGATCGAATGGAAGATCGAGGAACAGTATCGCGCCAAGGGCCTAAACAAGGACGACGTGGATATCGTCGCCTTCCGGCAGGAATGCCGCAAGTTCGCCGAAGGCTGGATCGACGTGCAGCGCGAGGAATTCAAGCGGCTGGGCATCACCGGCAACTGGGCCGATCCCTATCTGACGATGGATTACCACGCCGAGGCGGTGATCGCCGAGGAATTCATGAAATTCCTGATGAACGGCTCGCTCTATCAGGGGTCGAAGCCCGTGATGTGGTCGCCGGTGGAGAAAACCGCGCTGGCCGAGGCCGAGGTGGAGTATCACGACCATACCAGCCATATGGTATGGGTGCGGTTTAAGGTGCTTGATTGGCCAGATAGCAGCGGAGCTGCATGGGTGGAAGCGCGACCTGAAGACTATGAGCACGCTGCTATCGACCAGAAGCTAGCAAACGCCAGTGTTGTCATTTGGACCACGACACCTTGGACGATTCCTCAGAACAGGGCCGTCGCATTCAACCCGTCACTCAATTACGTCGCCGTTGAAGTGACACAGGTCACTGAAAAGTCGATGGCAAAAGTTGGTGAAGTCGTGATCGTGGCGGCATCACGGTGTGACGCCGTGATGAAAGAATCCGGTGTAGAGCAATGGATTGAATTGCTTGGTGCGTTGACCTTGGATGGGATGACCCTCGCCCACCCCTACCGTGGCCTCGCCGAAAACGGCGAATGGGATTACGATGTCCCCATGCTCCCCGGCGATCATGTCACCGACGACGCGGGCACCGGCTTTGTGCATACCGCGCCCAGCCATGGCGATGACGACTATCAGCTTGGCCTGAAATTCAACCTCAAGATGACCTATAACGTCGAGGCCGATGGCAGCTATCGCAAGGATCTGCCGGTGTTCGGCGGGCAGGCGATCATCAATCCCGATGGCAAGGAAGGCCCGGCCAACGTCTCCAACATCAAGGCGCTGCATGGCGCCGGGGCGCTGTTTGCCAAGGGCAAGCTGAAGCACAGCTACCCTCATTCGTGGCGCTCCAAGGCGCCGCTGATCTATCGCAACACGCCGCAGTGGTTTGTCGCCATCGACAAGCCGCTGGACGATGGCATGAACACCTATGGCGAGACGATCCGCAAACGCGCGCTGAACTCGATCAACCAACTGGTGCAATGGACGCCGGTTACGGGCCGCAACCGCCTGCATTCGATGATCGAGGCGCGGCCCGACTGGGTGCTGTCGCGCCAGCGCGCCTGGGGCGTGCCGCTGACCTGCTTCACGAAAAAGGGCGCCAAACCCACCGACGCCGATTTCCTGCTGCGCAACCCCGAGGTCAACGCCCGCATCGCGGCGGCCTTCGAGGCCGAGGGCGCGGATGTCTGGTATGTGCAGGGATTCAAGGAAAAGATGCTGCAAGGCATCGTCGATCCGTCGGATTATGAACAGGTCTTCGACGTGCTGGATGTGTGGTTCGACAGCGGATCGACCCATGCCTTCGTGCTGCGCGACCGGGCGGATGGGAGCGAAGACGGTCTGGCCGACCTTTACCTGGAAGGCACCGACCAGCATCGCGGCTGGTTCCATTCCTCGATGCTGCAAGCCTGCGGCACCAAGGGCCGCGCGCCCTATCGTGGCGTGCTGACCCATGGCTTCACGCTCGATGAAAAGGGCATGAAGATGTCCAAGTCGCTGGGCAATACCGTGGCGCCGGAACAGGTGATCAAGGAATACGGCGCCGATATCCTGCGGCTCTGGGTGGCGCAGGCCGATTACACGGTGGATCTGCGCATCGGGAAAGAGATCCTGAAAGGCGTGGCCGACAGCTATCGCCGCTTGCGCAACACTATGCGCTATGTGCTGGGCAATCTGGCGGGCTTCACCGAAGCCGAGCGGGTGGAAGCGGCCGAGATGCCGGAACTGGAACGCTGGGTGCTGCACCGGCTGGCCGAACTGGATACCGAGGTGCGCAAGGGCTATGCCGCCTACGATTTCCAGGGCGTGTTCCAGAAGCTGTTCACCTTCTGCACCGTCGATCTGTCGTCGGTCTATTTCGACATCCGCAAGGACGTGCTGTATTGCGATGCGCCCGATGCCCTGCGCCGCCGCGCCGCGCGCACGGTGCTGGATATCCTGTTCCACCGCCTGTCCAGCTGGCTGGCCCCCATCCTGGTCTTCACCATGGAAGAGGTCTGGCTGGAACGCTTCCCCGGCGCCGGATCGTCGATCCATCTGCAGGATATGCCGGATACCCCGAAGGATTGGCTGGACGAGCCGCTGGCGGCGAAATGGGCACAGATCCGGCAGGTGCGCCGGGTGGTGACCGCCGCGCTGGAGGTGCAGCGCACCGCCAAGGTGATCGGCGCTTCGCTTGAGGCCGCGCCGGTGGTGCATGTGGAAGATGCCGCCGTGCTGGCCGCGCTGAAATCGGTGGATTTCGCGCAGGCCTGCATCACCTCGGCCATCTCGCTCACCGCCGATCCGGCCCCGGCCGAGGCGTTCCGCCTGCCCGAAGTGCCCGGCGTCGCCGTGGTCTTCGAAACGGCGGAGGGCGAGAAATGCGCCCGCTGCTGGCAGATCCTGCCGGATGTCGGCACCCACAAGCACCCCCATACCTGCGCCCGCTGTGACGCGGCNNTCCAGGGGGCGGGCCATATGGCGCGCCCCCTCGCCTTTCCGGCGCCCTGCCGGTAAACCGGAGGCATGACCGGTCCAACCTATCAATCCCCCTTCGGCCCGATCTCGCTGCGTGAAAACGGCGGGGTGCTGACGCATCTGCGCTGGCGCCATGCCGATTGCCCCACCAGCCCGTTGATCGAAGAAGCGCTGGCCCAGATCGCCGCCTATTTCGACGGGCGGCTGCAGGTGTTCGACCTGCCGCTGGATTATGGCAGCGGGTTGCAAGCAAAGGTGCGCCATGCCATGGCCGCCATCCCCTTCGGCGAAACCCGCAGCTATGGCGAGTTATCCACCGCGCTCGGCACCCCGGCGCGCGGCATCGGCC
>DOMY01000254.1 GCA_003509785.1 Gemmobacter sp.
TGTCGTCGCTGACCATCGTGCCCGAGGAAACGGCGATGGAAATGGTGCAGACCCCCATCGGCACCGGCCCCTACGAGATGACAGAGCGCAACATCGGCCAGAACATCGTTCTGACCCGCCGGGACGGCTATTGGGGCGACATGCCCACCGTGACCAAGGCCACCTATGTCTTCCGCAGCGACAGCGCCGTGCGGGCCGCCATGGTCGAGGTGGGCGAGGCGGATATTGCCCCGGTCATCAGCGAACTTGATGCCACCAATCCCGAAACTGACTTCTCGTATCCGAATTCGGAAACTACCTATCTGCGGGTGGATCATGCGACGGCCCCGCTGAATGACCGCCGCGTGCGCGAGGCGATGAACCTGGCCATCGACCGCGACGCCTTCATCGGCACGCTGGTGGCGAAGGATGCGCAAAAGGCGACTGCCGTGGTGCCGCCGACGACCCTGGGCTACAACAAGGATCTGAAGCCCTATGCGTTCGACCCCGAGCGGGCAAAGCAATTGCTGGCCGAAGCCAAGGCTGACGGCGTGCCGGTGGATACCGAAATCCTGATCGTGGGCCGGATCGGGCTGTTCCCGAATGACACCGAGGTTCTGGAAGCCATGGGGTAGATGCTGTCGGATGTGGGTCTGACGGTGAAGCTGCAGATGACCGAGGTGGCGGAATACAATACCTACTACAACCGCCCCTTCGCCGAAGGCCGTGGCCCGCAGCTGGTTTCGGCGCAGCATGACAATGCCAAGGGCGACCCCGTGTTCTCGATGTATTTCAAATACGGTTCCGAGGGGTTGCAGTCGGGTCTGGTCTATCCCGAACTGGATGCAAAGATCTCGAAAGCAACCGAGTCCAGCGGCGATGACCGCGCGGCGCTGTGGTCGGAAGTGATGACCGACATCCACGACGAGCTGATCGGCGATGTCGAGATGTTCCACATGGTCGGCTTCAGCCGGGTGAACCCGCGCCTGAACTTCACCCCGACCATTTCGACAAACAGCGAACTTCGGCTGTCGGAAATCGGTTTCAAGTGATCTGATCCCGGGGGGGCGGCGCAAGCTGCCCCCTTCCTGCGCGACTGGCCTGACGGCCCCCGGTCGAGGACCCCCCATGAAACGTTTTATCGGTAAGCGGGCGATCGCAAGTGCGATTTCGCTGGTTGGCCTTGTGATCCTTGTGTTCTTCCTGTCACGCCTGACAGGGGATCCCACCGATCTTTACCTGCCCATCGACGCCACGCAGGAAATGCGTGACCGCTTCCGCGAGCTGCACGGGCTGAACGATCCGCTGATCGTGCAGTTCGGCCATTACGTCGCAGACCTTGCACGGCTGGATTTCGTCGAGTCGATCCGGCAGGCCCGCCCCGCCATGGATGTGGTGCTGGAAGGCTTTCGCTGGACGCTGACGCTGGCCGTCATCACCATGACGCTGGTAACGGTTGCCGCCATCGTCATCGGGTCGCTGGCCGCGTTCAACGTGGGCGGCGTGTTCGACCGGATCACCAGCTTCTTCTCGCTGATCGGGGCTTCGGCGCCGGATTTCTGGATCGCCATTGTCGGCATCGTCATCTTTTCGGTTCAGCTGCGCTGGCTGCCCACCTCTGGGACGGGGACGATGTGGCACTGGATCCTGCCGATTTCGGTGCTGTTCATCCGCCCCTTCGGCCTGATCCTTCAGGTGGTGCGCGGCGCCATGATCACGGCGCTGTCTTCGGCCTATGTGAAAACGGCCAAGGCCAAGGGCGTGCCGCCGCGCCCGATCATCTTTGTCCACGCGCTGCGCAATGCCATGCTGCCGGTCATCACGGTGATCGGAGATCAGGCGGCGGGCATCCTGAACGGGGCTGTGGTGGTCGAGACGATCTTCGGCTTTCCCGGCATCGGCAAGCAGATGATCGACGCGATCCTGCAACGCGACTTTGCGGTGATCCTTGCCGCCATCATGGTTTCGGCCATCGCGATCTTCCTCATGAACCTGCTGATCGACCTCGCCTATGCGTTGCTTGATCCGCGCATCCGGTATTGAGCCCATGGCCATGATCCAGACAAACTCATCCCTTGCCAAGGAACGCGGGCGCCTTGCCACGGTGCTGCGCCTGCTGTGGGCCGACAAGTTCGCCTGCTTTGCCGCCCTTGTGCTGCTGACCGTCGTGCTCTGTGCCGTGCTGGGGCCGATCTGGCTGTCGGACGAGGCGACGCGCCAGAACCTGCGCGGCCGCAACGCCCCCCCGTTCGAGCTGGAGCGCGGGCTGATGTATATTCTGGGCGCCGATCAGCTTGGCCGCCCGCTGTTGCCACGCATGATCGTGGCGGCGCGCAACACCATGGCGGTGGCGGCCGGCGCCGTCATCTGCTCGATGGTCATCGGCTCGGCGCTGGGGCTGGTCGCGGGCTATACGCGGTCGCGGTGGAGCCAGGTCATCATGCGGCTGGGCGATGTGATCATGTCCTTCCCGTCGCTGCTGCTGGCGGTGATCGTCCTGTACATGCTGGAACCGTCGGTCGCCAATATCGTGCTGGTGCTGGCGATCACGCGGATTCCCATCTACCTGCGCACCACCCGCGCCGAGGTGCTGGAGGTGCGCGAGCGGATGTTCGTGCAGGCCGCCCGCGTCATGGGCACCTCTGACCGGCGCATCGTGTTCCGCCACATCCTGCCGGTGGTGATGCCGACGCTGATCACCATTGCCACGCTGGATTTCGCCTTTGTCATGCTGGCGGAAAGCAGCCTGTCGTTCCTCGGCATCGGCATCCAGCCGCCCGAGATCACCTGGGGGCTGATGGTCAGTCAGGGGCGGCCGTATCTGACAAACGCATGGTGGCTGTCGTTCTGGCCGGGGCTGGCCATCATCCTGACCACGCTTTCGTTGAACCTGCTGTCGGCCTGGATGCGGATCGCGCTTGATCCGGTGCAGCGCTGGCGCCTGGAAATGGGGGGCCGCAAAAATGGCTGAACACCTGCTTGAGGTCCGCAACCTGTCGGTTGATTTTCACACCGCTGCAGGCACCGTCAATGCGGTGCGCGATGTAAGCTGGCATCTGGACAGGGGCGAGACGCTGGCGATCCTGGGCGAATCCGGCTCCGGCAAGTCGGTCTCGGCCTCGGCCATCATGAACCTGATCGACATGCCCCCGGGCGAGATCACCTCGGGGCAGATCCTGTTTGACGGCGATGATGTGCTGCGGATGACCGTGGCGCAGCGCCGTGCCCTGAACGGCAAGCGGATCGCGATGATCTTTCAGGATCCGCTCAGCCACCTGAACCCGGTCTATACCGTGGGCTGGCAGATCTGCGAGACCATGCACGTCCATCACATGCCCGACGATCAGGCCCGCGCCCGCACACAGGAATTGTTGCGCCGGGTGGGGATCACCGATCCGGCAGCGGCCATGGCCAAATATCCGCACGAGTTTTCGGGCGGGCAGCGGCAGCGGCTGATGATCGCGATGGCGCTGGCGATGAAGCCCGACATCCTGATTGCGGATGAGCCGACAACGGCGCTGGATGTGACGGTGCAGGCGCAGGTTCTGGCGCTGCTGCAAGAGCTGCAGCAGGAAACCGGGATGGGCCTGCTGCTCATCACCCATGATCTTGGCGTGGTGGCCGAGATTGCCGACCGGGTGGTGGTGATGAATCAGGGTGTGGTGGTGGAAAGCGGCAATGCCGCCGAAGTCTACCGCAACCCGCAGCACCCCTACACCCGCCGTCTGATTGATGCCGCCCCCGGCAAGGGCGACACCCGGGAAGAGCGGGATCGGCAGGGCGAACCGCTGCTGCGGGTCGAGGGGCTGCAAAAAAGCTATGGCGGCTTCCATGCGCTGAAAGGCACCAGCTTTACCATCATGCCCGGTGAGACGGTGGCCATCGTGGGTGAAAGCGGTTCGGGCAAGTCGACCATGGCCCGCGCGATCCTGCGGCTCGATGAACCGGATGGCGGCAAGGTGGTCTGGAAGGGGCGCGACCTAATGGCGATGCCCCCGAAAGAGCTGTTCGCGATCCGCCGCGATATCCAGATGGTGTTTCAGGATCCCACCCAGTCGCTGAACCCGCGGATGACGGTCTTTCAGATCATCGCCGAGGCGTGGATCGTCCACCCCGACATCCTGCCGAAAGCGCGCTGGAAGGAACGTGTCGCCGAACTTCTGGTGCAGGTGGGGCTGCATCCCGACATGGCCCGGCGCTATCCGCACCAGTTCTCGGGCGGGCAGCGNNGATCGAACTGCTGGACGGGCTGCGGCGCGAGCTTGGTCTGTCGTATCTGTTCATCGCCCATGATCTGCCCGTGGTCCGCGATTTTGCCGACCGGGTGATCGTCATGAAATCCGGCGAAATCGTCGAGGAGGGGCCGACCGGCCAGATCTTTGACCGGCCCCGCCAGCCCTATACACGGGCGCTTCTGGCCGCCTCGCTGGACCCCGATCCGGTGGTTCAGGCCGCCCGCCGCGCCACTCGCCAATCAGAAGGACTTGTCCCCGCATGACGCAAGACGTGCTTGTCTGCACCCCGATCCGCCCCGAAAAGCTGGCCCTGCTGGAACAGACCTACAACGTCTTTCCGCTGTACCGGCTGACCGACCCGGCCGAGCGTGAGGCGATGATTGACCTCGCGGGCAAGACCTGCACCGCCATGGTCAGCAACGGCCATTTCCCCGCGGATGAGGCGTTTCTGGCGCGGCTGCCGCTGTTGCAGATCGCCGCCTGCTCCTCGGTCGGGTATGAAACGCTGGATGTCGGCGCGATGACCCGGCGCGGCATCCGCTTTACCAACACCCCCGACGTGCTGACCGACGATGTGGCAGATATTGCCATCCTGCTGATGCTGGCGGTGCGGCGCAATCTGCTGGCGGGGGATGCCTATGTGCGCTCGGGCGACTGGGCGGCCAAGGGGATGATGGGCCTGACGCGCACCACCGCAGGGCGGCGCGTCGGCATCGTCGGGCTGGGCCGCATCGGTGCCGCCATCGCCCGGCGATGCGCGGCACTGGGGATGGAGATCGGCTATTCCGGCCGCGCACCGAAACCCGGGGTGCCCCATGCCTATTTCGCGGATATCACCGAAATGGCGGGCTGGTCCGATGTGCTGGTCGCCGCCACCTCGGGCGGGGCCGAGACGGCGCATCTGATTTCGGCCGCCGCGCTGCACGCCCTGGG
>DOMY01000010.1 GCA_003509785.1 Gemmobacter sp.
CATTGGCCGCGCATGTGAAGGCGCTGCAGGCCGACCGTCAGGTGGTGATCGCCAGTTGGTCGGATGGCGCGCGGGAACGGCTGAAGGGGCTGATGGAGGATCAGGATCTGGGCGGCGCCCGCCTGATCCGCGATGCCCGCGATCTGCCGGAAGGCAAGGGCGGCCTGTTCCTCGCCGTCTGGGCGCTGGAAGAAGGCTTTACCGCACCCGGGCTGGCGGTGATTTCGGAACAGGATGTTCTGGGCGACCGCCTGCTGGGAAAGCCGCGCCGCAAGCGCAAGGCCGAGAATTTCCTGCAGGATCTGGGCACGCTCAGCCCCGGTGATCTGGTGGTGCATGTCGAACATGGCGTGGGCCGCTTCATGGGGCTGGAAACCCTGCGCGTGCCCGAACCGCCGCGCAACCGCCCCGGCCCGCCGCATGAATATGTGCATCTGGTCTATGCCGAGGATGCGAAACTTTATCTGCCGGTGGAAAACATCGAACTGCTCAGCCGCTATGGGCAGGACGAAGGCCTGCTGGATCGGCTGGGTGGCGGCGCCTGGCAGGCCAAGAAGGCCAAGCTGAAAGAACGCATCCGCGAGATTGCCGACCGGCTGATGCGGATCGCAGCCGAACGCCATCTGCGCCATGCCCCGATCCTGGAGGCGCCACATTCGGCATGGGAGGCTTTTGCCGCCCGTTTCCCCTATGTGGAAACTGACGATCAGCTGAGCGCGATTTCCGATGTGGTGGCCGATCTGGAGNNGGCGTTCCTCGCCGCCATGGCCGGGATGCAGGTGGCGGTAATCTGCCCCACCACGCTGCTGGCCCGCCAGCATTACCGCAGCTTCGCCGAACGCTTTCGCGGCTTCCCCATCGAGGTGCGGCCGCTGTCGCGCTTCGTTTCGGCCAAAGAGGCCGCCGCCACCCGCAAGGGGCTGGAAGATGGCACGGTGGATATCTGCGTCGGCACCCATGCCCTGCTGGCCAAGGCGGTGAAGATCAAGAACCTCGGGCTGCTGATCATCGACGAAGAACAGCATTTCGGCGTATCGCATAAAGAGCGGCTGAAAGAGATGCGCGCCGAGGTGCATGTGCTGACGCTGACCGCGACGCCGATCCCGCGCACCCTGCAATTGTCATTGACCGGCGTGCGCGACCTGTCGGTGATCGCCACCCCGCCGGTGGATCGTCTGGCAATTCGAACATATGTTTCGGAATTCGATACCGTCACCCTGCGCGAGGCCTTGCTGCGCGAACGCTATCGCGGCGGGCAAAGCTTCTTCGTGGTGCCGCGCCTGTCGGATCTGCCAGAGATCGAGGATTTCCTGAAGACCCATGTTCCCGAAGTGACCTATGCCGTGGCGCATGGCCAGCTGGCGGCGGGCGATCTGGACGAGCGGATGAACGAGTTCTACGACGGCAAGTATGACGTGCTGCTGGCCACCACCATTGTGGAAAGCGGGCTGGATATCCCCACTGCCAATACGATGATCGTGCATCGCGCCGATATGTTCGGCCTGTCACAGCTGTATCAGATCCGTGGCCGGGTGGGGCGCGCCAAGACCCGCGCTTATTGCTATCTGACCACCAGACCCCGCACCCCGCTGACGCCGCAGGCACAGAAACGGCTGAAACTGCTGGCCAGCCTCGACAGCCTGGGCGCCGGGTTCAACCTGGCCTCGCATGACCTTGATCTGCGCGGGGCGGGCAATCTTCTGGGTGAAGAACAGTCGGGCCATATCCGCGAAGTGGGATATGAGCTGTACCAGCAGATGCTGGAAGAAACGATTGCCAAGATCAAATCCGGTGAAATCAATGGTCTGGCCCCGGTCGATGACGCCTGGGCGCCGCAGATCAACCTCGGTGTGCCGGTGCTGATCCCCGAGGAATTCGTGCCCGATCTGGATATCCGCCTTGGCCTTTATCGCCGCCTCAGCCAGCTGACCACCAAGGTAGAGCTGGAGGGGTTCGCCGCCGAACTGATCGACCGCTTCGGGGCGCTGCCGAAAGAGGTGAACACCCTGCTTCTGGTGGTGCGGATCAAGGCGATGTGCAAACGCGCAGGCATTTCCCGGCTGGATGCCGGGCCGAAAGGCGCCACGGTGCAGTTCCACAATGACAAATTCGCCAATCCGGCGGGGCTGGTGGAATATCTGCAGGCCCAGAAGGGCGGGGCGCGGGTATCCGGCAACAAGATTGTGCTGGCGGTCGATTGGCCCAGCGAAAGTGACCGTATCAAGGGCGCCTTTGGCATCGCCCGCGATCTGGCCGAAAAAGCGCTGAAACCCGGCGCGAAGTGAACGCGGGGCGAAATCAATCAGGTGCATCTTGCGAAAATCCTGCGAAATGAAAAAGGCCCGGCATCTGCCGGGCCTTTTCAATTCCCTCGCAGGGCTCGGGCGCCCCTCAGGATCAGAAGAAGGTGATATTGTCGTCGGTAAAGGCCGACAGCGTGACATTGTTGATCGTCAGCGTTTCGTCATTGGCGAAGGTGATGGTGACAACCCGGCCTTCCACCGACATCAGCGCCAGAACTTCGGCAAAGGTGTCAACGCCATAGCTGTCATCAATCGACAGCGTATCAAAGCCGCCCTTGAAATCGTTGATGACATCACTGCCACCGCCCTGGGTGATGACGAAGGTATCCGCGCCAGCGCCACCCAGCATGGTGTCATTGTGNNCCGCCGGTCAGCGTGTCGGTGCCCGTGCCACCTTCCATCGAGTCGTTGCCGAAACCACCGATCAGGTTGTCAGCACCATCGCCGCCGAACATCAGGTCATTGCCACCCGCGCCGCGGATCACATCGTTGCCGCCTTCGCCCAGCAGGCTGTCCACGCCGGTGCCACCGTCGATCGTATCATTGTCGGCGCCGCCGTTCAGCGTGTCGTTG
>DOMY01000274.1 GCA_003509785.1 Gemmobacter sp.
ATCCGCCGGGCGATCTGGGTCCGCAAGGCGGGGCTGGAGCGGTTTTTGTACGAATCCGCCCATGAACAGCCGCTGCTCTATGGTCTGGTGGCGCTGATCACGGCGGCGATTGCCGGTTGGGGCGCCTCGGCGCTGTTTGCCCGGCTCAGATGGTGAGGGTGGGTTCCTTGCGCGCCCAGATGCGGGCCAGAACCATGCCGCGCGTGGCATTCAGCAGCATCAGCGCCGCCCAGAGCCCGTGGTTGCCCAGGGTGGGCAGCAGAAGCGCCAGCGCCACGGCATAATTCGCCACACAGAGCAGCATGGCATTGCGCATTTCGCGCGTGGCGGTGGCGCCGATGAACACGCCATCATACATCCAGCCCGTAACGCCCAGCAGCGGCGCCGCCACCAGCCACCACAGATAGATCCGGGCGGCGGCGCGCACATCGGGCGCCGTGGTCATCAGATCAATGATGGCCGGGCCATAGATGCCGAAGGCCAGTGACAGGCCGATGGACCCCGCGATGCCCCATTGCAGGGTCAGGCGCACCGCGCGGCGCAGCACCGGGCGCGACCGGGCGCCCACTGCCTGCCCCACCAGCGCCTCGGCCGCGAAGGCAAAGCCATCCAGCGCATAGGCGGTGATCTGCAGGAACTGCAGCAGCACCTGATTGGCGGCCAGAGTCACATCGCCAAAACTCGCCCCCAGAAACAGGAAGGTGGTGAAGCTGCCCTGCAACGCCACGGAGCGGATCATGATGTCAGAATTGACCGCGGCCATGCGGCGCAGCGCGGCACCATCGGAGAGGCGGGCCTTTGCCGCCTCCAGCGNNATCGCGGCAAAGCCAGAGGCCCAGCCCCAGCCCCGACCATTCGGCAATCAGCGTGGCCAGTGCCACACCGGGCACACCCAGCCCCAGCGACAGCACAAACCACAGATCCAGCAGGACATTCACCCCGGTGATCCACAGGTTCAGCACCAGCACTCGCTTTGTCCGCTCCAGCGCGATCATCCAGCCGGTCACGGCATAAAGCGCGATGGTGGCAGGCGCCCCCCAGATTCGCAGTTCCAGATAGCTGCGGGCCAGCGCCTCGACCTCGGGGCTGGCGGGGGCCAGACGGAAGGCCAGCAGGAACAGCGGCCCCTGCATCAGCGCGATCAGCGATCCGGCCAGAAAACCGATCAGCACCGCCCGCAGCAGAACGGCGGTGCGTTCCGCCGCATCCCCCGCGCCATGGGCCTGGGCCGCCAGGCCACTGGTGCCCATGCGCAGAAAGCTGAAGATCCAGTAGAACGAGGTCAGGATGATCGCGCCCAGACCCACGGCCCCGATGGGCACGGCCAGCCCCATCTGCCCCACCACGCCGGTATCCACCGCCCCCAGCAAGGGCACGGTGACATTGGACAGCACGATGGGCACCGCGATTTTCAGAACGCGGCCGTGGGTGACCGGCCGCGCTTCAGCCATGGCGCGGCGGCATCAGGAAATGCCCGGTCGCCTGCGCAAACAGGCGCGAGCGGTTGTCCTGCCAGGCCTCGACATGCACGCTTGCATAGCGCCGCCCCGACCGGTTCACCCGCGCCCGGGCATAGGCATCGCGCGGCAGGCCAGAGCGCAGGTAATCCACCGTGAAGTCGATGGTCTTGGGCAACGGCGGCATATGGGCCGCATCCACGCTGCCCGGGTCCAGCGTGCCGCTTTCCATGTCTTCCCACAGGGTGGACCAGCTGAGTTCGATGATCGCCGCCACTTCCAGAAACGCCGCCGTCGCCCCGCCATGCAGCGCGGGCAGCAGCGGATTGCCGATCAGATCTTCGCGAAAGGGCAGCATCGCCGTCAGCTCATCGCCGCGGCGGTCGAACTGGATTCCCAGAAAGCCGATATAGGGCACGCCCTCCACAAGACGGCGCAACGCATTGTCGCGCCGCTGTTTCACCACCTGAACGGGTTCCGGCTTGGGGCGCAATGTCACGATTTCGCTCCTTCAGCGGGGCGATCAACGGTGAAGGCGCCGGTGGCAGAGGCCACGGGGCGGCTTTCATCCTCATCCGTGGCGGTGACGCGGACAAAGGCGACAGAGCGGGTCATGTGGTAACATTCGGCCCGCGCGCGGATGCGCTGGCCCGGTGTGGCCGGGCGCATGTAATCAATCCGCAGATCCAGCGTGGCCGTGACCCCGGGCATGGCCGGATGGCTGATGACCGCCGCACCGCTGGCCGTATCCATCAGCGCCGATACGGCGCCGCCGTGAATGACCCCGGTGGCCGGATCGCCCACAAAGCGCGGATCATAGGGCATCGACAGCACGGCAACCCCATCCCGCAGGCTTTCGAATGTCATGCCCAGCGCCCGGCTGTGCGGGATCGCCTCGATGAACTGGCGCGCCTGGGTAAGCCTGTCGGTCATGGTGCCTCCTTCTGCCTTGCGGCATGAGACACTGCCGCAGCCCCGCCTGCAAGCCCCGACGCATCCGAAACGGCGCGGCGTCACGCCCGGTGCAACCCTGTGCCGCAATGACGGGCGATTGCACCCCGCGCCGCTTTGCCCTTAGGTTAGCCGCAAGGAGAACAAGCCGATGAGCGAACCACGCCTGACGTTCAAGGAAATGTGTGCCCGTTTCGACGTGACGCCACGGACCCTGCGTTACTACGAATATATCGAACTGCTTGCCCCGGAAAAGGAAGGCCGCGCCCGCTATTACGGCCCGCGCGAAATTGCCCGCATGACGCTGGTGCTGCGCGGCCGCCGCTTCGGCTTTTCGCTGGAGGAAATCCGGCAATGGCTGCTGATCTATCAGCAGAAGGGCACCAAGCCACAGCTGGAAGCCTGGATTGCCATGGCCGACCGTCAGCTGGAGGCACTGGCCCAGCAGCGCGCCGAACTGGATGTGGCGATCAGCGATCTGCGCGCCCTGCGCGAAACGGCACAGAAGGGGCTGGAGGGCTGACTCGGCCCTTCCGCGAGCATCTGGCCTGCCACAAACTGCCCGGTTTTCGCCCTTACCCCGCGTCAGAAAATTGCGTTAACCCGGCGTCACTTTTCGTGACATTACGTTAAATCCGATCTGACGCGACGTTACGTTTACGTTAACGTCACCCGCTCTGGTATCAGATGAGGCAACCACTCATTTCGCTCGCAGACACCCGTTTTTCTGCGAGCGAACCCATGATCCTGAACCCCAAGACCGACAAACCGGAGCTGATGACGATCCGCGAAATGTGCGAAGCCTTCGATGTGACGCCGCGCACCCTTCGCTTCTATGAACAGAAGGAACTGCTGTTTCCGATCCGCCAGGGCACCAAGCGCAACTTCACCCGGCGCGACCGCGCGCGGCTGAAACTGATCCTGCGCGGCAAGCGGTTCGGCTTCTCGCTGGAGGATATCCGCCAGCTGCTGGACATGTATGACCGCGAGCCCGGTCAGCAGGAGGCGCAGCTGAAGCGCACCTATCAGCTGGCGCAGGAGCGTCTGGCTGTCATGGAACAGCAGCGCGACGAGTTGAACGAGGCAATCGCCGAACTGCGGGCCCAGATGGCCTGGGGCGAAGACATGCTGGCCAGCTTCCGCCGCAGCGGGGCGGCCTGAACCCAACCGCGGGCGCAGCGCCCGCACGCAGACATCAGAGGGAGAGACTGATGACCACCTATGCCGCCCCGATCAAGGACATGCAGTTCCTGCTGCAGGAGGTGCTGCAGGTCAGCGCCGCCGATGTGCCCGGGTATGACGAGCTGGACCGCGCCTTCACCGCCGCCGTTCTGGAAGAGGCAGGCAAGGTGGCCACAGAGGTGCTGGAGCCGCTGAATGCCGTGGGCGACCGCGAAGGCTGTGTGCTGGAAAACGGCGTCGTCCGCACGCCCGAGGGCTTCAAGGCCGCTTTCGCGGCGATGAAGGAGGGCGGCTGGACAGCGCTGGATTGCGATCCGGCCTATGGCGGCCAGGGCCTGCCTTATGTGATGAACACCGCCGTGGGCGAGATCTTCGTTTCCGCCAACATGGCCTTCAACATGTATCAGGGCCTGACCCATGGCGCCTATTCCGCGATCCATGCCCATGGCACCGAGGCGCAGAAGGCGATGTATCTGCCCAAGATGGTGACCTGCGACTGGACCGGGACCATGAACCTGACCGAACCGCATTG
>DOMY01000135.1 GCA_003509785.1 Gemmobacter sp.
GCGCAGCACCGGCAGCCAGTGATCCTGCGCCAGGATGGTGCCGAAGCCACCCGGAGATGCGCCGATCACTGCCACGGGTTTGCCCTTGAACAGGCTGGTGCCGCCGGGCGGGCGGCTCATCCAGTCGATGGCGTTCTTGAACACGCCGGGGATGCCGTTGTTGTATTCGGGCGTCACCAGCAGCAGGGCGTCGGCTGTGGCGAGGGCGTCTTTCAGGGTGGCGACGGCGGGGGGCACGCCGGTGGCGGCTTCGGCATCGCCATCGTAGAGCGGCACGCCATGCAAGGTATGGGCATCAATCGTGACACCTGCGGGCGCTGCGGTAACGGCGGCGCGCAGCAGGCCGGTGTTGAACGAGGCTTTGCGCAGGCTGCCGGACAGGGCAAGGATTCGGGTCATGACAAGGTCTCCGGGGGCTGGGGCGTTCAGTAGGCGGGCATGTCGAAGTAAAGCGCCTCGCCTTCGGTTTGCCAGAGCAAATCCGGCAGCGGGCCGCCATCGGTTTGCAGGGCATCACCGCCGCGCAGGGCTTCGTCCTCGGCGGTGGCCAGGCCGCTGACAAGGTGAACGAAGCCAAGCCGCCCGGGTTCCAGCGGCAGGCGGGTGGTTTCGCCCATGGCCGGGCGGGCCAGCNNCCAGCCAGACCGTGGTATCCGACCGCAGCGGCAGGATGCCGGGGCCGGGCGGGCCGCCTGCGATGCGGGTCAGTCCGTGTCGCCCGGCATCGGCGGGCAGGGCGTGCTGGTGATAGGTGGGCGCGCCGCCCGGATCATCGGGGATCAGCCAGATCTGCAGAAGATTCGCCCTGTCGGTTTGCGAGGCGTTCATCTCGGCATGGGTGATGCCGGTGCCTGCGGACATCAGCTGCACCTCGCCTGCTGTGATATCGGCGCTATGGCCCAGGCTGTCCTGGTGGCGCAGGCGGCCGGAGAGCACATAGGTCAGGATATCCATCCCGGCATGATCATGGGCGGGAAAGCCCGCGCCCGGCACGATGTGATCTTCGTTCAAGACCCGTAAACGGCCAAAACCCATGCGTGTCGGATCGCGGAAACTGCCGAAGGAGAAGCTGTGAAACGCGTCAAGCCAGCCGGTGCGGCTGCGCCCGCGGTTCATCGATTCATGGATCAGGGGCATTCTGGCCTCCGTAACCTTCCTATTGCAGGAAGGTTTTGATGCGGGTGATTTCTTCCGGGCGAACCTCGTGCCCGCCGGGATGCAGCGTCAGATCGGTTTGCGCGCCTTGCACGGTGAACCAGCCCGCCAGCGCCTCGGTCAGGGGAAGCGGGCAGATCGGGTCGCGCCGCCCGGCGGTGATGAGGATGCGGCGCCCGGCAAGACCCGGCTGTGGCGGCGGGGTGAAGGGGATCAGCGGATGCAGCAGCGCCGCGCGGTCGAACAGATCGGGGTTCTGGAACAGCACCGAGGCGAGGATATTGGCGCCGTTGGAATAGCCCAGGCCATAGACCGCAGCCCCCGGATGGGCGGCGCGATGGGCGGTGATGAAGGCCGCCATCTTGGCGGTGCCGCGTGCCAGATCGGCCATGTCATAGACGCCTTCGCCGGTGCGGCGGAAAAAGCGGTTGGCCCCATGTTCCGACACATCGCCGCGCGGCGAGACGAGGCCCGCGCCGGGCAGGATCTGCGGCACGAGGCCCGCGAACTGATGTTCGTCGCCGCCGGTGCCGTGAAAGGTAAAGACCAGCGGCGCACCCGGGGCAGGGGGCGTGGAGATATGGGTGTAGAGGTCGAGCGACATGGCGTTCTCCGATCTTGGGCGGGCGGATGACCGCCGGAAGGGGCAGGTGGATGGCCCTTGGGCCATCCAGTGGGGATCAGTTGCGCAGCGGCGGCAGCAGCGCCTCGATCCGGTCGCGCAGATGGGCGTGCTGCGCCGGGATCTTCAGCGCTTCGCCCAGATGGGCGGTGTCTTCATCGCGGTCGAAGCCGGGTTCGTTGGTCGCCACTTCGAACAGCACGCCGCCGGGGGTGCGGAAATAGATCGCCCAGAAATAATCACGGTCGATCACCGGCGTGACCTGATAGCCGGTATCCAGCAGGGCCTTGCGCACCTCCAGCTGTGCGGCGCGGTTTTCCACCGCAAAGGCGATGTGATGCACCGAGCCTGCGCCCTGGCGGGCCGGCGCGGCGCCGGGCAGCGATTCAACGTCGATGATATCGGCGCCATTGCCGCCCTTGACGGCATAGCGGGTGAGGGCGCCTTTGCGATCCACCACATCATAGTTCATGAACTTCAGCAGTTCATCCGTGGCGCCGCCATCGCGCAGCCGCATGGTGACACCATGGAAGCCATGCACGCCTTCCGAAGCCGCGACCGGCCCGCCATCGAAAGGCGCGCGCTTGTCATCGGCGCGTTCGACCAGCGCGAAGCCATCGCCATCGGGGCCGAAGAAGCGCAGGCGGTTTTCACCGAAGACGGTCTGGCGTTCCAGCCCGCCCGCGCCTTCACCCGCCAGCCGGGCCTGCCAGAAATCCAGCGTGCCTTCGGGCACCGAAAACAGGGTTTCGGCCACTTCGCCCGCCCCGCGGCGGCCCCGTGTCATATGGGCGAAGGGGAAATAGGTCATCACCGAACCGGGGGTGCCTTTTTCATCGCCGTAATACAGGTGATAGACATCGGGGGCATCGAAGTTGACGGTTTTCTTCACGCGGCGCAGGCCGAGGCTCTGGGTGAAGAAATCGTTGTTCTGTTGGGCATCGGCCGCCATCGAGGTGACGTGATGCAGGCCCTTGATCTGGTGCAGCATGATCTTTTCCCTTTTCCGGCAGCCTGGGGTGGTGCCTTTCTCTGCAGCCAAGATGGGGGAGGCGGGTCATTTCGGGAATACGCATAAACTTGCATTGATCGTTGCATATGGTGCAATAGTGGCGGCATGGGCGAGCTTGAATCCATCCAGACCTTTCTGACCGTGGCGCAGCTGCGCAGCTTTGCCGGGGCCGCGCGCGAGCTGGGCATGACGCCTGCCGCCGTGACGCGCAGCATTGCGGCGCTGGAAGACCGGCTGGGGGTGCAGCTGCTGTTGCGGACGACGCGGCAGGTCTCGCTGACCTCGGCCGGGGCGGTTTATGCGGCAGAGGTGGCGCCGCTGGCGGCGGNNCGGCGACCGAGGCGGTGCGGGCGCATCAGGGCATCATTTCGGGCCGTATCCGCATCAGCGCGCCGCTGTCGCTGGGGATGAAGATCCTGCCGCCGGTTCTGTCGCAATTCGCCATCATCCATCCGCAGACCGAGGTGGTTCTGAACCTGACGGACCGGCTGATTGATATTGTGGACGAGGATTTTGATCTGGCGATCCGCATATCGGGGCCGCCTGCGGATAAATCGACGATCTGGCGCAAGATCTGCCGGGTGCCCCGGTTGCTGGTGGCGGCGCCGTCCTATCTGCTGGCGCGCGGCAGGCCCGAGGTGCCGGAGGATCTGGCCGATCATGCGCGGCTGGCCTATGGCGATGCGCCGGGCGGCGAAAGCTGGCTGCTGGGGCAGGGGGGGCAGCGGCGCGTGGTGCAGGCGGCGGGGCGGTTTCAGGCGAATAATGGCGAGCTGCTGGCGCAACTGGCCGTGCAGGGCGAGGGGATCGCGCTGCTGCCCCGGTTCATCGTGGAGGATGATCTGCGCGCGGGGCGTCTGGTGGCGGTGCTGGAGGGCTGGCAGGCGCCGGATATCTGGCTGACGCTGTATTACCCGCCCTATGACCGGCTGCCGCTGCGGGTGGCGACGTTTTCGGATTTCTTTGCAACCCATGTGCTGGAAACCCGGCCGCTTTAGGCGCGCCCTGCGGGGCATCACCCGCATCTCAGGCAAATTCCAGCGTCTTTTGCCGCTTTGATGGGCGGGGGCGGGTTTTCTGCGGTGAAGTGTCATGCAATTGTGTCGACAGTCTGGTTTGGCTTGCGTTCTATTTGAAACATGTTACAACAAATATACCCCGCGAGCCAAAGACGGGGACATTCAACAAGATCGTCCAACAGAGGTGAACATGACCAGATTTTCCAAAATCCTCGCCGGTTTCGCCTGCGGCACGGCCCTTGCGGCTGCGGCGGCTGTTCCGGTTCAGGCGGCCGAAGGCGAAACGCTGGCCGCTGTGAAGGCGCGTGGCGCGCTGGCCTGTTCGGGCCATAACGGTTCCTATCTCGGGCTGGCCGAGGTGGATGACAAGGGCGCCTGGAAGGGCTTTGACATCGACCTGTGTCGCGCGGTGGCCACTGCGGTCTTCGGCGATTACGAAGGCCATCTGAACATCCTGCCCACCAGCTGGGCGCAACGCTGGCCCTCGCTGCAATCGGGCGAGCTGGATGTCATCATCAAGGCTTCGGCCTGGACCACGGGCCGGGACTCGGAACTGGGCTTCCAGTTTTCCAACCTCTACCTGATGGCGCCGATTCAGGTGATGGTGCGCAAGGAGCTGGGGGCCACCTCGATCGCCGATCTGGATGGCGGGTCTGTCTGCCTGCCTGCGGGCACATCGGTCGAACGGTCGATGGCGGAATATCTGAAGCGGATCGGCATCACGATGGAATTCGTGGTGTCCGAAAAGACCGAGNNCTTTCGGGGCGCTGCGATGCTTCGGCGCAATGGGATGTGCAGCTGGCGGTTCTGCGGCTGAAGGCCGAAAACCCCGATGACCACATGATCCTGCCCGAGGCGATTTCGGCCGAGCCGGTGGCGATGCTGGCGCGCGAAGGCGATGATGGCTGGGTGGATATTCTGAACTTCACGCTGACCACGCTGCTGGCCGCCGAAGAAAACGGCGTCACCTCGGCCAATGTCGACGAGATGAAAGCCAATCCGCCGACCCCGAGCGTGGGCAAGATGCTGGGTGCTACCCCCGGCTATGGCGAACGCGTCGGGCTGAGCGACGATTTCGGCTATAACATCATCAAGAAAATCGGCAATTATGACGAGGTCTGGCAGCGCAATCTGGGTTCGGGTTCGCCCTACAAGCTGGACCGCGGCGTGAATGCGCTGTGGCAAAGCGGCGGCGTGCTGTGGCCGATCCTGATCGACTGATCTGCGCCTGACCTGTATCTGACCGATGCGGCCTGCCCGGATGGCGGGCCGCATCCACCGGACCGTTACCGGGGAATCCTGCCATGTTGCCGACGCGCAAGCGGAAAGCCTTTCTGATCCAGACCGTGCTGGGCCTCCTGCTTCTGATCGGGGGGGCGCTGCTGATCCGGGCCATCCTTCAATCGCTGGAAGGGCAGGGCATCAGCTCGGGGTTCGGGTTCCTGCACCGCTCTACCGGCTGGGATGTGGGCTTCAGCCTGATTGAATACACGATCAACGATCCCTACTGGAAAGTCATTCTGGTCGGCGTGCTGAACACGCTGTTTCTGGGTAGTATCGGGCTGGTTCTGGCCACGGTTCTGGGGGTTCTGATCGGGGTGCTGCGCACCTCGGCCAATCCGGTGATGGCGTTTCTGGGCACCTGCTATATCGAGGCGATCCGCAATGTGCCGCTGATCCTGCAGGCGTTTTTCTGGTATGCGGTCTTTACCCACCTGCCGCCGCCCAAGGTTGCGGCAGAGGCGGGCGGGATCATCATCCTGTCATCGCGCGGCATCTTCGTGCCGGGGCTGAACGTGGTGCCCGGGGCCGGGCTTCTGGCGGGGGGGCTGCTGCTGGCCGGGCTGGTGCTGGCGCTGATCCTGGCTTTGTGGCCGGGCCGCAACCTGCGGGCGCGCGAGCTGTTGCCGCTGATGTCACGCGGGGCCTTGCTGGGGGGCATCGGGCTTGCGGTGGCGGTGCTGCTGCTGGCACGCACGCCCGGTGAAACCTTCCTGCAGTTTGCCGAGCTGAAGGGCCTGAACTTTCGCGGCGGCATCCGGGTCTCACCGGAATTTGCCGCGCTGCTGACCGCGATGAGCCTCTATGGCGGGGCCTTTCTGGGCGAGATCATCCGGGCCGGGTTCATGTCTGTCAGCCGTGGCCAGATCGAGGCGGCGCAGGCGCTGGGTCTGGGGGGCTGGCAGGTGTTTTCGCGGGTGCGGCTGCCGCTGGCCCTGCGCGCCGTCTTGCCGACGCTGACCAACCAGTATGTCTGGCTGTTGAAGGCCACCACATTGGGCATCGCCGTGGGCTTTTCGGATTTCTTCCTCGTGATCTCGACCGCGATCAACCAGAGCGGCCAGACCCTTGAGCTGATCCTGATCCTGATGGGCGGGTTTCTGATCATCAACAACCTGCTGGCAGCCATCATGAACTTCATCAACCGCCGCATCGCCCTGCGCGGCAGCCAGCTGCGGATATGAGGCAGACCATGGCGGATATTCCCCTTGTTTCCCCGCAGCCGGGCATTGACCGGCTGGCCCGGCTGCGGCGCAGCCTGTTTCCCACGCCGCTGAGCGGGCTTGTCAGCCTGGCAGGCATCGCGCTGGCGCTGTGGATCGGCTGGGCGCTGCTGCAATGGGTGGTGGTGCAGGCGGTGTTCACCGGCAGCGCCGAAGATTGCCGCGCGGCCTCGGGTGCCTGCTGGGCGGTGGTGACGGCGCGCTGGCGGCTGATGTTCTTCGGGCTGTATCCCTATGAGGAACACTGGCGTTCGGCGCTGGCCTGTTTCGTGCTGGTGGCCACCATCGTGCTGTCCTGCCTGCCGGTGTTCTGGACGGCGCTGCGCATCGCGGTGCTGTGGGTGGCCAGTGCCGCGCTGTTCCTGCTGCTGATGCGGGGCGGCCTGTTCGGGCTGAGCCTGGTGGGCGAGGAAAAATGGGGCGGGTTGACGCTGTCGATCTTCATCTTTGCCGGAACGGCGCTGTTCGGCATGCCGCTGGCCATCGCGCTGGCCCTGTTGCGCCGGTCGACCCTGCCGCTGGTCAGCAAGCTGGCCGGAGGGTTCATCGACACCGTGCGATCCCTGCCGCTGGTCACGATCCTGTTCACCGTTGCCGTGCTGCTGCCCATTCTGGCGCCGGGGCTTTCGGGCACGAAACTGATGCGGGTGATCTTCGGCATGGCGATCTTCTTTGCCGCCTATCAGGCCGAAATCCTGCGCTCGGGCATCCAGTCGCTGCCGGTGGGGCAGGAGGAGGCGGCCAAGGCGCTTGGCCTTGGCTACTGGCAGCGGATGCGCAAGGTGATCCTGCCGCAGGCCTTTCGCCGGGCGCTGCCGCCCACCGTCAGCCAGTTTGCCATCAGTTTCAAAGAGGTATCGCTGGTCATCATCATCGGCATCTTTGATTTTCTGGCCTCGGGCAATGCCGCCTATGGCTCGGGCGAGTGGGCCTTCGCCTATGTCGAGGTCTATGTCTTCATGGCCTTCGTCAATTTCATCTTTGTCTTCAGCCTGTCCCGTTACGGCGCCTATCTGGAACGCCGGATGCGGGTTGGCAAATGAACCGGGAGCGCGCCATGACCGCCGCCGTCACCATCGACCGTCTGAACAAGTATTACGGCACCTATCATGCCTTGCAGGATGTCTCGCTGACCGTGGCAGAGGGCGAGAAGGTGGTGATCTGCGGGCCGTCGGGATCGGGCAAATCGACGCTGATCCGCTGTATCAACCGGCTGGAGGAACATCAGTCGGGCACCATCGACGTGCTGGGCACGGTGCTGGATGACAACACCGCCCATATCGACCATGTGCGCCGCGAGGTGGGCATGGTGTTCCAGAACTTCAACCTGTTCCCGCATATGACCATTCTGGAAAACTGCGCGCTGGCGCCCATGCTGGTGCGCAAGGTGTCGCGCCGCGAGGCCGAGGCGACGGCGATGCAGTATCTGGAACGGGTGCGCATCCCGGAACAGGCGCTGAAATACCCAGGCGAGCTGTCGGGCGGCCAGCAGCAGCGCGTGGCCATCGCNNCGCAGCCTGTGCATGAAGCCGCGCATCATGCTGTTTGACGAACCCACCTCTGCGCTGGACCCGGAAATGATTTCCGAAGTGCTGGATGTGATGGTGGGGCTGGCGCAGGACGGCATGACGATGATCTGCGTGACCCATGAAATGGGCTTTGCCCGGCAGGTGGCCGACAAGGTGGTGTTCATGGATCATGGGCGCATCCTGGAAACCGGCACCCCGGCGCAGTTCTTCGGCAATCCGCAGCATGAACGCACCCGCAATTTCCTGTCGCAGATCCTTGCGCATTGACCGCAGCAGAACGGAACCGACCATGACACAACAACAGAAGCGCACGCTGATTACAGGTGCGGCCAGTGGCATCGGGCTGGCCACGGNNGCCTGCCTGCAGGCACGCGCAGCCTGCTGTGCCCCGGATCGGTGACCGATGCGGCGGATGTGACGGCGGCGGTAGAGACGACGGTTGCCGCGTTCGGCGGGCTGGATGGTCTTGTCACCTCGGCCGGGATCGTGCGGGCGGCGGCGTCTTTCGACGTGACCCCCGAAGCCTTTCGCCAGCATCTGGATATCAACGTGATGGGCAGCTGGCTTTATGCCCAGGCGGCCGGCCGGGCGATGGCCGCGCAGGGGGGCGGGCGGATCGTGATGATCGGTTCTGTCTACGGATCTGCAGGCGCACCGATGCGGGCGGCCTATTGCGCGTCAAAGGGGGCGGTGCACAATCTGGTGCAGGCGCTGGCCGTGGAATGGGGCCCGCTGGGCATCCGCGTCAATGCCGTGGNNTGCCGTCTGGCCGAGGCCGAAGAGATCGCCGCCGCCTGCCGCTTTCTGCTGTCGGACGAGGCCGCGATGATCACCGGCCATGTCCTGCCGGTGGACGGTGGCTGGCTGGCCAATGGTTACACCACAAGCTGAACCCCCTTCAGGAAAGGACTGCATCATGGCTGTCACACGCGAAAACATCTCTTCCGGGTCAAAGTTCGAGGCCGCCTATGGCTATTCCCGCGCGGTGAAGGTGGGCGATACGCTCTATATCTCAGGCACCATCGGCATGGATTACGCGGCGGGCGTGATGCCCGAAGGCGCGGTGGATCAGCTGCACCAGATCATCCGCAATTTCGAACTGCCGCTGGCCAAGGCGGGCGCCAGCCTGCGCGATATCGTCCAGATCACCACCTATGTCACCGCGCCCGAAGTCTTTGCCGAGGTGGGGCCGGAAATGGGCAAGATCTTTGCCGAAACGCTGCCCGCCAATGCGGCGCTGGTGGTGGCCTTTCCGGTGCCGGGCGTGAAGGTTGAAATCTCGGCCGTGGCCGTGATCGGCTGCGGGGGCTGACCATGGCAACCGTCGAACATGGCGGCGTCCGTTTCGCCCGCATCACGCTGGAGGATTGCCTGCCGCTGGCGCAAAGGTTGCAGGCGGCGGGCGGGGGCTGGCATTCGCATGTGCTGTCGCCCGGTTGCAGGCACAACCCTTTCCCTGATCATTACGCCGTGGTGATCGAGGATGACAGCGCCGCCATCGCCCATATCGCAGAGGGCACCCAGGCCTTTCCCGAGGTGGACAAGGCGCTGGTGAAGATGCTGCATGGCGATGACATTCTGGATGCGTCGGCGCTGACCGGGGCAGGGGGCGATTGTGCGCTCTTGCACCAGTTGCAGGACGTGCAGGCGCAGGGTGTGGCCTGGCATCATCACATGCACTTCCCCGATTGCGTGTTCAACCCGCATCCCGGCGACTGGTCGATTGCGGTGGAAACGCCGTCCGGCGCGTTTTCCGAGGCTTTTCCCGCAGAGCCGGTGGATGTGCTGCGCGCCGTCGAGGTGCTGTATTTCGGCAATCTGGCGGCCCGTGAATCTGAGGCCCGTGAATCTGGGGCCCGTGAATAAGCGCCCGCCGCGGATGGGCTGTCGCTGACCGGATGCCCGCGGGGTGCGGGCATCCCATCCCTGTTGCAAGAGGCAAGAACATGGCCGCCGCCGACTGGATCGACCCAAGCATGACCGGCGTTGTCTGGACCCGCACCAGCCGCGAGCCGCAGATCGACCGCCCGCCGCTGGACAGCGATGCGCAGGCCGATCTGGTGATCGTGGGGGCGGGATATACCGGGCTGGCGGCGGCAATCCGTGCCGCTGCCGCCGGTCTGCGCGTGATCGTGGTCGAGGCCGGGATTGCCGGGGCCGGGGCTTCGGGGCGGAATGGCGGCTATGCCGTGCCGCATTTCCCCGGCGCGCTGCGGCCCTCGGCGGTGGAAAAGCTGCTGGGGCCGCGCAAGGGGCAGGCGCTGAATGCGCTGGTCTCTACCGGGCCGGACCGTGTGGCGGAACTGGTGCGCCGCTATGCCATCGACAGCGATTTCGCGCAGCGCGGCTGGGTGCAGCCCGCCCATTCGCAGGCGGCGCTGGCCAAGGTGCGCGCAGTGCATGATGACTGGCGGGCCTTTGGCGTGAAGGTCGATTGGCTGGATGCGGGCGCGGTGGCGGCGGAAACCGGCGCTGCGGGCTATCTGGCGGGCTGGCGCAATGCTTCGGGCGCGGTGGTCAACCCGCTGGCCCATGCGCGCGGGCTGGCGCGCGCCGCCGAAAGCGAAGGCGCGCGGATTGTGGAATGCACGCGCGTGACCGGCATGGCACAGGAGGGCCCGGGCCGGGTGATCGTGACCTGCACGGGGCCGGGGGGCGTGCACCGGTTGCAGGCGGGCAAGGTGCTGATCGCGACCAATGCCTATACCGATGCGCTGATGCCGGGCCTGCCGCGCAGCGTGGTCACGGTGCGGCTCTATCACATCGCCACTACGCCGCTGCCCGAACTGCTGCGCCGCCGTATCCTGCCGAACGGCAACTGCTTTACCGATCTGCGCAAATCGGGCGGCTTTGGCCGCTATGATACCGCAGGGCGGCTGATTTCGGGCGGGGCTGTCTTTGCGGCATCCAATGTGCGGGCCTATGGCGAGGCCCATGCCCGCCGCCGCATGGCAGAGCTGTTTCCGCAGCTGCGCGGCCAGCAGATCGGGATCGAGGATTACTGGGAAGGCTATTGCGCGCTGACCGACAGTTATCTGCCACATGTGCAGCGGCTGCAGCCCGATGTCTTTGCCGTGCTGGGCTTTTCCACCCGGGGCGTCGCGCTGACGCAGACCATCGGCCAGGCGATGGGCGATATGCTGGCGGGCAAGGGCAGGCTGGACGATATCCCGCTGGAGGTGGTGGACGGTCTGCGCCGCATCCCGTTCCAGCCGCTGAAGACCGCCGTGGGGCGGCAGATCTTCCCGCTGTATCAGATGAAAGACCGGCTGGGGCTGAGCTGACCCGCCATGATCCGACAGCGAAACGGGGCGCCAGTGGCGCCCCGTTTGCCGTCTGCCATCCGCCTGTCCGCCTCCGGGGGCATCCGGGCCGGTGTGGCGGATGGGGCAGGGGCGCGTGCCTAGCCGATCCTTCGGGCCTCTTCTGCCGGGCCTATTCTTCGGCGGCGCGCAGGGTTTCCACGATCAGCCGCGCCACCAGGCCCGGGTTTTCCAGCTGCGGCACATGGCCCACGCCGTCCAGCAGGTGCAGGCCGATATGGCCGGGCAGATCGGCGGCATGGGAGGGCGGCAGGATGCGGTCGGCGCGGCCCCAGATCACCTTGGCGGGCATCGTCAGCCGGTGCAGGCTTTGCCGCAGCCGCAGCAGCTGTACCCCGTTGCCAAACAGTGCCGCCGCCATCTGTGCCAGCGCCGCGCCATTGCCCGCCCTGTGGCGCTGGCGCAGCACGGCCCGGGCAAAGCCTGCGGGCAGGCTGGCCGGATCGGCCACCATCTGATCCAGCCAGCCCTGCAGCGCCTCTGGCGTTTCTGCCCCGGCCAGACCATGCAGGAAGGCGGTATTCGCCTCCGGCCCCAGCCCGCCCGGCGCGATCAGCACCAGTGACCGCGCGGCCACCAGCCCCAGATCGGCCAAGGCGATGGCCACGGCGCCACCCAGCGAATGGCCCACCAGATGCGCAGATTCGATGCCTTGGGCGCGCAGATCATCGGCAATGGCAAAGGCCAGATCCTCGATCCGCTGCACGGGGCGGGGGGCGGCCTGCCCATGGCCCGGCAGTTCGGGCATCACCAGCGGAAGCTGCGCAGGCAACAGCCCGGCGACCGGGCGCCAGCTGGCACGATCGGCGCCGAAACCATGGATCAGCACAAGGGGCGTGACCCGGTGCAGCTGCGCAGGGGCGGCCAGCGGCGGGGTGGTGGCCGCAGCCTCGACATCGGCGCGCTTGATGCGGCCATGCGGGCCGGTGCNNAGGCGGCCTGCGGGGCGGCGGGGGGCGATTGCGGCCCGGGAAGTGATGGGGCCTGCGGGGCGGGCTGTGGGGCGGCCTGCGGCTCTGCCAGGCTGTCACCGATATGGCCCAGCACCACGCCCACCGGCGCCTCTTGCCCGGCTGCGAAGCGGATCTCGGTCAGAAAGCCATCGGCGGGGGCGGCAATTTCCGTGGCGGCCTTGGCGGTTTCCACCGTCACCACCGTATCACCCGCCTTCACCGCCGCGCCCAGGGCCACCGCCCATTCCAGCACGACGACCGTTTCCATATATTCGCCGCCCGCGCTGTCGATCTGGATGGGATGTTGCATCGCGCGTCCTCAGGCCAGGGTTTGCTTCGCCGCCGCACAGATCTTCTGTGCATTGGGCAGAACCGCGCTTTCCAGCGGTTCGGAATAGGGCACCGGCATGTCGGGCAGCGTGACCCGTTCCACCGGCGCATCCAGATCGTCGAAACACAGCTCCATGATCGTCGCCGCGATTTCCGAGGCATAGCCACAGAAGCGCCAGCCTTCGTTCACCACCACGGCGCGGTTGGTCTTGGCGACCGAAAGCTGGATCGTGGCCACATCCAGCGGCCGCAGGCTGCGCAGATCGATCACCTCGGCGGAAANNTCCCCTTTTCCGCCTCGATCACCATTTTCGACGTGGCAAGGATCGACACATCGCTGCCCGCGCGCGCGATGCGGGCCTTGCCGATGGGCACCAGATCTTCGGCGCCGGTATCCACCTCGCCCCGGGTGTTATACAGCAGCTTGTGTTCCAGAAAGATCACCGGGCGCGGATCGCGGATCGCGGATTTCAGCAGCCCGCGCGCATCGGAGGGCGTGACCGGCGCCACCACCTGCAGGCCCGGCACATGGGCCACCAGCGCATCCAGCGCCTTGGAGTGCTGCGCCCCGGCCCCCGCGCCGCCGCCGCCCTGGGTGCGCAGCACGAAGGGCATCTGCACCTGGCCGTTCCAGATATATTCATAGATCGAGGCCTGGTTGATCAGCGCATCCAGCGACAGCGGCAGGAAATCGGCATACATGATTTCCAGCACCGGGCGGGTGCCGGTCATCGCCGCCGTCACCGCCATGGCCGTCATCGCCTGTTCCGAAATCGGCGTGNNGCGCGACACCTTGAAGACGCCGCCATAGGTGCCAATGTCCTCGCCCATCAGGAAAACGCTGGGGTCGCGGGTCATTTCTTCGCGCAGCGCCAGGTTCAGCGCTTCGGCATATCGCATCATCGCCATGGTCAAAGCACCTCGCTATAGGCGGCCGTAAAGGCGCAGGGTTCGAATTCGGGAAAGGGATCGGCCAGCGCGCGTTCGGCGGCCTGTTCCACCTCGGCGGTTGCTGCGGCGTCGATTTCATCCAGCCGGTCGGCCCCCACGGCGGGCAGCAGCGCGGCGCGGGCAATCTCGATCGGGTCGCGGGCCTTCCAGGCGGCGATATCCTCGGGCTTCTGATAACCGCCCATGTCGGAGGTGGAAAACCCTTCCCAGCGATAGGTCTTGGCCTCGATCATCCCCGGCCCTTCGCCGCGGCGGGCGCGGTCCACCATGGCGGCCGTGGCGCGATAGACGGCCACCGCATCATTGCCATCGACGATTTCGGCGGGCATGGCATAGCCCTTTGCCCGGATCGACAGATCCGCCACCGGCCCCTGCCGGTCGGAATGGACGGTCAGCCCGAACTGGTTGTGTTCCAGCACAAAGACCACCGGCAGCTTCCACAGCGCCGCCATGTTCATGGTTTCATGCCAGATGCCGGTCTGCGCCGCGCCATCGCCAAAGATGCACATCGCCACCCGGCCATTGCCCAGGATCTGGTTCGACAGCGCCATCCCTGCCGCAGCCGGAATCCCCGCCCCCACGATGGCATTGCCGCCGATCATGCCGCGCGCCGCATCCGCGATCAGCATGTGACCGGCCCGTCCGCCACAAAGCCCGGTGCTGCGGCCCAGAATTTCGGCGGTGATTCCATACACATCGACGCCCTTGCCGATGTAATGCGCATGGCCGCGGTGGGTGGAGGTCAGGTAATCGGCATCGGTCAGCATGGCCGTTGCGCCGATGCCCACCGCCTCTTGCCCGTCGCAGCGGTGGATCGGGCCGCGTGTGCGCCCTTCCTTGCTCAGCGCGCCGAGCCGTTCTTCCAGACGCCGCACCAGGATCATGCGGCGATACATCTCGATCTGGTCATCAAGCGAGGGGGTGTTCTTCATGGCTGGGTTGCTCCAGATTATCTGTTATAACGAATATTGTTGTATCGTATTTGAAGCAAGCCCATTCTGCCCCTGCGGTGGAAAACACCGGGGAAANNCCGCAGGGCGGGTGCGGGTCTGCGGCTGTGGCGCGATCAGCCGCGCGACATGGCAATCAGGCAAGAGGTGGATTGTTCGATATCCGCCCGGATCGCGGCGCAAAGCGCATCGGCATCGCGCCGGGCCAGCGCCTCCAGCACCCGGCCATGCAGTTCGATGCCCTGACCGATCTCGCCATATTTCGGATAGATGACGTTGATGTATGACCCCATCTTCAGCCAGCAGCTTTCGATGATGCGCTTCAGCGTCGGCATGTTCGCGGCATCATAGATGCCGAAATGGAACTGCCAGTTCAGCTGCATCAGCGCCGGAAAGTCCTTGGTGTGATCGGCCTCGGCCAGCTCTGCATGGATGGCGGCAATGGCGGCGATATCGGCATCGGTCAGGTTCGGCACCGCCTCGCGGGCGGCCAGCCCTTCCAGCGTGATGCGGATCTTGCTCAGTTCGACAATGCGTTCCTCGTCCATCTGGGGCACGAAGACCGTGCCATTCGGCCCGCTGTCCAGGATGCCTTCGGCCACCAGATTATAAAGCGCCTCGCGCGCCGGTGTCAGGCTGACATCCAGCGCCGAAGCCACGGCGCGGATGGTCAGCTTTTCGCCCGGCTGAAAGCGCCCGGCCATCAGCGCAGAGCGCAGTTTCTCGCGGACAAGAACCCCGAGGGTTTCCTTGCGGTCGACAGGGGCGATCCCGACAAGTGCGGATGACATGAATTCCTCGGCTGAAGTTTCATGTCTGTTATTACATATTCCACCCGTGGTCCAGCACTGGCCGCATCAGCCGGGGGTTGTGGTTTTCCGGGCCTGGCGCCGTTCGTCCTGCCGGTCCAGCAGACGGCTGACCGGGTGCATGGTATTGGCCACGCAGACGGCGACGGGCTGGGCCGGCACCAGACGCAAGCTGGTGACGGGCAGCGGCAGCGCCTCGTCCCCGATCTGGCCGGTGGCCCATCGCGCCATCTCGCGCCCAAGGCTGACCGAAAGCGCCACGCCGCGCCCGGAATACAGCCCGCCGAACAGGATGCCCTCGGCCAGCCGCATCAGCCGGGGCTTGCGGTCGGGCACGACGGCGAAGACGCCTTCCCAGTATTCCGAAATCTCGNNTGTCTTCGGCCAGGGCCGGAAAGGCGCGGGCCAGCATCGCCCTTGTCTTGTCGATCCCGCGGGCGCGGGCATCATGCCACAGCGTATGGGTGCCGCCGGTCACGATGCGGAAATCGCGGTCATAGTGGAAATAGCGCAGATCGCGGCGCATGTCGGATACGGCGGGATTGTCGCGCAGAACCCGTGCGCGCTGTCGGGACGAAAGCGGGACGGTTGCGGTATCGAAAACCTTCATCGGGACCATGGCCCGGCGCAGCTTTGGCCAGAAGGTTCCGGTCAGCGCATTGGTGGCCACCACCACCTGCCGGGCATGAACGCTGCCCGCTGCACAGCCGATCCGCCAGCCGCTGCCGGCCCGGGTGATCGCCTGCACCGCCGAATGTTCATGCAGCCGAACCCCCGCCCTTTGCGCCGCTTGCGCCAGCCCGCGCGTGAAGGCGAAGGGGTTGATATGCCCCGAAGGGCCGGATTGCCAGCTGCCCAGATAGCGGCTGCCGATCCTGTCAAAGGTCTCTGCCGCGCCGAACCATGCCACCGGCGCCCCGAAGGCGCGCCATTCCTCAAAACTCTGCCGGGCCCGGGCCAGCGTGGCATCGGTATGGGCGGGTTGCAGCCAGCCTGCCTGCACCTGATGCGCGTCGATGCCATGACGGCGCATGATATCAAAGGCATAGGGGGCAGATTGCGCCACGAGTTCATTGTAGCGCGGGCCGATCACCGGGCCAAGCGTCGCCTCGATCTCCGACGGCAGCGCCTTGGAATGGTGCGAGATCACCAGCCCGTTGTTGCGCCCCGAAGCCGCGCAGCCCACCTCTGCCGCCTCCAGCAGCACCACGCGCGCCCCGGCCTCGGCCGCGTGCAGGGCCGTGGAAATCCCCGTCAATCCGGCGCCGATCACGCAAAGATCGGCCTCGGCCCGGCCCTGCAGATGGGGCGCGGTCAGCGCCGTATCGCCTGCGGTCTTGCGCCAGAGATGTGGGGTTTTCCAATCAATTTCAAACATATGGCGGTCAGTCTTTCAGGACTGTGGCCGTGGGGGACCGGCGGGCGCTGGCGCTGTGCAACCGCAGCAGCGCATCTTTCAGCGCCTCGCGCGCAACGGTCACGGTCAGTTCGATATGCGATTTCATCAGCGCCGCCCCGCCTTCGGCATCACGCGCCAGCGCCGCCGCCACGATCTGCGCATGATCGGCCACCAGATCATCATCATGGCGGGCATGGTCGATCAGGATCCGGCGGATAAACCGGATGCGGGCGTTGATCATCGGCAGCAAGGCCAGAATTTCCGAGTTGCCAGAAGCCTTTGCGATCATCATGTGAAAGCCTTCGTCGGCCTCCAGAATGGCATCGGCATCATGTGCGGCATAGACCGGCTGCACCGATTGCCAGTATTCGGCCAGCGCCGCGATCTGCGCATCCTCGGCGCGGCGGCACATCCGGGCGAAGGCGGCGGATTCGACGATGGCCCGCAATTCGTGGATATCCAGCAGATCGTCGATATCCAGCGCCCGCACAAAAAAGCCGCGGTTGGGCACCAGCGTCACGAAGCCTTCGCTGGCCAGCCGGTTCAGCGCTTCGCGCACGGGGGTGCGCGACAGCTCCATCTCGGCGGCGATGCGGGCCTCGCGGATGCGTTCGCCGGGATGAAAGCGGAAATCGACCAGCGCCTGACGCAGCGCGCGATAGGCGCGATCGCTGCTGTCAGCGGCGCGGCGAACGGGTTCGGGCGGGTCTTCGGTGATGTGTTCGGGTGCGTTCATGATCCTCAGCCTTTTGCCCTTGCAGCATCCGGTGTGCGCGGCCTTCTGTCAAAGCGCATCGCGGCCATCGGTGCCGCGTTCGGGAAACACATGGCCGCCCACCGCCTGATCTGTGGGCATCAGCTCGATCCGCGACAGGCAGGCCCGGTCTGCCATGGTCAGCGCAGACAGGATTGCTTGTGCCACATCCTGTGGGTGAAGGGCGCGTTGCCGGGCATAAAGTGTGTCGCGCAGCTTTTCGGCATCCTGGCCGAAGGCGGAAAGGTAGAAATCGGTTTCCACCCGCCCCGGCACGATTTCGGTAAAGCGGATATTGCGCCCGGCCATGTCATGGCGCAGCACCTGATGCGCCATGGCCAGTGCCGCCTTGCTGGCGGCATAGGTGGCGGTGCCGGGAAACACCGCCTGCGCCACCGCAGAGGTGAGCGAGATCACATGGCCGCGCCCCCGCGCCTCCATCCCCGGCAAGAGCAGTTGCATCAGCTGCAATGGCGCCGTGAGGTTCAGNNGAGCCGACGGCGCCTGCATTGTTCACCAGCACATCCACCTCATGCCCGGCCAGCGCGGCAGCCACCGCGCCGATATCGGTGACATCGGCCACCACGGGCCGGATGCCGGGCAGGGAGGCCAGATCCGCCAGCGCATCGGCAGAGCGGGCCAGCGCCAGAACCTGCATCCCTTCGGCGGCCAGGCTGCGGGCGATTTCGGCGCCGATCCCGCGCGAGGCGCCGGTGACAAGGGCCGTGCGATAGCCGTGGGGCAGGGGCATGGCGGTTCCTTTCAGCGGGCAAGGGCGGTGCGGAAGGCTTCGTTCATCGGGTTCCACGGGATCTGCAGATCCAGCCAGGCGGCGATGCGCCCGGTNNGATCGACCAGCGGCGCCAGCGGCGCGGCGGGATCGGCAAAGGCGGTTTCCAGCAGGAACAGCGCTTCGGCGCTTTGGGTCAGGTGGCAGAAATCGCGCAGCCTTGTGGCGGCCTTGTTGGCGGCCAGGGCGCCGGCATAGCGCAGATGCGGTTCGGCATCGCGGGCCAGCCGTTCGCGCAGCCACCACAGGGTTTCATGCAGCACCCGCGCCTCTGATTCCGCCATGAAGACCGGGCCTGCCGGGTGCATGATGGCGCGCGAGCCGCGCAGCGCGGCAATGTCGGCGGGGCAGCCCTGCCACAGCGCCGCGTTGGCCGCGATCAGCGCGGCGGGCAGGGTGGGCCATTGCGGCAGGGGGGCCGGGGNNGAACAGGGTGACGCCCTGCTGTTCGCGCAGTTTTTCGGCCAGCGCCGTGACCCGTGCCACCGGGCCATCCAGATGGCCCAGCACGGTGACAGATGCGGTTTCGGCCTGCAGGGGCGCGAAGGTGATTTCCAGAAACTGCCGCACCGGCCAGTAGATGAAGGCACCGGGTGGGGCGGCCAGCACATCCACGCCGCCCTCTGGCTCTTCCACGAAGGGGGCGTGCCAGTAGATATGGCTGCCCGCAATCTTGGGCGTATGCAGTTGCAGCGGCATCGGCAGATGCGCGGCCAGACGGGCCAGCGTGCGCGGCGCGCGGGCGGGATCGCAGTGGATGTCAAAGGCTTCGGCGTGAATGTTCAGGCGCAGCCGCATCGGCCTATCCTTTCGGGTTGGGGGCATCGGTGCGGTTTTGCCGCAGCAGGGTTTCAGCGCAGATGAAGCCCCAGGTCATGTTGGGGCCAAGGGTGGTGCCGGGGCCGACGGCGCGGGTGCCGATCGGATTGGCCATGGCCAGACCTGCGGCGAACAGGCCGGGAATGATGCTGCCATCGGGGCGCAGCACCTGGCCGCCCGCATTGGTGCGGGCACCGCCCTTGGTGCCCAGGATGGCCCGGTTGACCGACAGCGCCACGAAGGGCCCCTGTTCGATGGGCGTCAGGCGGATGGGCGCGCCATGGGTCTTGTAATCGTCCCAGGCAGATTGGCCGCGCCGGAAATCGGCATCAGTGCCGCTTTCGCAGAAGCTGTTGAACCGCGCCACCGTCTGTTCCAGCGCCTTGGGCGGCAGGCCGGTGCGGGTGGCAAGATCGGCCAGCGTATCGGCGCGCAGCACCCAGCCGGGGCGATAGCGGGCGAACCAGTGAAACGGCACCGACTGGCGCAGGAAGCGGCGATCCCCGATCAGCCAGACCGGCAGGTGCAGCGGCGCCCCGGTTGCCGGATCGCGGGCATCCATCGCCTCGCCGATGTTGAAATCGGTCTCGTTGGCGAAGCGCTGGCCGTGACGGTTGACGAGGATGGAATGGGCCTCTGCCTGAAAGGTGAAGGGCAGGCCGGTGGGGCGGCCTTCATAGACGGTGGGCAGGCAGGGATAGATATTGGCCTGATCCATCCGGTCCAGTGCTGCACCGGCGGCGGCGGCCATGCGCTGGCCATCGCCGGTATTGGTGGCCGGGCTTCCAAGCGCATCGACGGGGCCGGGGAAATGCTGCTGGCGCAGGGCATCATCCCATTCAAAGCCGCCACTGGCGATCAGCACGCCGCGGGCGGCATGGATGGTCAGCGGTTGGCCCTTGTGCCGCAGGGTGGCGCCGGTGATCGTGCCATCGGCGTCTTGCTGCAGGGATTGTGCGGCGGTGCCTGGCAGCAGGATCACCCCGGCATCCAGACAGCCGCGGATCAGCCCTGTCATCAATGCGGTGCCCTGACCGCCGCTGTTGGTGAGCCAGCGCCAGATCAGCCGGGGCAGCACCTGCAGCCCGGCGCGGATCGGGTGGTGATAGGGATCAAGCGTGACCATTTCGCGGTAGCTGAACAGATGCACCAGCGTTGATCGCCGCAGCCGCCCCGCCAGCCGGCCCAGCCGCCAGCGGCTGAGCGGGCGGACCGACAGCATCCGCCCCTGCGCCTTGCCGCCCGGGCGTTCGGCAAAGGGATCGGGTTCGGGGATCGGTTCGAATTGCAGCGGGGTGTGATCGTCCAGAAAGGTCAGGCAGCGCGGCGCGGCTTCGGCATAGGCGGCCCAGAGCGGGGCCTCAACCTCGGCCCAGCCGGGCGGGGCGGTGGCGTGCAGATATTCCAGCGTTTCGGCCGGGCTGTCCTGCAGGCCTGCTTCGGCGGCGAGGTGATTGGCGGGCACCCAGATGCCCGCGCCGGACATGGCGCTGGTGCCGCCCAGCAGATCGGATTTTTCGGTGACGATCACGCGTTGCCCGGCGACGGCCGCGCGCAGGGCAGAGGCCAGCCCCGCCGCGCCGGAGCCGATCACCAGATAATCGCAGCGCATGTCTTGTGTCGTCACGGCCGTGCTTCCCCTTGTGTCGGGGGAAGAATGGCGGAAGCTGGGCTTAGTGTCCACCCAATTGTCGACACTACTGCGCAGAAGTTTATTGGGCAGTAGTTTTGGAGGGCAGGCCCGGCCCCGCGCTGTGCAGGGGCCGGGCGTTGTGGGGTCAAAGGGTGGCAAGCCCGGTCATATGGCGCGACAGGCCGGGCGTCAGCGGCAGGAGGGANNGTCGATCATCCGGCCCCAGTTCGGGGAACCAGCCGCCGCGCGCGTGATCTATCAGCCGGGCATCGGCAAACTGCCAGAGGCGGCGATACCACACCTCGTCCTGCGGGCGGGGATCGAGTTTCAGCAGCATGGCGATGGCGCCGATGGCCTCTGTCACCGGCCACCAGTAGCGGGCGGGGATCGCCACCTGCCCGTCGAAATCCAGCGTATAGGCCAGCCCGCCGCCCGGCAGCCAGGCATCGACCAGCGCCCGGTCGATCAGATGGCGGGCACGATCGGGGGCATCATCGGCGGGGCGGCCTGCGAGATCCCAGTGTTGCAGCAGCAGGCGGGCAAATTCGAAGGAATGGCCGGGGGTGGTGCCTGCGGGGCGGAACATCGGATTGCCGCTGTAGCCCCGATCCACCTGCCAGTCGGCGGTGTAATGTTCGGGGATGCGCCAGTCCGAGAGGCTGGCCATGCGGCGGGTGAACATGTCGAGGATGCGGCCTGCCCGGGCCAGATAGGGTTCGGCGCCCGTGGCCTCATGCGCGGCCAGCAGCGCCTCGACCCCGTGCATATTGGCATTCATGCCGCGATAGGTGGAAAACGGGGTCCAGTCGCGGTTCCATTCGTCGCAGAACAGGCCCGGCCCGTCTTCCCAGAAATGGCGATCCAGCACGGCGGTGGCATCGGCGATCAGGCGGGGGGCATCGGGGTGGCCTATCTCTTGCGCGCTGGCCCCGGCCAGAAGGACGAAGACATGGCCATAGGCGAGCTTGCGGCTGTCGGCGGGGGCATTGCCGCGGATGCCCCAGAGATAGCCACCGTGATCGGCATCGCGATGATGCGACCAGAGATAGCGCATCCCGTGATCGACCATCTCGGCCGCGCCGGGCAGGCCGAGCTTCTGCGCCATGGCATAGGAATGGATCAGGCGGGTGGTGCTGTGCAGTTCCTGCAGCGGATCGGGCAGGGCGCTGCCGTCGAGATCCAGCGTATGAAAGCCGCCTGCGGGATTGAGGCTGGCGCGGAAGAAGGCGANNAGGGGTGTGGGGGCGGTCATGCGGTGTCTCCTCTCCTGTCGGGGCAGTTTAGCCCATCGGCGGGGGGAGGGCAAAATTCTTGCAAGAATTTTGCGGCGCGCGGAGTGTCACCCTTGGCGGACAGGCGCGACGCTGCCGCGTTCGACGAGTTCAACGGCGACGGGGATATGCAGCGGGGTGGGATCGGGGTTCAGCAGGGCGCGGATCGTGGCATCTGTCAGCGCATCAATCGGTTGGCGGATCGTGGTCAGCCGATGCGAGATCCAGGCGCCGGCGGGGTTGTCATCGAAGCCGATGACGGAAAGGCGGCCGGGCACGTCGATGCCCAGTTCATGCCGGGCGGTGTTCAGGAACCCCAGCGCGATATCGTCGGTCACCCCGAAGGCGCCATCCAGCCTGCTGTCGGGCAGCAGTTGGCGCGCGGCGGCCACGCCGGTGTCATAGCCGTTCGGCCCCTGATCCCAGACCCGGGTGGCGCAGCCTGAAGCCTGCATCCGGGCGATGAAGGCCTCGGCCCGCGCCAGCTTGGCCGAGGTGCGCGAGCCGCTTCGGATGACCGCCACATCGCGGCAGCCTGCCTGNNACCAGCCTGCCGCCTGCGGCGGAATCGGCCTCGATCAGATCGGCGGGGCCTGCGGGGGCGGGGCGGTTGATGAGCACCATCCGCACGCCGTTTGCCGCACATTCCGCCACCAGATGTTCGGGTGCGGCGCCGGACAGCATGACCACGGCCCGCACCCGGTATTCCAGCAGCATCTGCAACGGGGCGGTGGCATCGCTGGCGGTATTGACCAGCAGGCAGTGCAAGCCTTCGCGCAGCAATGCTGCCGAAAGCGCATCCAGCTGCGCGGCGATATAGGCGCTGGAGAGGTTGGCGCCGATCACCCCCACCAGCGGCGATTGCGGCAGGTGCAGGCTGCGCGCCATGCGGTTGACGTGATAGCCCAGATCGCGGGCTGCCGCCTCGACCCGGCTGCGCACCAGATCCGAAACGCAGGCGCCGGGGGTGAAGGTGCGCGACACGGCAGAGCGCGAAACGCCGGCCTGCCGGGCCACATCGGCGGCGCTGACAAAGCGGCCCTTGGTCATGCGGCAAGATCGGGATGGGGCAGGGCGCAGGCGGCTTCGGCCAGGGCGATCATCGGGGGCAGCGGATAGGAGTCATCCAGCCCGCGCAGCTGGCGGATATGGGCCAGCGCATCGGCCAGCGCCGGAAACTGTGCCGGGCGGTGCAGGTGCAGATAGAGCGCCAGAACGGTGGTGGAGCGTGACCGCCCACCCCGGCAATGCACCAGAACATGCCCGCGCCGGGCCTTGGGGTAATGCGGTTTGCCGGGCATGTGGCGGGTGAGCACGGCATGAAGCGCCAGCACATTGGCCAGCAGCAGATGGGGGTCATTGCCCGGCCCATCCACCATGCCCAGCTGCAACCGGCGCAGCAGGGTGCCATCGGGCAGGGCCAGCGGGCCGGGGAACAGGTTCAGCGCGGTGTTCAGGCTGTCGGTGATCCCTGCGGCCTGCAGGGCTGCCGCANNAGGCCCAGACCCGTTGCCACCGGGATCAGGATCGGGCGGGCATCCTCGGCGGCTTCGTGCAGCGGCACATAGGCGGGCAGGCCATGGGGGGGCGTGGTCACAGGTCGGTTTCCGTCTGAAGGTGAAGGCGCGGGCCAAGGGCGGCGGCCAGATTGGGGGCGGCGGCCATGTCTGTAAAGGCCGGGATGACGCGCCGCGCGCCGGTGGCATCGGCCAGCGCGATGATGTCGCGCCGCCGGGGATGCACGTTCCAGCCCATCCAGCGCGCAGCGCCGCTGGCGATCAGATCATGCGCCGGGGTGCCGCGGGGCACATGGCTGGAGAAGATGAAGCGAAAACCCTCGGCCCGGCGGCGCAGCAGGGCGGCGGCCAGCCCGCTTTCGCCATTCGGCCCGGTGCAGAGGATCACCTGATCGGGGCGGGCGGTTTCGGCGGTGACGCGGGGCAGCGCAATGTCCAGTTCGGGGGCGAGGGCCGGGCAGATCATCGGTGCGAGGCCCGCATCCTGCAGCCGCCGCGCCATATCGGCGCCGCGCCCGGCGGCGGGCAGCGGCAGCACGGCGCCGCCCTGCGCGGCCTGCGCCATGGCCTGCAGCTGATCGTCAAGGCTGTCATCCCGGTCGCCGTAAGAGGCATCGGCCAGCAGGGTGGCGGCGGGGGGTGGCATGACGAAGGGCAGGCCATGCGATTCCAGGCTGAAATCGCCGGTATAGGTGAAGCCGCCGCCGGGCGTGGCAAGATGCAGCCAGACCCCGCCGGGCGAATGGCCCGCCGGGCCGAGGGTGAGGGGCAGGCCCAGCACGCGGGCGGTGCCGGAATCGGGCAGCAGATTCTGCACCGGGGGGCGCAGGGCAGGGGGCATCTGGGCGAAGGTGCGCGGCGTGGCCCAGACAGGAGGGTGGCCCAGCTGCGCGGCCATGGGCAGGGCGGCGCAGTGATCTTCATGGGCATGGGTGACGAGGATGGCATCCACCCGGCCTGCGCGGGACAGATCGGGGCGCACGCCCGGCTCTGGCCCCTCGCCGAGATCGAGGAGCAGGCGACGGCCTGCCAGTTCCAGCAGGAAGGCGGCGGGGGTCTTGGCGCCCAGCCCGCTGAGGGCGGTCAGTCGCGCCATGGCAGCACCCCTTCGGGCAGGCGGCGACCAAACGCGAGGCTGGCGAGCATCAGGGCCAGCACCAGCGCCAGCATCAGGCAGCCCACGGCAGCGGCGAGGGTGGAAGATCCGGCTTCTTCGAGAAAGATGATCATCGGGCCGATGGTCTGCGCCCGCGAGGTGACCAGCAGGATCGACACCTGGATTTCGTTCAGCGCCGACATGAAGACGAGGATTGCCCCGGCTGCCACCGAAGGCGACAGCATCGGCAGCACTATGTCGCGCAGCCGGGCAAAGAGGCCTGCGCCCGCGACCTGCGCCGCCTCGTCCAGATTGCGGTTCAGCTGGGCAAAGCCGCCAAGCACCGCCCGCAGCGCCAGCGCCAGAAAGTTCGACAGATAGGCGGCAAGGATGATCCAGACCGTGCCATAAAGGCTGATCCCGCCGATGGGGCGCAGGAAGAACAGGATCATGGCGATGCCGATGATGATGCCGGGCAGGGCATAGGCCAGTTCGGACGCCAGATGCAGCAGGCGCGTCACCGGGCCGGGGCGCCAGACCAGCACATATCCCAGAGCGACGGAAACCGGCGCCAGGATCGCCACGGCGGCGAGCGTCAGGCCGAGGCTGGTGGCAAAGGCGCTTCGGATGCCCTCATGCGCGAAGAGGGCGTTGTGGTAATGCGCGAGGGNNCCTGACCATAGCCGGAGACCAGCGAACTGCCGACCAGCGCCGAGACCGGCAGCAGCAATGTCAGCGCCAGAAAGCCCCAGGCCAGGGTTTCGACCAGGGGCCGCGCCGACCCGAGCGCAAAGCGGATCGGGCGGGCGGCGCCATCGACGCGCTGATCGCTGCGGCGGCCCAGCCATCCGGCCAGCGCCATGCCCAGAACGGTGATTCCGGCCAGCAGCAGCGCCAGCAGCGCCAGATCGGCCAGCGCGGCGGTGCCATAGCTGTTCATCTGGCGATAGATCAGGGTGATGAGGGTGGGCACGCGGGC
The DNA here is from genome assembly GCA_003509785.1 of Gemmobacter sp. Classification (GTDB taxonomy): domain Bacteria; phylum Pseudomonadota; class Alphaproteobacteria; order Rhodobacterales; family Rhodobacteraceae; genus Gemmobacter. The sequence continues at coordinate 25,416 of DOMY01000135.1, forward strand.
GGGGATGCCCAGCATGGCCTGAATCCCGAAATTGCCGATGGCCGATACGAAGGCCAGTNNTGCGGCCTCGATCAGATCGGCGGGCAGGCGGCGGAGAGTGGCGCGGACGGTCAGAAACACCAGCGGCGCGTTGTAGAGCCCCAGCAGCAGCACGATGCCCCAGGCCGAAAACAGCGGATGCCGCGTGCCGGGTGCCAGTGTCAGGCCGAGCGGGGCCAGCAGGGGGCTGGCGGGCGACAGGCTTTGAATCCAGGCGAGGGCCATCACCTGCGGCGGGATCATCAGCGGCAGAACGAATCCGAAGATCCAGGCGGTGCGGGCGCGCATGTCGGTCAGCGCCACCAGCAGGGCGGCGGCGGTGCCGAGGGCCGTGGCAAGCAGGGTGGCCGCAAGGGAAATCCACAGGGTGTTCAGCGTGGCGGTGCGCACGCGCGGCGTGGCCAGCAGATCGGCAATGCGGGCGAGATCGAAACCGCCTTCGGGAAACAGCGCCGTCTGGGCCAGCCGCACCAGCGGCGCGATGGACAGGGCGCCGACGAACAGCACCAGCAGCAGCACCATCACGGGCAGATCGGCCCGGCGCAGGCGGCTGCGCAGCGCCCGCAAGGGGCGCTGCACGGTTTCAGAGGTCGAAGCGGTGGTCACGGATCAGCCGCCGAAGATTTCGGTGAATTTGGCGCGCACTTCCGGATCGGCCTTCACCGCCAGATCGGCGTCATAGCCCAGCAGTTTCACATCCGACAGCGCCGGGAAGCCCGCAGGGGCCGGGACCGAAGGCAGCAGCGGCAGGTTGCCCTGTTCGGCCACCAGTTTCTGACCGGCTTCCGACAGCAGGAAATCGACGAACAGCTTGGCGGCCTCGGGCTGATCGGTGTCTTTCACGATGGCCACGGGTTCGGTGATGAAGGACACGCCATCCTTGGGGAAGATGAAATCCACCGGCGAGCCTGCGGCCTTGGCGCGCAGCGTATCGGCATCGACGATCACCGCATATTTGGCCATGCCGGAGGCCAGCGCCTTCAGGGCCGGGCCATTGCCGCCTTCGGGCAGGATATCCAGCGTCTTGATGCCTTCGTAGAATTCCCATCCCAGGCCATCGGCGGCCAGGAAGGCGTGCAGATGGTTCAGCGCGGCACCGGAATACAGCGGGCTGGGCACGGCGATCTGGCCGCGGTTTTCTTCGACCAGCAGTTCTTTCCAGCTGGAGACCGGCTTGGCCGTCTGGGTGTTGTAGGCAATGCCGGTGGTCAGCGCCTTGGTGCCGAAGAAGGTCATGTCGCGGTCATAGGTGGAGGCATCATAGCCTGCCACGGGCGCTTCGGGATAGGCCATCAGATGGCCTTCGGCCTTCAGCTGACCCAGGTTGATGACATCGGCCACCAGCAGGACATCGGGCTGCAGCGCGCCCGCCTCAATTTCGGTGCGGATCACGTTCATCAGCGCCGAAGTGCCGTTGCGTGTCCATTCCACCTTGATGTCGGGATGGATCGCCTGAAAGGCATCGACCGTCTGCTGCGCCACTTCGGGCGACTGGCTGGTGTAAAGCGTCAGCACCGTTTCGGCATGGGCCGCCGTGCCGGAGAGCAGAGCAATAAGCGCAAGAGGAGGAAGGCGCATGATCTTTCCTTTTCAGGAGGAGAGGGAGGAGGAGGGCTCCGGGATCACCCAGCCATCGGCAAGGGCAAGCCGGACAGTCTGGCCCCGGGCCACGGTGGCAGCACCGCTTTCGGCGAGGGGCAGATTCAGGGTCAGGGCTATGTCGCGGGCCGGGCCTGCGGCCAGTTCGGCGCGCAGATGGCCGCCCCGATAGCTGGTGCGGGTGACGACGGCGGGCACGCCTTCGGTGCCGCCCAGCCGCAGGTCGCCGGGATGCAGCGCGATGCGGGCCGTGGGGCGGGGGCGTTCGGCGGGGGTGCAGCGCAGGGCGACGGGCTGGCCCAGAAAGCGGGCCATGGCCCGGCCGGGGGCAACCGGGGTCAGATCCTCTACCGCCACAACGCGGCCTTCGCCGATGAAGCCCGCCACCATTTCGTTCTGCGGTTCGCGGAACAGCTGCTGCGGCGGGGCGAATTGCACGATGCGGCCGCGATCCATCACCGCGACGCGATCGGCCAGGGCCATGGCCTCGGCCTGATCGTGGGTGATGTAGAGCATGGTTGCGCCGGAGCGGGCGTGGAAATCGGCAAATTCCTGCTCCATGGCGCCGCGCAGATGCACATCCAGATTGGCCAGCGGTTCGTCCAGCAGCACCACCTGCGCTTCGGCAGCCAGACAGCGCGCCAGCGCCACCCGCTGCCGCTGCCCGCCCGACAGATCGGCGGGGCGGCGGTCGGCCATGGCCTGCAGCCCCACGACAGCCAGGGTGCGTGCCACGGTTTCATCCCGCCGGGCGCGCGGCACCCCGGCGATGCGCAGGCCATAGCCCACATTCTGCGCCACTGTCATATGCGGCCAGAGCGCGTAGTTCTGGAACACCACACCGATGCCGCGATCTTCGGGCGGCAGCTGGCGCCCCGGACCGGCCACCAATTTGCCACCGACGCGGATTTCGCCGGCATCCGGGGTTTCGAAACCGGCAAGGCAGCGCAGAAGCGTGGTCTTGCCGCAGCCCGAAGGGCCAAGCACCGCCACGAACTCTCCCGCCTGCAATTGCAGCGACACATCGCGCAGCACGGCTGTGGGGCCGAAACTTTTGCTCAGCCCGGTGATGTCGATCGCGCTCATCTGCGGCTCCGTTGGCGTTGCACAGCTGTGCAATGGATGGCCGCATATAGCGCCCGCTTTCCAACGGATCGGCGTCAGTCAGGCAAAAGGTTTATGACATTCCGCAGGATAGCGGATTTACCAGCGCAGCATCCGCGATCCGGCAACCGCCGAGGCCAATGTGACAATGCCGATGGCCGCACCATACCAGGTGACGTAGAACAGCGGATTGTCCTGCATGCAGAACAGCGAATAGCCGGNNCGCCCCTGCCGAACTGGCCAGCCCAGCCAGCGCCCCGGCCAGTGCAGGCGCCGTGGGCGCACCGCGTTGCAGGATGCGCAGCGCCATGGTGGCGGGCAGCGCCGAGATCAGCAGGATCAGCCCCAGACATTCGGCCAGCGCCGGGGGGGTGACATCGGCAAAACGGGCCTCGGGCGCGCGGGTGGCAAAGGCCAGCAGCCACAGGCCAAGGGCAATCCCCAGCGGCAGCGCCAGACCGGCCAGCCCGGCGCGCGGGTGCAGCCGGGGCCGTGCCTGACGCACCGCCAGCCATAGGGCGATTGTGCAGATCAGCGCGGGCAGGGCGGTTTTCATCACCACCTCGGGGCGGATCAAGGCGGCGGCCAGATCGGCGCGCGGCCCCAGAACCAGCAGGAAAACCACACAGGCCAGCGCGGTGATACCGATGATCCGCAGGGCCAGCCCCGGCAGCCAGAGCGGCTGCGGCGCGGGTTGGGCGGCCAGTGCCGCGATCAGATCATCTGTTTTCATCTGTCTTCTCCTTTCACCAGCGCCGCCATGCGTTGCAGCGCCCGATGCAGCGCTACGCGCACTGCACCATCCGTCATGCCGAGCCTGCCACCCACCTCGGCCGGCGTTTCACCCTCGATGCTGACCGCGCGCACGATCTGGGCGGCGCGCGGGTCAAGCTGCCCGATCAGCCGGTTGCTATCACGCAGGGCCAGCAGATCGGGGTCTGGATCGGCCAGCAGATCTTCGGCCAGATCCTCGATCGGCAGATGCACTGCCGTGCCGCGCCGCCGGAACGCATCAACAACCTTGTGTCGCGCGATGGCATAAAGCCAGGGCAGCACAGGCGCTGCCGCATCGCGCGTGTGCCGCTTGGCATGGATGGCCAGCAACACCTCTTGCAGGATGTCTTCGTGATCGTCAGGGGCAAGATTGCGCCCCCGTGCCCTGACAATGCCGCGTAAGACCGGCGTGATTGCGTGAAGAAACCGGGCATAGGCCCGCCCATCCCCGGCATCCGCCGCCTGTAACAGCGCCGACCATTCTGTTTCGCGGTTCGTCATCCTGCATGTCCATTCGCGTGGCTTGGCCAAGTGTTACAGGGGCAGGCAGAGTTTTTACGAATTATTTCAGTTTCAGGGCATCTTTCCGCGATTTTATCACAGCGGAACACCAAGCCGTGATCGGGCGTAATGCCGGGGCCTTTGCCTGCGAATGGACCTGCCGAGGACGATGAAGTTCTTCACCCAAGGTCAATCAAGGCCAAGTCACTCAAGGAGAGACCCATGACGATGTTCGACAAGACCCTGACCCTTTCGGCCACCCTGGCTGCTGCCCTGACCTTCGCCGCACAGGCCCAGGCCGAAGGCGATATGGAAAAGTGCTATGGCGTGTCGATGGCAGGCCAGAATGATTGCGCAGCCGGCCCCGGCACCACCTGCGCCGGCACGTCGACCATGGATTATCAGGGCAACGCCTGGAAGCTGGTTCCGGCCGGCACCTGCGCGACCATCGAAACCCCGAATGGCATGGGCTCGCTGGAACCGATCAAGTCCTGATCCGCTTTCGCCGGGGCGCCGCCACTGCGCGCCCCGGCCCCTTTGACCGGAGCCTGCCATGATCCTTCCTGCTGCCGCCGGGCTCGGCTTCAAGCCCGAACATTTTGCCGATATCCGGCAGCTGCGCCCCGATCTGGGGTTTTTCGAAGTTCATGCTGAAAATTACATGGGCGATGGCGGGGTGCCGCACCGGCAGCTGGCCGCGCTGCGGGCGGATTACGGGCTGTCGCTGCATGGGGTTGGCCTGTCGATCGGCGGGGCAGGGCCGCTGGACGGCGCGCATCTGGCGCGGCTGCGGGTGCTGGTCGATCGTTATCAGCCTGAAAGTTTTTCGGAACACCTGGCATGGTCCAGCCATGGCACCGAATATCTGAACGATCTGCTGCCGCTGCCCTATACGCCTGCAACCCTGGATCTGGTCTGCGATCATATCGACCGGGTGCAAGAGGCGCTGGGGCGGCAGATGCTGCTGGAAAACCCGTCGACCTATATCCTGTTCGAACAATCCAGCCTGACGGAAACCGAGTTTCTGCGGCAGGTGGTGCGGCGTACCGGCTGCGGCCTGTTGCTGGATGTGAACAACGTTTTTGTTTCGGCCACGAACCATCGCAGCGATCCGCGCGCCTATCTGGCCGATTTCCCGCTTCAGGCGGTGGCCGAGATCCATCTGGGTGGCCATGCCGAAGAGGCGCTGCCCTCTGGCCCGCTGTTGATTGATGCGCATGGCAGCCCGGTGGCCGATCCGGTCTGGACGCTTTATGCCGAGGTGATCGCAGCCATCGGCGCGCAGCCGACGCTGATCGAATGGGACAATGACGTACCGCCCTTTGCCATCCTGCTGGCCGAGGCCGCGCGGGCCGATGCGGTGCTGCAGGCCGAAGGGGGGCGCCGCCTTGCCCGTGCAAGTTGAACCTGGTGCGTCTGTCGGTCTGGACGGCTTTCGTGCTGGGCTGTTTTCCGGTGCGCTGCCACCGGGGGTGACCGCGCGTGACCCGGCCGAGGCGCCGCGCCGCTTTGCCGTTTACCGCAACAATGTGATCCACAGCCTGAGCGTTGCCCTGTCGCGCCGCTTTCCGGTGATCGAACGGCTGGTTGGGGCCGAGTGTTTCGCAGGCCTGGCGCGGCTGTTCATCGAAAGCCATCCGCCGGAAAGCCCGGTGTTGCTGCAGTGGGGGGGCGCCTTTCCCGGTTTTCTGGCGGATTGTCCGCCTTTGGCCGGGCTGCCCTATCTGGCCGATNNGCCGATGTGGCGCGGTTGGAGCTGCTGCGGGGGCGCGCCTATCACGCCGCCGATGCCGCGCCCGTGCGTCCCGAGGCGCTGATGGCGGCGGCGGCCGATCCGGCACGGTTGCGTCTGGGGCTGCATCCGTCGGTTGGGCTGCTTGCCTCTGCCCATGCGGTGGTCAGTATCTGGCAGGCCAATCAACCGGGCGTGCCCGCCGCGGCGATCCGCGCTGACCGGCCGGAAACCGCGCTGATCCTGCGGGACGGGGGGGATGAGGTGCGGGTGATCGGGCTGCAGCCCGCGGATGCGGCTTTCATCGCGCAGCTGGCCTCCGGGGCGACCCTGCTGCTTGCTGCTGCTGCCGCCGGTCCCGCACATGACCCCGGCCCGGCCCTTGCCTTGCTGCTGCGCTGTGGCGCGGTGATATCCCTTGAACCCGGAGAGCTGCCATGATCGCCCCCCTTGCCCTGCTGCGTGACGCCAATGCCGCCGCCAGCCGCCTGTCCTGGGATATTGCCGCCGTGGCGCTGCGCGTCTTTCCGGCGGCGGTCTTTCTGGCCTCGGGCCGTACAAAGATGGAGGGCTGGCGCATTGCCGACAGCACCTGGTTTCTGTTCGAACACGAATATGCCCTGCCGCTGATCCCGCCGCATATCGCTGCGGTGCTGGCAACACTGGCCGAACATATCTTTCCCGCATTGCTGCTGCTGGGCCTGGCCACCCGGGCCTCGGCGTTGGCGCTGCTGGGGATGACGGCGGTGATCCAGATCTTCGTCTATCCCGGGGCCTGGCAGACGCATGGGCTTTGGGCCGCCTGTTTTCTGGCGCTGATCATCATGGGGCCGGGGCGGCTGTCGCTGGATCGGCAGCTGGGGCTGGATCGCTGAACCTGCAGAAAAGCGCAGCCCCGGCCCGCAATCTCGCGGGCCGGGGCGCAATGGGTTAGCGCGGTTCGTCCATCAGGCCTTTGACCAGCGCGAAACAGGCGCCCAGCAGCACGATGGCAAAGGGAAATCCGGTTGAAACCGCCATCGCCTGCAAGGCAGCCAGCCCACCGCCCAAGAGCAGCGCAATGGCCACCAGACCTTCGAACGTTGCCCAGAACACGCGCTGTGGCACCGGCGCATTGACCTTGCCGCCTGCGCTGATCGTATCAATCACCAGCGAGCCGGAATCCGACGAGGTGACGAAGAACACCACCACAAGGATGATCCCCACCAGCGAGGTGATATTTGTCAGCGGCAGATGCGCCAGCATCTCGAACAGTTGCAGTTCCAGCGCGGCGCTTTGCACCGTGGCCAGCCCCTGATCGACAACCTGGCTGATGGCCGTGCCGCCAAGTGCCGTCATCCACAGGGTGGATACCAGCGACGGGATGATAAGCACGGCGAGAAGGAATTCACGCACGCTGCGCCCGCGGCTGACCCGCGCGATGAACATGCCGACAAAGGGTGACCAGCTGATCCACCAGGCCCAGTAGAAGGCGGTCCAGCCCTGACGGAAATTATCATCCTCGCGGCCGAACGGATTGGACAGGGCCGGCAGATATTCGACATAGGCCATCAGGTTCTTGAAGACGCCGGTGGCAATCTGCAGCGTCGGGCCGACGATGATGATGAAGGCCAGCAGCAGGAAGGCAAGGCCCATGTTGATTTCCGACAAGAGCTTTACGCCCTTGTCCATCCCCGCCACCACAGAGGCCGCGGCAATGCCGGTGATGAAGATGATCAGAAAGATCATCGTGCCGGTGGTGGATGGCAGGCCGAACAGGAAATCAAGGCCCGCGCTGGCCTGTTGTGCGCCGATGCCCAGCGAGGTTGACAGGCCGAAGATGGTGGCAAAGACCGCCAGAATGTCGATCACATGGCCGGGCCAGCCCCAGACCTTTTCGCCCAGGATTGGGTAGAAGATCGACCGCAGGGTAAGCGGCAGGCCCTTGTTATAGGCAAAAAGTGCCAGGGCCAGCGCAACGATGGCATAGATCGCCCAGGGGTGCAGTGCCCAGTGAAAGATCGTGGCGGCCATGGCCAGACGGCGCGAGGCTTCGGCATCGCCGATGGCGCCGCCCAGCGGTGCCCAGTCGCTTCGCTGGCCGTCGGCATCGAAAACCGGCCCGCCAAACGAAGCCGTGTAATTGCCCAGCGGTTCTGACACGCCATAGAACATCAGACCGATGCCCATGCCGGCCGCAAACAGCATCGAAAACCACGAGATATAGCTGTAATCCGGTGTCGCATCCGGCCCGCCCAGGCGGATGCGCCCCAGCGGCAGGACGATCAGAGCCAGGCAGAGCACAACAAAGACATTGCCTGCCAGCAGGAAGAACCAATCCAGATTCGCGGTCAGAAAGTCGCGCAAGCCCTGAAACAGCGGTTCCAGTGTGGTCTGGAACATCAGCGTCAGCAGGGTGAAGGCCATGATCCCGATGGCCGAAACGCTGAACACCACGTNNGCGATAGCTGATGTTGTCCTGGCCGATTTCATAATCGGTCTGGATGATCTGGGTTGCGCCTTCGGGGGCAGGGATGGCTTCGGGGGGTGCGGGATCGTTCGGAACCGGATGAGGCTCTGTCAACAGCTGTCCTTTTCTAAGGGTGCGGCGGAGGATGACCAAGGCCAGTGCCGCCGGAAAAGCCACCGTAGCAGCAGATAACCAGCGCCGGGGGCTGGCAGTTATGCTGAGCTTTTGCCATATTTTGATCAAAAGCTCAACCTGAAGCGGGCAAAAAGGGCTTTCCGCCCCAGTGCCGCCGTGCCGCCATTGGATTTGCGGGATCAGATCGGGCGGGCGCGGCCTGTATCGGCGGCCTGCGAGATGGCTGCGCTTACGGCCTGCAACCTGTCCAGTTCAGAGGGCAGCATCTGGTCGCGGCAGCGGGCCATGGCCTCGGCGGATTGCAGGATTGCCGAAGGCCCGAAGATTGCTGGCGCGATCTGTGTCAGGGCCAGCAGCGATTTTTGCAGGCGGATCTGCACCGCGAAAATGGCAGCGCCATCGCGTGCGATCGGGGGAAAGACATCTTCAAGCGCATCTGCCACATGCAGCGGCGGCACCCAGAGGCGGGGGAAATCCAGCGTGACGGATCGCTGTTCCGCCCAGGGCGCCAGAAGCCGCACCGCGCGGCCCAGAATGTCAATCGCGGTGCCGGGGTCGTTCACCGCCGGAGATAGCGCCCGCTCGGCGATTTCTGTCAGAACCGCAAGGCCGAAGCGGGGATCTTGGTCAAAGTTCCGGGTGATGGATACCGTCAGGGCATCTGTCAGGAGGCATGGATCGAAATCTTCCCGCGCGCTTGTCTGCTGGCCGGTGCCATCGCGCAGCAGCCAGAGTGCCGGCTGTGCCGGATGCAGAAAGCTGCCGGGTTGCACGGCCAGATACAGGCGCAGCCCGAACTGATCTGCCACATCCTGCAACGCCGGCATGTCGACATGGCAGAGATAGCCGATCTCGGGGTGGGCCACCGGCTCTGCGTCGGATGGCGGCGCACCCACCAGACCGGCAATGCCCCCCTCCAGCGCGGCCATCCGCTGTTCCAGCGCCAGTCGCGCCGCGGTTTCAACCTTGGAGATGGAATCGTTCATCAGGCAGAAAACCGTCAGATGCGCGATCCAGCGCAGAATCGCCACGACGATGATGCCGACCACCAGAATGGTGACCGCAAACAGCACCAGACGATCATTGTCGGAATAGACCCCGGCCTTGAGCGCGATGATCCCGATCAGGCTGAACAGAAAGGACCCCAGAAAGGTGGACAGCACCCGCTGTGTTGTCCGGTCTGCCTTCAGCAGCGTGGTGGTGCGGGGCGTGACGGCCCCGGCAGCAGCGGTGAAGGCCGAAACCATGATGCCCAGCGAAAAGGTCACCACCGCGAGCATGGAACTGGCCAGCACCGACAGCACACTTTCCACCGCGCCGGAGCCAAGCTTTTCCCCCAGACCTTCGGGCAGGAACGGCCCGATGGCCGGGGCCAGAAAGGCGGTTCCGATGCCAAGGCAGGTGTAGAGCAGGGCCACAACCCAGAGTTTCTGCAGAAGCTGCCGCAGCAGCCAGCGCCAGCGCGAGATCATCGGCACCCCATGGAACATGCGGTTTCCGGCAGGCTGTTGCGGCCATCGTACAGTTTAGCGGGGCGCATCATCCACCGGCACCGGCGTGGTTTCCTGCAGGATTTCGCGCTGCCATNNAGCAGCGCCATCAGCACCGGGCCGACAAACAGCCCGACGATGCCCATGGTTTTCACCCCGCCGATCAGGCCAAAGAAGGTGGGCAGGAAGGGCAGTTTGACCGGCCCCCCCACCAGCACCGGGCGGATGGTCTTGTCGACGATGAACAGCTCTGTCGTGCCCCAGGCAAACAGCGCGGCCCCGGCAATCGGTGATCCGCTGGCCGCCAGATAGATCGACACCAGCGTGAAGGACAGGGGCGCCCCCCCGGGGATCAGGGCCATGAAGCCGGTGATGACGCCAAAGGTGACGGGCGATGGCACCCCGGCGACCCAATAGGCGATGCCCAGGATCACCCCTTCGCCAATGGCGATCAGCGTCATGCCGGTGACTGTGGCGCTGATGGTGGCGGGCACCACGCGCGACAGCCTGTCCCACCGGGTGGGCAGGATGCGCAGCCCGACCCGGTCGATCTGGGCGGCCAGCCTGTCACCATCGCGGTACAGGACGAACAGGGTAATCAGCATGAACAGCAGGGTCAGCGCCAGATGGAAGGCCAGCGCCCCGGCGGTGACCACGCCGCGATAGATCGCCCCGATGTTCGACCCGCTGACCAGCTGCACCAGCTCGCTGATCGCGCCGGGGCGGCCGATGTGATCGCGCCATTGTTCCTGCAACCAGTTGCCCACCTGCGGCAGCTCGGCAAACCACAGGGGCGGCGGTTCGCCCACATTGTTCACCTCGATCGCCCAGCTGACCCAGATCTGCAATTCGGCAAAGGCATAGAACAGCGCAAAGGCTATGGGGGCCACCAGAAAACAGACCAAGACCAGCAGCATGAGGCTGGCAGCCCAGGTGCGCCCCAGATTCCAGCGCTGCACCACGCGGGTACGGATCGGCCAGCTTGCCAGCGCGATGACCATCGCCGCCAGCACCGGAACCAGAAAGCCGTGAAAGAAATAGATCGAGGCGGCAAGGATCGCAAACAGCAGCCAGCGCGCCGCCGAGATATCGGTGATCAACGGCTGACGGATCGCAAAGCGGCCGGGTTGGCGGTCTAGCCTGCCCGCAGCCTTGCCGCCCCCTGCTGATTCTTGCCCGTCATCGCGGTTGATGGTNNCCGCGTCCCAAACTTCTGATCTGCCGGGTCACGCGGATGCTTCTGCACCCGCCACGCCCTCGCCTGCCTGACCCTGAGACGCCGGGCGCCTGCTGTCAATCATCGAACGCTTCACTTTCCGGGCAGGACGCCCGGTTGGGGCGAAAGCCCGCCCTCCGGCAGAGGTTCTGCATCGGCCAGCCCCTCCACGATCACCACATGCGCGATGCAGGCCCCCGCCCGGCTGGCGCGGGCCGCGCGATATTCCGGCGAATGATAGCAGTCGCGCGCTGCCTGCAGGCTGGGAAAGGCGATGACGACATGCCGCGCGAGTTCGGGGCCCTCCAGCACCTCGGAGGCGCCGCCGCGGGCCAGAAACCGGGCGCCGTGCCGGGCAAAGGCCGCAGGCGCCAGCGATTGATAGCCGGCATAGGCTTTGGCATCCGTTACCGTGACATGCGCAATCCAATAGGCGGTCATGCCGCGCCCGCCCCGGCCCGTGCCTCGTGTTCCAGCAGGCGGCGGGCAATCTCGGCGGCTTCGGTCAGATGATCGCGCACGGCCTGTGCTGCGGCTTCGGGATCATTGGCGAGAATTGCCTTGCAGATCCGGGCCATGCGAACCTGGCCCTTCACATGCCGGTCGGTGCTGGCAAGCGTCAGTGCCCGCAACCGCGAAATTCGCCCGTTCAGCCGCTGCACGATTTCCCAGGCGATGTCCTGACCGGCGGCCAGGAAGATCACCTGATAGAACTGTGTCGTCGCATCATAAAGCCGCTGCGGCTGCGCATCGGAAAATGCCGCCTCCAGCGCGGCCTGCGCAGCTGACAGCTGTGCCTTGATCGCAGCATCCGCACGCCGCGCGCAATCGGCGGCGGCCTGTGCTTCCAGCAGCAGCCGGATATCATAGATCTGTCGCGCCTGCGCCCAGTCCAGCCGCGCGACAACCGGCCCGCTGCGCGGGGCGATTTCCACGAGCCCCTCGGCCTCTAGATATCGGATGGCCTCGCGCACCACAGACCGCGACACGCCCAGCTGATCGCAGAGCGTGCGTTCCACCAGCCGGGTGCCGCTGGCAAAGCGCCCTGCGATGATGGCGCTGCGCAGCCTGTCGACCGCGATTTCGCGCAGCGTCTGCGGCGCCTGTTCAATCTTCAGATCACTATGGGCATCATTTTGCATGGGCCGACTTTATCGTTCTGCAGGGGTGATGGCAAGAATGTCTTGACATGCGGTCTTATGGTATACCAACATATAGCCAGCTCATAGAGACGAGGTATCGAGATGGCCGTTCTGATCCGCAAGACGTTTCTGAACATCGAAAGGACTTTGATCGAAGGGGGGCGCGAGGCAGAGGTTCCCCTGACGCTGATCTCGGCGGCGGCGGTTGTGCGCAACCCTTGGGCGGGGCAGGGGTTTGTGGAGGATCTGAAGCCTGCGATCCACGAACTGGCGCCGGTACTGGGTGAGCTGCTGACAGGCATGGTGATCGACGCGGCCGGTGGCGGCGACAAGGTCGAGGGTTATGGAAAGGCAGCCGTGGTGGGGCTGGATGGCGAGGTGGAACATGCCTCGGCGCTGNNCCTATCTGGCCTTCACCAATACGCGCGGCTCGGCCAATTGCCCGATCATGATCCCGCTGATGGACAAGAACGACGAGGGTCGCCGGTCGCATTACCTCACCATCCAGTTCGCCATCCCCGATGCGCCTGCCGCCGATGAGATCGTGGTGGCGCTTGGCGCCTCGATCGGTGGGCGGCCGCATCACCGGATCGGTGACCGCTATCAGGATCTGAAGGATCTGGGTCATGATGCCAAAAACCCTGCGGCTGTCTGACGGCGCTGCCGTCCGCGCGCTGGTGGCGGGCGAGGGGCCGCCGGTGCTGCTGATCCATGGTGTCGGCCTGCGGGCCGAGGCCTGGGCGCCGCAGATCGCGGCGCTGGCTGCGGATCACCGGGTGATTGCGGTGGATATGCCGGGCCATGGCGATAGCGATGCCCTGCCCGAAGGCGCGCGGCTGCCCGATTACGTCGCTTGGGCGGCGCGAGTGGTGATGGCGCTGGATCTGGGGCCGGTCAGCCTGGCGGGCCATTCGATGGGGGCGATGATCGCCGCAGGCGTTGCAGTGGAACGCCCCGATCTGCTGGCCCGGGTGGCGCTGTTGAACGGCGTGCATCGCCGCACGGCAGAGGCGCGCATGGCGGTGACCGCCCGCGCCGATCAGATCGCAGCGGGCGACGACGGCATTGATGGCCCGCTGTCGCGCTGGTTCGGGCCCGAGGATGCCCTTGTGCGGGCGCAGGTGGCGGTCTGGCTGCGGGGGGTGGATCGGCAGGGCTATGCTGCCGCCTATCGTGCCTTTGCTGAAGGCGATGGGGTCTATGCCGACCGTCTGCACACTATTCGCTGTCCGGCGCTGGTGCTGACTGGCGAGGGCGATGGCAATTCGACGCCTGCGATGGCACAGGCCATGGCCGATGCCATGGTGCAAGGCCGCGCACAGGTGATCGCGGGCCACCGCCACATGATGAATCTGACTGCCCCCGCCGCGGTAAATGCCGCGCTGCGCCACTGGCTGTCCCGAGAGGAGCCACCCGCATGACCGAGCTTTCCCCCCGCGCCCTGCGCGATGCCTTCGGNNGGCCGCTGGGTTTTACCGCCAATTCCTTTTCTTCGGTCTCGCTTGATCCGCCTTTGCTGCTGGTGTCGATCGCGCGCACATCTGCCAACTGGGCGGCTTTCACCACCGGACAGGGCTTTGCCGTCAATATCCTGTCAGAGGCGCAGAAAGATGTTTCTGCCACCTTCGCCCGGCCGGTGGCAGACCGCTTTGCCACCGTTTACTGGCGGCGCGGGCCTGCCGGATCGCCGCTGATTGCCGGGGTGTCGGCCTGGNNAGGTGATCGAGGCGGGCGACCATGCGATCCTGATCGGCCGTGTCGCAGGGTTCGAGGCCACGCCTGCCCCCGGGCTTGGCTATTATCGCGGCAGCTATTTCACCCCGGCGCAGACCGGGGCGCAATCGCCAGCCGGGCCGGATGTGCTGGTCTCTGCCATCCTGCAGGCCGAAGGCGGTGTGCTGCTGCAGGATGATGGGCAGGGCGGGCTGACGCTGCCCACCGCCCGGGTCGGGCGCGAAGGGGTGCAGGCCGCGCTGGCCGCGCTGATCGCGGGCACCGGGCTGCAGGCTGCCCCCGGCTTTGTCTATGCTGTCTATGACGATCTGGCGCGCGGCCAGCAGCATATGGCCTTTCTTTGCCCGGCCAGCGCCGCAACCCCCGCACGCGGCGGCTTTGTTGAACTGTCGGCTGCAGGTCTGGCCGATGTCACCGATCCCGCCATGCGGGTCATGCTGGAACGGCTGGCGGCGGAATCGCGGCTGGGCAATTACGGCACCTATTTCGGCACCCATGAGCAGGGGCGCGTCGCGCCGGTTGCGGAAAGGAAGCACCCATGAAATTCTCGCTGTTCATCCATATGGAGCGCGTGTCGGCCGAGGACGACCAGCGCCAGCTGTATGACGAGATGATCGAACTCTGCCGCATTGCCGACGAAGGCGGGATGCACGCCATCTGGACGGGCGAGCATCATGGCATGAACTTCACCATCGCGCCCAACCCGCTGCTGAACCTGGTCGATCTGGCGCGGCGGACGCAGAACGTGCGCCTTGGCACCGGCACGGTGATCGCGCCGTTCTGGCATCCGATCCGGCTNNGGGGCGCCTACAGCTTTGAATATGAACGCCTGCTGCCGGGGCTGGACGCCTGGGGCGCGGGTGGGCGGATGCGCGAGCTGGTGCCTGCCATCAAGGCGCTGTGGGAAGGCGATTACACCCATGAGGGCGAATACTGGCAATTCCCGAAGACCACATCCTCGCCCAAGCCCTTGCAGCAGCCGGGGCCGCCGATCTGGGTGGCGGCGCGCGATCCCAGCAGCCATGATTTCGCCGTGGCCCAGGGGTGCAATGTGCAGGTGACGCCCTTGCATCTGGGGGATGATGAGGTGGTCAGCCTGATGGAGCGGTTCAACACCGCCTGCGCCAATCACCCCGAAGTGCCGCGCCCGAAGATCATGGTGCTGCGCCATGCCTATGTGGCTGACAGCGAGGCCGATGCCCAGCTTGCGGCGGCAGAGATCAACCGGTTCTATTGCTATTTCGGCGCTTGGTTCAAAAACGAACGTCCGATTTCGCAGGGGCTGATCCAGGAACTGACCGAGGCGGAGATTGCCGCGCATCCCTTCTATTCGGCGGAGGCGATGCGCAAGAACCAGATCATCGGCGAAGCGCCCGAGGTGATCGCCCGCATCAAGACCTATGAGGCGCTGGGATATGACGAGTTCAGCTTCTGGATCGACACCGGCATGAGCTTTGCCCGCAAGAAGGCCTCGCTTGAACGGCTGATCCGCGATGTGATGCCCGCTTTTGCCTGAACCCGCCGACCCCAGAACCTGCCGCCCGGAGAGACCGATGGACCGCTTTCAGCACTATATCGACGGCACGTTTGAAGATGCCGAAGAGGTGTTTTCCAGCCTCGATCCCGCCACGGGCCACCCCTGGGCGCTGATGCCTGCCGCCACGCCCGGCGATATGGACCGGGCGGTGCGTGCGGCGCATCGGGCCTTTCATGCGCCTGCATGGGCCGGGCTGACGGCATCGGCACGCGGGCGGCTTCTGCTGCGGCTGGCCGATCTGGTGCAGGCNNTGCAGGCGGCGGCACCCCGGCTGGCGGCGCTGGAAACCCGCGATACCGGCAAGATCATCCGGGAAACATCGGCGCAGATTGCCTATGTGGCGGAATATTATCGCTATTATGCCGGGCTGGCTGACAAGATCGAAGGTGCGCATCTGCCCATCGACAAGCCGGATATGGAGGTCTGGCTGCGGCGTGAACCTGTGGGTGTGGTGGCGGCCATCGTGCCCTGGAACAGCCAGCTGTTCCTGTCGGCGGTCAAGCTGGGGCCTGCGCTGGCCGCAGGCTGCACTGTGGTGCTGAAGGCCAGCGAAGATGGCCCGGCGCCACTTCTGGAATTTGCGCGGCTGGTGCATGAGGCGGGCTTTCCGCCGGGCGTGGTCAATATCCTGACCGGCGGGCCGGAGGCGGGCGCGGCGCTGACCGGCCATCCGCTGGTGGCCCATATCGCCTTTACTGGCGGGCCGGATACCGCGCGGCATATCGTCCGCGCCAGTGCCGAGAATCTGGCGAAAACCTCGCTGGAGCTGGGCGGCAAATCACCCTTCATCGTCTTTGACGATGCCGATCTTGACAGCGCCGCCAATGCCCAGGTTTCCGGCATCTTTGCCGCCACCGGGCAAAGCTGCGTGGCCGGTTCACGCCTGCTGGTGCAGCGCGGCGTGAAGGATGCCCTGCTGGGCCGGCTGGCCGCCAAGGCCGCGGCCATTCACATTGGCGCCCCGGATGACATGGCAACCGAGGTCGGCCCGCTTTGCACCGCGCGCCAGCGCGACCGGATTGACCGGATCGTGGCGGAATCCGTTGCCATGGGCGCGCGGCTGGTCTGTGGGGGGCAGATGCCCGACGGGCAGGGGTTCTTCTACCCGCCCACCATCCTTGACTGCACCGAGACGCCAGAGGCCCCTTGCCTTACGCAAGAGCTGTTCGGGCCTGTGCTGTCGGTTGTGGCCTTTGACACCGAAGAGGAGGCGCTGCAGATCGCCAATNNCGGAGGCCATGGGCTTTCCGGCCATGGGCGCGAAGGCGGCATTGCGGCGGCGCTGGATTATACCACCGTGAAAACCGTCTGGCTGCGTACCTCGGATGACCCGATCCCCGATCCTTTCGTGATGCGCTGAACAAATACAACAACAGGGAAAATAACATGAAAACCACGCTGATCGCCCTGGCTCTTGCCAGCGCCCTTTCTTCTGCTGCGCAAGCGCAGGACATGGTGTTCACCTCTTGGGGGGGCACGACACAGGATGCGCAGATGGCGCATTGGGCGGCGCCTTTCACGGAAAAGGGCGGTGCCACCGTCGTGGCAGATGGCCCGACCGATTATGGCAAGATCAAAGCCATGGNNGCTGCAGGCGGGCGCGCAGGGTCTGCTGGAACCGCTGGATTTCAGCGTGATCGACAAGGCCAAACTTGATCCGCGCTTCGTTTCGGATTTCGCGGTCGGGTCTTTCTACTATTCCTTCGTGCTGGGCTGGAACCCGGCGAATTTCCCCGAGGCGCAGCCCGCCACGCTGGCCGATCTGTTTGATACGGCCAAATTCCCCGGCAAGCGCACTTTCTACAAATGGTCGGCCCCCGGGGTGATCGAAGCGGCGCTGCTGGCCGATGGTGTGGCGCCCGATGCGCTGTATCCGCTGGATCTGGACCGGGCTTTTGCGAAGCTGGATACGATCAAGGGCGATATCATCTGGTGGGAAGGCGGCGCGCAATCGCAGCAGCTTCTGGCCTCGGGCGAGGCGCCGATCGGGTTCTTCTGGAATGGCCGCCTGTCGGCGCTGGCCGCTGATGGTATGCCGGTCGGTATCAGCTGGGATCAGAACATCACCGCAGCCGATGCGCTGGTGGTGCCCAAGGGTGCCAAGAACAAGGAAGCCGCGATGAAATTCATCGCAGAGGCCAGCAGCGCCGAAGGACAGGCCGCCTTTGCCGCCGCCACCGGATATGCGCCGGTCAACCTTGGATCGGCGGATCTGATGGATGCCGCGGTGCGGGCAACCCTGCCCGATGCGCAGACCGCGGTGCAGGTGAATGCCGATATGGCCTATTGGGCCGAAAATCGCGACGAGATCGGCAACCGCTGGTACGCGTGGCAGGCGCAGTAACGCCCGCACCGGCCGNNCCGGCCCGGGCGCCCTGTGCGCCCGGGGTCTTTGCCTGATATCCTGCTAGGGGAACTGACATGCTTTCGGCCATCGTCGCGGGGCGCCGCGGATCGGGGCTTGGCTTTGCCTTGCCTGCCATTGTGTTGCTGCTTGCCTTCTTTGTCGTGCCGGTCGTGGCCTTGCTGACCCGGTCGGTGACGGAACCCGAACTGGGCCTGCAGAACTATGTCACACTGGTGGGCAGCAGCACCTATGCCAGGATCTTTTTCAACACCTTCTTCGTGTCAGGCGTGGTGACGCTGATCACCGTGCTGNNGGCATTGGGGCTGATCGACGCGCCGATCCAGTTGACCAACAATCTGGTCGGCGTGACGATCGGCATGGTCTATATCATGCTGCCTTTCATGATCCTGCCGCTGATGGGCGTGATCAAGAAGATCGACCCCGCCATTCTGCAAGCCGCAGCCCTGTGCGGGGCAAGCAGATGGCAGGCACTATGGCGCGTGCTTGTGCCGCTGGCCACACCCGGTATCGCATCGGGGGCGCTGATGGTTTTCGTGATGTCCCTGGGGTATTATGTGACGCCATCCTTGCTGGGCGGCACGGCCAACATGATGCTGGCAGAGCTGATCGCCCAACAGGTTCAAAGCCTGCTGAACTGGGGCATGGGTGGCGCANNGGCGCTGCCGCTTTCCTGCTGCTGATCGTGACCCTGGGCCTTTACGCCGTGCAACTGCGCTTCTTTGAACCGAAGGAGGGCCGGTGATGCTGTTGGATTTCGACAAGCTGGGCGCCTGGAAATGGATGCTGGTTGCGATCTGCACGCTGATGGTGCTGTTTTTGCTGCTGCCAATCCTGTTCATCGTGGCGCTGTCTTTCGGGTCATCCCGCTGGCTGATCTTTCCGCCGCCGGACTGGACGCTGAAATGGTACGGGGAACTGTTTGCCGATCCCCGGTGGCTGGGTGCGGCGCTGACATCGGCCAAGATCGGCGTCATCGTGATGGTGCTGTCGGTGGCTTTGGGGCTGCTGGCCTCGCTGGCGCTGGTGCGTGGCAAGTTTCGGGGGCGTGCGGTGTTGCGGGCTTTTTTCCTGACGCCGATGGTGCTGCCCGTGGTGATCGTGGCCGTTGCGCTTTATGCCGCTTTTCTGCGGCTGGGGCTGAACGGCACGCTGACGGGCTTTGTCATCGCGCATCTGATCGTGGCGCTGCCCTTCGCCATCATCACCATTTCGGGCGCGCTGGAAACGTTCGATCCGGCGATCGAGGATGCGGCCATCCTGTGCGGAGCCTCGCCCTGGGAGGCGCGATTGCGCATCACATTGCCGGGCATCCGGCATGGCANNGAGTCCGGCATGGCATGTTCTCGGCCGCGATCTTTTCCTTCCTGATTTCGTGGGATGAGGTGGTGCTGGCGATCTTCATGGCCTCGCCCAGCCTGCAAACCCTGCCTGTCAAGGTCTGGACAACCCTGCGCCAGGATCTGACGCCGGTGATTGCTGCCGCCTCTACCCTTCTTGTCGCGCTGACGGTGCTTCTGATGATCGCCGCCGCCCTGATCCGCAAAGGCAAAACCCAATGACAACGCCCTTCCTGCACATCAATGGCATCCGCAAGACCTATGGCACGGTGGTGGCCAGCGATCATGTGGAGCTGACGATTTCCGAAGGTGAGTTCATGACGTTCCTTGGCCCGTCAGGTTCGGGGAAATCGACCACGCTGTATATCCTGGCCGGGTTTCAGGACCCGACGGCGGGGGACATCAGGCTGCGGGGGCAGTCGATCCTGCAAACTCCGTCACACAAGCGCAATATCGGCATGGTGTTCCAGCGCTATACGCTGTTTCCGCATCTGACCGTGGGGGAAAACGTGGCCTTCCCGCTGCGCGTGCGCCGGATGGGGCAAAGCGAGATTGCCGTGAAGGTGAAGCGCGCGCTGGCATTGGTGCGGCTGGACGGGTTCGAAGACCGGATGCCCGCCAAGATGTCGGGCGGGCAGCAGCAGCGNNCTGATGGACGAGCCGCTGTCCGCGCTGGACAAGAAGCTGCGCGAGGAAATTCAGTTTGAAATCCGCCGCATCCATCAGGAAACCGGGGTCACGATCCTTTATGTGACCCATGATCAGGAAGAAGCGCTGCGCTTGTCAGACCGGATCGCGATTTTCAACAAGGGCAAGATCGAGCAGGTCGGCACCGGGCCGGAACTTTACGCCAATCCCGCCACGCATTTCGTGGCCGATTTCATCGGGGACAGCGCCTTTTTGACCGGGCAGCTGGCGGGCATCACTGGCCATCGCGCTGCCATGCGGTTTGCCGATGGCACGATGGTGGCCGAAGTGCCCTTGCACGGAACCGGCAGTGCCGGACAGGTGGCCGAACTGATGCTGCGCCCCGAACGGATCGAGCTTTCGACAGAGGCGGGGCCGTCCGGGGCGTCTTTGCCGGTCACGGTTGAAGATATGACCTTTCTGGGCAACAACACCACGGTTGCAACCCGGACAAGCTGGGGTGGGGCGCTGTCGGTGCGGCTGAACTTTGGCCATCCGCTGTCGGGCCGGATTGCGCGGGGCGACAAGCTGCATGTGCGCTGGTCACCCGAAGCGGCCCATGCGTTTGTGCGGGGGTAAACCATGCAGTTGCACGATCGCTCTTTGCTGGAAAGCCGTGCCTTTCTGGGCGGAGAATGGGTGCCGGGCGCGGCCCGGTTTGTGGTGCATGATCCGGCACGCGGCACGGTTCTGGCAGAAGTGGCCGATTGCACCCGCGCAGATGCCGCCCGCGCGATTGATCTTGCGGCCAAGGCGCAGCCCGGCTGGGCTGCCCGTGCCGCCAAGGACCGCGCGGCGATCCTGCGGCGNNCTGACGGCCGAGATGGGCAAGCCCCTGGCCGAGGCGAAGGGCGAAATCCTGTATGGCGCGGCCTATATCGAATGGTTCGCGGAAGAGGCCAAACGGATTTACGGCGAAACCATTCCGGGCCACCGGAGCGATGCCCGCCTCCTGGTTCTGCGGCAGCCGGTGGGCGTGGTGGCGGCCATCACGCCGTGGAATTTCCCCAATGCCATGATCGCGCGCAAGCTGGCGCCCGCGCTGGCTGCGGGCTGCACGATTGTCGCCAAGCCTGCAGCCGAAACGCCTTTGTCGGCGCTGGCGCTGGCGGTTCTGGCTGAACGCGCGGGTCTGCCCAAAGGCGTGCTGTCGATCCTGCCATCCAGCGATGCCGTGGGGCTGGGGCTGGAATTTTGCGAAAACCCCATTGTGCGCAAGATCAGCTTTACCGGCTCTACCAATGTCGGGCGCATCCTGATGCGTCAGGGGGCGGCGCAGATCAAGAAACTGTCGCTGGAACTGGGGGGCAATGCGCCGTTCATCGTTTTTGACGATGCCGATCTGGAAGCTGCGGTTCAAGGCTGCATTGCGTCGAAGTTCCGCAACGCCGGGCAGACCTGCGTTTGCACCAACCGTATATATGTGCAGGCGGGTATCTATGATGCATTTGCCGCGCGGTTGGCGCAGGCGGTGGCCGATTTGCATGTGGGGCCGGGGGATCAGGCCGGGTCAGACATCGGGCCGCTGATCGGGCCTGCCGCACTGGCCAAGGTGGAACACCATATTGCCGACGCCCGTGCCAAGGGTGCGCAGGTTCTGACGGGTGGATCGCGCATCGCGGGCACGTTCTTTCAGCCGACGGTGATGACCGGAATGACCGCAGACATGACCATCGCCCGCGAGGAAACCTTTGGTCCCGTTGCGCCAGTCTTTCGCTTTGAGACCGAAGCCGAAGTGATCGCCCGCGCCAATGATACCGAATTCGGCCTTGCCTCTTATGTCTATACCCGCGACGTCGGTCGCGTGTGGCGCGTGATGGAGGCGCTGGATTATGGCATGGTGGGGGTGAATACCGGGCTTATCAGCACAGAGGTGGCGCCTTTTGGCGGCATCAAGCAATCCGGCCTTGGGCGCGAAGGATCGCGCCACGGGATCGAGGATTATCTGGATCTGAAATATGCCTGTCTTTCGGTTTGACCCAGAACTGGGGTGATGCCTGGGTATTGAACGGGCGCAGCCTGCCTGTTCAGGTATCGGACTGAACGCATTTCAACCTTTCGGGTATCGCACCATACCTGCCGCCTGGCTGGCACAATAGGCCTGCGCGGTGCAGTTTGCTGCGAACAAGGACAAGGCAGTGGCCGGGCCGCATCCCGCCGCGACCGAGGAGGAGGAAAACATGCGTAACGTCACCATCGAAAATGTCACCGACGTCGTGATCGGATCGCTTGGCAAGAACNNTCTGCAAGGATGTGAACCTGACCCATGCCGAATTTCTGGCCGCCTGCGATTATCTGGGCCGGGCAGGTGCTGTCTGTTCGGACAAGCGGCAGGAGTTCATTCTGCTGGGCGATATTCTGGGCGTTGAGGTGCTGGTGGACATGCTGTCGAACCCGATCGCCGGAAATGAAACCATCTCGACCGTGCTGGGCCCGTTCTTCCGGGAAAACGCGCCGGTGATGCCCAAGGGGGCCTCGACCGCACAGAAGGATTTCGACACGCAGGAGACGGTGTTTGTCGAAGGCTATGTCCGCGATACCGAAGGCAACCCGATTGCGGGCGCGATCATCGACGTCTGGGAAGATGCGCCCAACGGCCTTTATGAAAACCATGACCCCGACCAGCCCGATTACAACCTGCGCGGCCGGTTCGAGACCGATGCAGACGGCCATTATGCCTATCGCGCCATTCGCCCCGTGCCCTATCCGATCCCCGGTGACGAAACCGCCGGTGAGCTGATCCGCTATATGGGCCACCACTGCATGAGACCGGGCCATATTCATGTGATGATCACATGTGACGGGTACCGCCCGCTGATTTCGCAGATCTACGATTCCGAAAGCCCGCATCTGGACGATGACTCGGTCTTTGCGGTGAAGGAAGATTTGATCGGCAGCTTCCAGAAAGCGCCCGAGGGTGCGGATACCGACCTGACGCTGCGCTTTGATTTCACCTTGCCGCGCGTCGATGCCGCGCGCATGGCGGCGGAATAAGCACCCTGTCTGCGCCGCGCCTTGGGAAACAGGTGCGGCGCAGCAGTCTGATGGATTCAAGGACCACCGATATGAACAAGCCGGGCGTTGCTGCGCTGACCTTTCCGCTTGCCCCGGGCGAACTTGCACGCGGGCGCGATATTGTTGCGATCGAGACAGTTATCGTGGATGTGCCCACGACGCGGCGCCATCGCTTGTCGAATACCGAAGTGACCGTGCAATCCTATGTGATTGTGCGGGTTGCGCTGGCGGATGGTACGCTGGGTTATGGCGAGGCGGCAACTTTGGGTGGCCCCCGCTGGGCAGAAGAAAGCGTCGAGGCGATCAAGGCGAATATCGACAGATATCTGGCACCCGCCATCATGGGGCAATCTGTTCTGGCGTTCGAGGCCAATCAGCTGGCAATGCAAAAGGCGGCCAGCCGAAACAATGCCGCCCGGGGTGGCGTGGATGCCGCGCTGTTTGATGCGGCGGGAAAATCGCTTGGGCTGCCAGCCAGCCAGTTTCTGGGCGGGGCGCTGCGCGACAGGATCGAAGTGCTTTGGGCGCTGGCCTCGGGCGATGCCGATCAGGAAATTGCCGAGGCGCAGGCCAAGCTGGCCGCCCGCGAACATCGCCGCTTCAAGATCAAGCTGGGCTTTCATTCTCCTGCCGATGACATGGCCCGTTTGGCGCGGATTGTCGAGGCGCTGCCGGGTTGCGAAATCATCTGTGATGTCAACCAGGGCTGGAGCGAGGCAACCGCCATCCGCTATCTGCCACGGCTGGCCGAGCTGGGCGTGGTGCTGATCGAACAGCCATTGCTGCCGGGGCTTGTGGGCGCAACGGCGCGGGTGGCGGCACGCAGCCCCATTCCGATCATGACGGATGAGGCGGCTTTTACCGGGCCCGAGATCGTGGCGCAGGCGCTTGCCGGTGCGGGATCGGTTTATTCGCTGAAACTGGTGAAAAGTGGTGGTCTGCTGGAGTTGAAACGCGCGGCTGCCATCGCCCAGGACTGCGGGATGGAGCTTTATGGCGGGTGCCTGCTGGAAACTGCGCTGGGTGCTGCCGCGCATCTGGCGGTGTTTGCCGGTCTGCCGCGTCTGGAATGGGGATGCGAACATTTTGGCCCCAATATCGTGAAAACCGATCTGACCAATGGCGAGGTGGTGATCCGTGATTTCCACATCCATTGCCCGCAAGGCCCCGGCCTTGGCGTGACGATCAACG
Source organism: Gemmobacter sp. (assembly GCA_003509785.1). GTDB lineage: Bacteria > Pseudomonadota > Alphaproteobacteria > Rhodobacterales > Rhodobacteraceae > Gemmobacter. The sequence continues at coordinate 49,466 of DOMY01000135.1, forward strand.
AGGCTGCGCTGCGGTCTTTGGCGCGGAAGGTATGAGGATGGCCGTTCTGCACTGGTCCCCCCGTTCGCCCTATGTGCGCAAGGTGATGGTCGCCCTGCATGAAAAGGGCCTTGCCGCGCAGGTGCAGACGGTCCGCACCCATGCCGACCCGCTGATCCCGCATGAGGGGTTGATGACGGTCAATCCGCTGTCCAAGATCCCGACACTGGAGCTGCCGGATGGTGCGGTGCTGTTTGACAGCCATGTGATCTGCCGTTGGGCCGACCGCAGCAGCCCGACCGGCCCCTGCCTGTTTCCCGATGATCTGACGGCCGAACGGGACGAGGCGCTTGGCACTGGCCTGCTGGATGTGGCGCTGCCCTGGCTGGTGGAGGCACGGTTGCGGCCCGAAGCGCAGAGGTCGGCCGACATGATCGCGGTCTATCGTTGCAAGATGCAGCGCGTGGTCGACTGGCTGGAAAGCCATGTGCCCGCGCTGGAGGCCCGGCCATTCGACATCGGGCATATCAGCATCGGGGTTGCGCTGTGTTATCTGGACTTCCGGTTCGAGGCGGAGGGCTGGCGCCATGGCCGCCCGCGTCTGGCTGCCTGGCACGCAGGATTTCTGGCCCGCCCTTCGGTGCAGGCGACAGTCTTTCGGGATGATCCGCGGCCGGTTTAGGCCAAGGTCTTGCGGGCGAATTTGCGGGTGATTTCCAGAAAGTTCATCACCTGCGGGGCGCGATTGTCCAGCCGGGCATGAACGGTCAGCGCCGTGCCGGGATTGTGACCGGCATAGGGCCGGTAAACCACCCCTGGGCGCTGCGTGCTGGAGACGGATTCAGGCACCACCNNAAGCGGATCTCTGGCAGGCTGGCCAGCCGCGCGTTATCAGGCAGGGCAAGGATCAGCGTTTCGCGGCACAGCAATTCGCGGCGGAATTCTTCATCCTTCAGTTCGGGGCGGGCAACGGCCAGATCAATTTCGCGCGCGATTAGCGCATGTGACAGTTCGGCATTGTTCATGGCCGACAGCACCAGTTCGACATCCGGGTAGTATGAGCGATAGGATTTGATAAGCGTCGGCAGCAATCCATGCGAGGCAGAGCCGACAAAGGCGATCCGCAACCGCCCGCCGCTGCCGGTACCGACCAACCGTGTTTCGCGATAGGCCGTATCGAGCCGCGACAGAACCTGCCGGGCGTGTTCTTGCAGCACCTGCCCGGCCTGGGTCAGCCGGATCTGGCTGCGGCTGCGATCAAACAGCAGCACGCCCAGATCGGCCTCCAACGCAGCGATCTGGCGCGACAGCGGCGGCTGTGCCATGTCCAGCCGGGTGGCGGCACGGCCGAAATGCAGCTCTTCCGCGACGGCGAGGAAGTATTTCAGGCGCCGGAACTCCATCGCATCCTCCCCCGGAATTGCTGTTGGCTGATGGTATATATCACTGCCCGATACCTTTTGGGTATTGCACCACATGGCTGCCCGCATTGCCAGCCCCGGGATGCGTGGGTTTTGTGCCATTGGCGCAAGAGGGAGAAAACCATGCGGATGATCCGGTCGAACGATATCTGGCTGCATATGCAGGAGGATGGCGCCGCACAGGCGCCGCCGCTGCTGCTCATCAACTCTTTGGGCACCGATCTGCGGATGTGGGATGATGTGGTGGCCCGGCTGGCGCGGGATTTCCGGGTGATCCGCTTTGACAAGCCGGGGCATGGCCTGTCGGAGGCTGCGCCGCGCCCCTATCGCATCGAAATGCTGGAGGCACATGCGCTTGCTGTGCTGGCTGCCTGTGGTGTGGGGCAGGCCGATGTGCTGGGCCTGTCGATCGGGGGCCAGATTGCGCTGTCACTGGCGCTGAACCATCCTGAGCGGGTGCGGCGGCTGGTGCTGTCGAACACGGCGGCGCGGATCGGCTCTGCCGCGATGTGGCAAGACCGGATCGCCGCGTTGCAACAGGGTGGCATCGCGCCGATGGCCGATGCGGTGCTGGAACGCTGGTTTTCGGCGCCCTGGCGTGCGGCGCATCCTGATGCGCTTGCCGGCTGGCGGGTGATGCTGTCACGCTGCGATCTGACCGGCTATCTGGGTTGTTGCGAGGCGCTTTCAACCATGGATCTGTCTGCCCGCTGTGGCGAGATGCAGATGCCGGTGCAGGTGATCGCAGGCGGCGCGGATGGTGCCACACCACCCGATCTGGTGCAGCGCACAGCCGATCTGATCCCGCAGGCTGCGCTGACCTGTATCCAAGGGGTGGGGCATCTGCCCTGTGTCGAAGACCCGGCAGCCTATCTGGCAATTCTGCGAAACTTCCTGTTGCCGGACAGGGCAGCGGTTTGATCCAGGCTCATCTGCGGCTTTCCGGCACGCAGACCGGGTCATGATGGCGGCGCCATCCTGCGGATGTCAGAGCTTGTCGAGATGCGCAAAAACCTTGGCGAGTGTGCGGTTCAATACGGCGCGTTCGTCAGGGGTGACCGCCGGAAAGCTCAGATCAAAGACCTGTTGCGCCTCGACCAGGGCCAGGGCGCGCAAGCGATCGCCCTTTTCTGTCAGGCAGGCTTCGGTCACCCGGCCATCTGTCGGCCTGACGCGCGTTGTCACCAGCCCATCAACGATCATGCGCTGCACCACCTTGGTCGTGGTGTTCAGGCGCATGGTCGACATTTCGGCAATTTCTGAAATCGACAGATATTCGCTTTCGTAAAGCGAAATCAGCACGCGCCAGTGCGGAACATCGACGCCAATCGGTTTCAACCGTTTTTCAAGGACTTGCACATAGCGGGCATTGACACGGCTGATCCAGTAAAACGGCCAGTCTTCCTTGGCAAAGCGGGATTCATCGGTGGTCAAGACCAGAACTTTCCTGCAAATGTTCAACAGCCCGGCCAAAGGTGACCGGGCTGTTGCAGTTTAGTCAGTCGCAACGGTGTGGTAAAGTAATCTGAACGTAACAGATCCCGTTCTTAAGATGCGGCCCCCGAGAATCGGCCAAAGCGGTAAGGGGCTGGATCGACGATGGGGGTGTGTGCCGATACCAGATCTGCCGCAAGATGACCGGCCGCCGGGCCCGTGCCAAACCCATGCCCCGAAAACCCCGAGGCGATGGTCAGCCCGGGAACCTGTGCCACGCCAGAGATGACCGGATCAGAATCCGGGGTGACATCAATGGTGCCGGCCCAGGATTGCACGATCTGCAGTTTTTCGAACACCGGCCATGCGGCGCGCAGATTGCGCAGGGCTTCGGCGTTCAGATCGCGATTGGGGCGGGGATCGGTGATGCGCTCTTGTTCAAAGGGGCTGACGCTGTCGGGGTGCCAGTGCCGGGCCGTGGCCAGATCGCGCAGGAAGGCGCGGCCCAGCCCGATCTTCAACGCCCCGCGCTGTGCACGCAGTTGCGGCAGATAGCGCAAGCCNNAGCCGATGCGCAGATGATCGGGGGTCAGCGGCGCATCCAGCCTGCCGCGCTGCGTGATGGTGAAGCCGCCGTCATGCCGTTTGCGCAACGAGAAATCCGGCGCGCCGACGGCGATATCTGTCGGCCCCTCCATCGGCGCGCTGCGCAGCACCGAACAGATCAGCGGCAGGGCGGGGAAGGCGATGCCCATATTCCCCAGAAAGCGCCGGGTGCCCAGCCCACCGGCCAGCAGCACCTGATCGCAGGCAATCTCACCCCGTTCGGTCACCACGCCAGAGACCTTGCCCGCCGTGGTGCTGATGGCGCGCACGGCGCAGTTTTCGACGATCAGCGCGCCTTTGGCGATGGCGGCCCGGGCGATGGCGCTATTGGCCAGCGTCGGTTCGGCGCGGGCATCCGAAGCGGTGTAGATCCCGCCCAGCCAATCGCCACGGCCGCCCGGCACCATCCGTTCGATCTCACCCGGTGACAGCAGGCGCGACCCAAGATCCAGATGAGCCACTGAGGCCAGCCATTTTTCGTACAGCGCCATCTGCGTTTCGGACCGGGCAACGAACATGATGCCCGCCTGCCGGTAACCGCCATCTTCGCCGGTGCGCGCGGGCATTTCAGCCCAAAGCCGGTCTGCCGCCAGTGCCAGCGGCACATCGGCCAGGGCGCGGCTGGTCTTGCGCACCCAGCCCAGATTGCGCGAGCTTTGCTCGGCCGCAACCCGGCCCTTGTCCAGTACCACGACGGGAATGCCGCGTTCGGCCAGGGTCAGCGCGGCAGACAGGCCGACGATGCCGGCCCCGATCACCACCACCACCGTCTGCGCGGGGATATCGGGCGTGGTCTGGACAGCAGAGATGACGGGGGCCATGCAGGATTCCTTCCGGGGATCAGAGCGTGATGGAAAGCCGTTGGGTTTCGGCGGCAGCCGCACCGCGGCAGGCCGTCACCTCAATCTCCACCTTGTAGACGGTAGAGCCGAGCGGCGGACAGGTAACGGTCAGCGCCGGGTCGACACCGCGGAACATCTCGCCGAAAATTTCCATCACCTTGGGGGTATCGGCGGNNAGACCTGCCGGGTCTGCGCCACCACATCTTCGGGAATCTCTTTGGTGGCGGGGTTGCGGCCTGCCGTGTTGGAAACGAAAATCCAGTTATCCACCGCAACGATGCGGGAATAGCTGCTGATCTCTTCCAACCGGTTGCCGGTCTTGACCTTGACGATGCGGGTCATGGGGTATCCTTTTGATGGGGAAGGGGCGGCCATCCTGCATGGCCCGCCCCGGAAGCGTGCAGGGGATCAGCGCAGAACCGGCTCGTCCCACAGGTTCAGCGGAACGCCGATGCCCTTTGCGATGGCGTTGCGATAGACGACGGTGCCCCAGGCCACATCTTCAACCGGCATGCCGCCCACGGACATGATGATGATTTCATCATCATTTTGGCGGCCGGGTGCATCGCCCGCGACGATCTTGCCGATATCTTCCAGCTGATCGTGGGTCATGGTGCCTTCGGCGATCATGTCCATGAATTTCACCCCGATGATGGGCACATGCACATGAGCGGGCTTGGGCAGTTCTTCGAACCAGGCCTCATAGAGCCCGGTGTTGTCGACCACCTTGCGCACATCTGCGGCCTGCATTCCCTCGTCGATGTTGCACAGCGCGGGCATGGCCAGGAAGGTGCCCGGGCTGACCCAATCGCGTTTCACCATCGGATAGGTGGCAGGGTCACCCACTGCGCCTGAATTGCAGTAGGTCACCAGATCGGACCCGCGCACGACCTCTTCGATCGTGTCGACGATCCGGATCGTGGTCACCTGCGGATAGGTGTCTTTCAGCCAGCTGATGAAGCTGTCGAGGCTTTTCTGCCCGCGCCCCTTGATCTTGACCGTGTCGATCAGCGGGCAGGCAGCGATAAAGGCGGCAAGCGTGGTCTTGGCCATCACGCCCGGCCCCATGATCCCGACAATGCGCGAGTCCTTGCGCGCCAGATGCCGCGCCCCTACGCCCGGAATGGCGCCGGTGCGATAGGCGGACAGCAGGTTGGCCGACATGAAGGCCAGCGGCGCGCCGGTGTCGGCATCGTTCAGCACAAAGGTCAGGATCGACCGGGGCAGGCCCTTTTCGCGGTTCGCAATGTTGGACCCGTACCATTTCATCCCGGCGGTGCGGAAGCTGCCGCCCAGATAGGCGGGCATCGCCATAAAGCGGCGNNCTCGCCGCGCCATGGCTGTCGCTGTTCGGGCCGGCCATGCGGTAATCGCCGTGGTACAGCAGGCCGAACATCTCCTCCATGCAGTCCACGCAGGCCGGCATATCGGTGACGCCCGCGCGGATCATGTCCTGTTCGGACAGGTAGATGAAGTCGATGCGGGTCGATTCAGTCATCATGCGGGTCTTTCATGGAGCGGGAAGCGGCCGCTGTGCGGCCCTTCGGTCAAGGCGGCCAGCAGGGGCAGGGGCCCGCTGCCGGAATGAATGGCGGCTTTGCAGCCTGCCCCACCTTTCTGCCCAAGATCTGGCCGATCACCATCGCACAGCACGCCAGAATTTCGATATTTCGCGCCAGCCTGCTACACGTCGTGCTGCAAGCCTGGTGTCTCGTCTTCGGGGCGGCGGCTGGCGCTGGGTTCCTGCCCCGTCCAGTTGCGATAGGCGCGCCAGAAGACGGTGCCATCGGCATAGCCAAGCGTAAGCGCGATCTGTGACAGCGGCATATCGGTCTTTTCCAGCAAGGTTCGGGCCATTTCGACGCGATGCTCTTGCACCAGGGCACGGAGGCTGGTGCCTTCTTCCGCCAGATAGCGCTGCAGACTGCGCGCCGACATGCGCAGTTCAGCGGCCACGCTGTCCAGGGTGACTGGCCGCTGCCCAAGCGTCAGGCTGACAATCCGGCGCGCGCGATCCACCAATGTGGCTTCCTGGTGGTGCTGTTGGCCAAGATCCGCGATATGCCGCGCCAGAATACCGACCATGCCGGTATCTTCGGATCGGTGCCGACGCAGCGCCGCTTCGCGGGACATGATCAGGCGGTTGGCCGACTGGTGGTAAAGCACGGGCGCCCGAAACAGCTTTTGCAGCAGCGAGTGTTCGGATTGTTCGCCATGTTCCAGATGCACCTCGATGGGCTGCCAGCCGGGCAGAAAGCTTTGCCGGATCAGCTGGCAGACCGCCGCGAGCGAAAATTCTGAATCCTGACGCCGCGGCCAGATCGTGCTGTCGGCCAGGCGATAGGTCCAGACCAGATCCCCCCCCACTTCGAACAGGCTGGAATGTGTGCCGTCCTGCAGGATTGCGCCATTATCGGCCAGCCGTGACAGGCCCGACCAGATCGAGGGCGAGATCGAGAACAACACCCCGACAGGGCCAAGATCCGCGGGGCGCAGCCGCATCGCCACCTGCAGGCCGAGGTTTGGGTTGCCAAGAACATGCGCCGCGCGTTCAAAATGCTCGACATATTGCGCCAGAGGAATCAACGCATAAGGGTCTGATGCGATGGCAGGATCAATTCCGATCTGGCCCATGATTTCAGCAGTCATGCCTACAGAATCGGCAATAAAATCGACAAGTGGCCGTGCCGCCGTCGCCCGCATCAGCGGCTGGGAACGATTTCGCACGTTTCTGCTCATCCAAGGGGCCTTTTTCGTGGCATGGCGTATATTATCTATAAATTGGCACATTTCGCAATGGGTGACGCGGGTTCCCCTACCTACTCACGTAAGAAAACAAACATCAGGGAGTCATCAACATGTCACTTGACGCCACAGCAAAGGCGCCGGACGGAGAGCGCCTTGCGCGCAATTCGATCGGTCTTCTGCATATCGTTTTCTTCGTCGTCGCCGCCGCTGCACCGCTGACCGCAGTGGTCGGCGCAACTCCCGTCGCTTTTGCCTTTGGCAATGGGGCGGGTGTCCCCGGCGCCTTTGTGCTTGCCGGTCTGCTGTACATCATCTTCTCGGTGGGCTTTACCGCCATGAGCCGCCATGTCGGCGGCACCGGGGCGTTTTACACCTATATCGCGCAGGGTCTGGGCCGCCCGGCGGGCATTGGCGGCGCGTTGATTGCGCTGCTGACCTATACTTCGGTGCAATGCGCCGTCTATGCGCTGTTCGGCATATTTTTTGCAGGCAGCATGGCGGCCTTGGGGCTTGATCTGCCCTGGTTCGTCTGGTCGCTGCTGGCGCTTGTGCTTGTGCATTTCGCGGGGCAGCGCAACATCTCGTTCTCGGGCAAGATCCTTGGCTTTGCGATGGTGGTCGAAGTGCTGATCCTGCTGCTTCTCAATATCGGGATCATTTGGCAGGGTGGTGGCCCCGAGGGGATGAGCCTGTCTTCATTCTCGCCTTCGGTCGTCTTTACCCCCGGCCTTGCGGTGGCGCTGGTGTTTGTCGTGGGTTCGTTCATCGGGTTTGAATCCACCGCGATTTTCGGGGAAGAGGCCAATGACCCGGATCGCACGATCCCGCGTGCAACCTTTGTTGCGGTTCTGCTGATCACAACTTTCTATGCGTTTTCGACCTGGGCGATCGTCCAGTTTTACGGCCCTTCCAACATTCAGGCGGCGGCTGCGGCAGAGGGCGGGCTAGAGTCGCTCTATTTCGTTGCGGCAGAACAGGTGCTGGGCGGCTGGTCGGTCGCGCTGATGAACGTGCTTTTGCTGCTGTCGCTGTTTGCCTGTGTGCTGTCGTTTCACAATACGCTGAACCGTTATTTCTTTGCGCTTGGCCGGGAAGGCTTGCTGCCGCACAGCCTGGGGCGGGTTGATCCCAAACATGGCTCGCCTGCGCGGGCAGGTGTTCTGCAATCCCTGTCTGCTGCTGCACTGCTGATTGCCTTCACTTTGGGCGGGGCAGATCCCTATGCGGTGGTCTTTTCCTGGATGTCGGGGCTGGCCGTGCTGGGTGTTCTGGCCGTGCAGATCATGGTGTCGCTTGCCATCATCCTGTATTTCCGCCGCGCCCATGCCCATGACCACTCCCGGATGGTCACCCTGGTGGCGCCGTTGCTTGCCCTGGCGGGTCTTGTGGGCGCCTTCCTTCTTGTGTCGCTGAACACCAAGCTGCTGACGGGATCGGATCACATTCTGGTGCAGGCCTTCCCGCTGCTGGTGATCCTGGTTGGTTTCTGTGGCCCATTGCTGGGGATCTGGATCCGCAACCGCAATCCCGAACTTTATAACAATCTGGGCCGTGTGTTCGAATGATACGGGTCTTTGCCGGTCTTCAGACACCGCTCTGATGGACAGACACTCCTGAACTTGCCGCCCTGCAAGGGGCGGCCTTTTTGCGTAAAGATCATGACTGGCAGACATTTATCGACTGCGCTTCAACTGTTCATCGCCGCCGCGCTGGCGCTTGGTCTGGCGCAGGGTCTGGGCCTTGCCAACCCCTATTGGGCGGCCATGCCGGTCTGGGTCGTGCATCAGGTCTGGCGCGAGGATCTGGTGCTGCGTGCTGTGTTGCGGCTGTTGGGCACGCTGGCCGGGGCTGTGCTGGCACTTGGCCTGCTGGCGCTGGATCCGCCGGGATGGGGCCTGGCGCTGGTGCTGTCACTGGCGGTGGGGGCGGCGGCTGGTGGCGCCTGGTGGATCGGCACGGTGATGAGCTATGGCGCCTTCATGCTGGGCGTCACGCTGTTCGTCGTGCTGTTGCCTGCCATTGGCGGGCCAGAGCTGGGCGTAACAGATGGCGCACATGCCACCTCGGCCGCGCTGGACCGCATTCTTTGCACATTGATCGGGGTTATGTCGGTCACGGCGGTCACATTCCCCTTTACGCCGCCCCGACGCAAAGCCGCCCTGCCGCGCCTCAGACAGGGGCGGGCCGGGTCTGCCCTGCGCCGGGCGTTGTTCTGTGCGGGGATGACCCTGGTTGCGGCGGGGCTGGTGATGCTTTGGCCGCGGTTCGATGTGCTGGCGGGGGCCATGACGCTGATCGTTTATCCGATGATCCTGTCATCAGCCCCCGATCCGCAGCCGATCTGGCGGAGCCTGGTGCCCGGCGTTGCCATCGGCACGCTGGCGGCCCTGTGTTTTCTGGCGCTTGGGGCGCCGCTGCGGGCCGAGGGTACGGTGGCGGTTTTTGCCCTGACGCTGCTGTTTCTGGCGGCGGGTGCCCTGCTGCGGGCACATCCGCGCACGGCGGCGATCGGGTTGGATGCCAATATGTGCTTCCTGCTGGCAGCCGAGGTCGGCACCTGGCGCCACGCGCTGGGGGATGCGGCGGTCGCGGGCGGCTATCTGCTGGCCGCCAGCGCCGTTGTTGTGGGGGTTGCCGCGCCCGCGCTGGGGCTGCGGCGGGCGGTCAGGCCCGCACTTCCAGCGGATGAAACGCGCGGTTGAACCAGATCAGCCCGCCGGGCTGATCGGACAGGCGCGTGGCCAGAACCTCGCAGAACAGCACCGAATGGGTGCCCTTGTGCTGGCTGTCGGCAATGCGGCAGTCAAAGGCCACCGCCGCCCCGTCCAACACCGGCGCCCCGGTGGCCAGCCGCGACCACTGCGTGCCTGCAAATCGGTCTTCGCCGGTCCATCGGGCAAAGCTGCGCGACAGATCCTGATGGCTGCCGGCCAGCACATTCACGCAAAGCACCCCATTGGTCAGGAAGGCATCATGGGCAAAGGCATTGCGGTTGACGCAGACCAGCAGGGTGGGCGGCGTGTCGGTGACAGAACAGACCGCCGAAACGGTGATGCCATGTCGCCCGGCCGGGCCATCTGTGGTGACAAGATTGACAGCCGCACCAAGGCGGCTCATGCCGTCGCGGAAGGCCTGTGCTTCAGGGATGCGGTCTGGCTCGAAGGGGGGCGTTGTCATGGCGTTTTCCCGGTCAGAGGTCGAGAACAAGGGTTTTCGAACAGGCACGCGAACAGCAAGCGCAGATCATCGTGCCTTCTTCGCGTTCGTCATCGGTCAGAAACTTGTCGCGGTGGTCCGGGGTGCCTTCCAGCACGTCGGTCACGCAGGTGCCGCAGACACCTTCTTCACATTTCACCTCGATCTTCACGCCTGCACGGGCCAGCGCCTTGGCGATCGTATCCTCGGGGCCGACAGTCACGGTCAGGCCGGACCGGCTGGCGATCACTTCAAAGCTTTCGCCCGTGGTATCGACCTCGGCCGAGAAATATTCGCGGTGCACATTCGCGGATGTGTGGCCTGCACCTTCAGCCGTACGGATCACCCAATCCATGAAGCCCTGCGGGCCACAGACATACAGATGGGTGCCCGGCGCCGGGGGCGGCAGGTCGCGCGCCAGGTCCAGCCGTTGTGCGGCGGGCTGATCGTCGAAGTGGAACTGCACGCGGTCGGCCCAGGGGGCAGCGGCGATCATCTGGCGGAACGCCGTCACTTCGGCCGAGCGGGTGCAGTAATGCAGCGTGAAATCGCGGCCTAGGTCATGCAGACGTTGCGCCATGGCCAGCATGGGGGTGATGCCGATGCCGCCGCCCAGCAGCACGGTGCGAGCCGCGCCTTCCTCCAGCGGAAAGTGGTTGCGCGGGCCTTCAACCTTGAACACCGCACCGGGGCGGGCCAGCCTGTGTACGGCCTCTGATCCGCCACGGCTGTTCGGGTCACGCAACACGCCGATTTCATAGAACCCGGTCTGCGAACAATCCGAACACAGTGAATACTGGCGCCACAGGTTCAGTTTGCCATCGGTCAGATGGATATCCAGATGCGCGCCGGGGGTGACGGGTGGCAATGCTGCGCCGTCTGCCCGCGCAAAGCGCAGCCGGATGATATTGCCCGGCTCCTCGATCCGGTCGGTCAGGGTCAGGTGCATGGTCTCGCTCATCGCATGTAGATCCCGCCATTCACATCCCAGCAGGCGCCGGTGACGAAAGAAGCCTTTGGCCCCGCCAGCAGGGCAACCAGCTCGGCCACAAAGACCGGATCGCCCAGCTCCCCCACCGGGATGCCTGCCAATGCGGCCTGCATCCGGTCGGGGGTGATGACAGAACGCACCATCGGCGTGTCCATCGGGCCGGGGGCGATGGCGTTGCAGGTCACGCCAAAGGGCGCCAGATCGCGGGCAAACACCTTGGTCAGCGTCAGGATCGCGCCCTTGGATGCCGCGTAATGCGCCCCGGTGGCCGTGCCGCCATTCTGCCCGGCCAGCGAGGCCAGGTTGATGATGCGGCCATAGCCGCGATCCCTGAAATGGCGGCCGAAGATCTGGCTGCCCGTGAAGGTGCCGCCGGCATTGACCGCCAGCACCGCGTTGAATTCGGCGGGATCAATCTCCAGCACCGGCTTGACCGCCGTGCGTGCGGCATTATTCACCAGTACCTCGACCGAGCCCCAGCGCTCGACGCTCTTCTCCAGCACGGTCTGGAAATCGGCGGGATTACCAACATCCAGCGTTGCCGTCACCGCGGTTTCCCCCGCGAGGTCCAGCTCTGATGCCAGGGCCTGTGCCTCGTCACCGGGGGTTACATCGGCGATGACAACGCGAAAGCCTGCGCGGTGCAATGCGCGGCAGATTTCCGCACCCAGACCGCGGGCGCCACCTGTGACAACGGCGGTCTGGATTTGTTCAGGAAGCGGCTGCATCAGAACAGATAGCTGAACGAATTCAGCATCCCGTCAGAGTTCAGCAGACGCACCACCTTGTTGCGGATGCGGAAACCGCCATCGGTGGCGATCAGCGTATGGGTCATGTTTGCAGCCCAGAGACGCTGGCGGCCGAACTTGTCTTCCACCACATGTTCGGCGCTGCGCACGGTGATCACATCACCTTCGGCCTTTTCGATCACGATCCGCGAGACGGTGCGCACCGTCTGCGCGGGCGGGGCAGAGGAAATCGAAAAGCCCTGCTGAAACCGCACGATGCGGTCGCGCCGCATCTTGGCATCATCGTGGCACAGGTTCAGCGCATTGGCGAAATCCTCGGTATCGCCGATGGGCAGGGTATAGAACCCGGTGCCCTGCCACAGATCCAGCCAGACATCGTAATCCTTGCGGTCCAGCAGATCGGCCTCGGCCCACAGGAATTCCGTCACCTGCGCAAGCAGCGCCCTGCTGTCGATCTTGCTCATTTCGGTCATTGCGACATCATCCTTTTCCACATCTTGTAGGCGGCGCGCATCCCTGTTTCCGCGCTGACATGGCCACGCGGGCCAAGGGCGCCGGGCACTTCGTCGACGATGCCACGGTTGACCAGGATCGGCAGGGTTTCGCCGCCCTTGGTGCCGCGCTGCACCCGCTCCCAGACCTCGGCATCATCCGGGCTGCCAAAGCCCATCGGCCCCTGGAAATGTTCGTGCAGGCGCAGGCGCATCTGGTTGGCCGCCGCCGGGCCGCCATCCATGCCGATGGCGATGTGGCGGATATCGGTCTTTTCCACCGAAACCGGGGTCAGCACGCGGAAGAAGGCCAGGCTGAACGACACATTCGGGAAGAGGTTAAGGTTGAACCCGGCGCCGCCCACGGCACGGACAATCTTCTTGACCTGATCTTCGGGATATCCCTCGTCGCGCAGCTCTTGCGCCAGTTCGGTGAACCGTTCCGGGATCGGGGCATCAAGGTTTTCGTCTAGGTCGATCAGTTCGGGGATCATCGCCATCACGGAATGGCCATTGCCCAGATCCTCGACAAAGCCCTTGCCGGTTTCCAGAAAGCGAAAGATCTCTTCGGTTTCGCCATCCAGCGACTGCATGAAGCTCTTGTGCACCACGGGGAAGTGATAGGCGTCGGTGGTGTTTTCCAGCTGCACCTTCCAGTTCATCGGCACGCTGAACTGATGTTCGCCCAACACCTTTACCGGGAAGCCGCCGCCCTGCTTCATGAACAGGTCGATATAGCGGCACACTTCCGGCCCCAGAAAATCGACCAGCGGCTCGGCGTCTTCGTTGAAGGTGGCAAAGACCATGCCCTGATAGCTTTCGGTGCGCAGCCGTTGCAGCCCGTGCTGTTCCTTGTTGAAATCATCGCCATATTGTTCGGGATAGGGCAGGGCGCGCAGGCTGCCATCCAGCCCATAGCCCCAGCCGTGATAAGGGCACTGGAACGAGCTGGTCTTGCCCTTCTTCACTTCGCAGACCGTCGCCGCGCGGTGGCGGCAGCGGTTGAGCATGACATGGATCACGCCCTTGCGGTCACGCACCACGATCACCGGCTCCAGCCCGACATGCGACAGCTTGAAGCTGCCCTTTTCGGGAAATTCGCTGTCATGGGCCACCCAGACCCAGGTGTTGCGGAAGATCTTGTCCATCTCGAGCTTGAACAGCTCGGGGTCTTCATACATCGAGGTGGCAACCTTGGCGTCCGGTGAATAGAGGGCGTCAAGATCGCTGAATTTCGGCATGTCGAGCGACATATCAGCGTTCCTTTACAGTGCAGGGATGGTGAGCGCGCGGCCCATCCGGGCCTCGACGCGCATGTATTTCCAGAGGCGGTGATCCTGATCATCCACCACGATGGTGCGCAGCAGGTTGCAGGCGGCGATCACGGCCTGACGGTCGGTGAAATCGGCCAGAATATACCAGGTGGCCGGCGTGCCGGTGGACATGCCCACCATGGTCTGGTCATCATCCAGCGTGCCGACGATGCTGGTGCCCGGCACTTTGGCGATGCCTGACATCAGGGCCTGCGTCGCCTGCCAGACCGGGCCGATCTGGCCGAAGGGCAGATCGAAAAAGGCGGGCTGCATGGAAAAGCACAAAAGCGTGCGGATCGGGGTCGGTTCGGACATGATGTGCCTCTTGTCTGGGGAAATCACGGATAGCCGGGCGGGGTGGCCTGGCCGAACAGGGCGGCGCCTGCCGCCTGCCAGCTGCCTGCGCCGATGAAGGCGTGCTGCGCCACGCAGGCGGCGTCGATCATGTTGCGGCCCAGGATATGGCCGGTGGCCATGGCCTCTGATCCGCCCAGAACAAAGGCCAGCCGCGCGGCCTCTGCCGCATCCTGCGCGGCTTTCGAGGCGGTATGGCGCAGCCGGATATGGGTTGCCGGGTCCACCGCGCCCTGGGTCTGCATCTGGTGCCAAGCCTCGTCGATGGCATCATAAAATGCGGCGCGGGCGCCCATCAGCAGGCCTTCCGCGCGGGCCAGATCAATCTGCACATAGGCGCGGGCCGCCGGACTGGGTGCCCCGGTCACAGAGGCCCGCGCCATGGCATCCTGTCGCAGCCAATCCAGTGCAGCGCGGGCGGCACCAAGGCCGACCACGGCCAGCACCTGCGCGGCCAGCGCCATCGCGGGATAGCGGAAGATTGCATCCTCCAGCTGTGGCTTGCCGCCCCGGATGAAGGTCCAGTCTTCCGGCACCACAACGCCCTCTGCCACGATGTCATGGCTTCCCGTGGCGCGCAGGCCTACCGTGTCCCAGGTTTCGTCCACCATCACGCTGGCGCGCGGCATCACTGCCGTGCGCGGCAGCGGGGTGGCCTCGCCCTCGATGCGGATGCCCGCGCCCACGATTGATGCCCCCATCACCCCCGACCCCCAGGGCCAGCGGCCCCGCACCTCCAGCCCGCCGGGCACCCGGCGCGCGGGCTGCGGTGGGAACATCGCGCCGGCAAAGACGGTGTCGGGGTCGGCGCCATAGATTGCCGCATAGGTTTCGGGCGGCAGCGCCGCCAGATAGGTGGCCGAGACACCAAAACTCGCCACCCAGCCGGCCGAGGCATCGGCCGAGGCGATCTCTTCGATCAGGCGGCAGAATTCGGCCGGGGAGTGTGCATCGCCGCCAAAACGTTCCGGCACGAATGCGCGATAGACGCCAACGGCCTGAAACTGGCGCACGATGTCCTGCGGAATATGGCGCAGGGTCTGAAATTCGGCCCGGCGGGCGCAGATTTCTGCCTTGAGTGCATCCAGCATCTGGGGCTTCGGCTGGGGTGTGTGGGAGTTCATCTCGTCAGTCCTTGGCCTGAAGATTTCTGGGGCCTGAAGATTCAGGGATCTGGAAATTCGGAACGGTCTCGCAGAACCAGCGGGCTATGGCGCAAAGCTGCGCATCGGCGCCGGGGCGGCCAATGATCTGCAGGCCCGATGGCAGCCCGTCGCGGGTCAGCGTGGGCAGAACGATGGCCGGATGACCGGACAGGTTGAACGGGCGCAGATAGCGGGTCAACGGCAGAACTTTCGCCGGGTCTGCCGCCTCTGACAGCAGCGGTGGCACGGTTGGCAGGGCCGGGGTCAGAATGGCATCATATTGGCCAAGCAGCCCGTCCACCTCAGTGGTAAAGCTGTGCCGAATGCCTTCTGCCCATGCCAGATCTGTATCCGGAATGAGCATCGCAGCCGCCAGTCGGCTGCGGATATCCGTCCCCAGCGGTGCTGCACTGGCCAGCAGATGGCCAAAGGCCCCGGCGGTTTCGCGGCCAATCACGATCATCCCGGCGCGGAAGGCATCATCCAGCAGTGGCAGGTCGACATAGGGCATCTCATATCCCTGCGCCATGATCGGCAGGATCAGACTGTCGCCCACATCGCGGTCAAAGCTGGTGCGCAGCCGGGCCAGTCGCGGCGCATGGGTCAGGGTTTCGGGCCTGAATTCCCGGTCAAGCGCCTGCATCGCCCGCTCGATCATCGCAACGCTGCGGGCGAATGGGCCGATGCAATCCAGCGAGCTGTCGGCCGGATGGGCGCCACGGCGTCCGATGCGGCCAAAGCTGGGTTTGAAGCCGATGATCCCGCAGCAGATCGCCGGTTGCCGGATCGACCCGCCCGTATCGGTGCCAATGGCAAAATCGGCCTCACCCGCAGCCACCGCCACTGCCGAACCCGAGGAAGAGCCGCCCGGGATGCGATCCGGCCAGCGCGGGTTGACCGGCGTTCCGCCATGGGCATTCACCCCGGTCATGCCATAGGCCAGCTCGTGCATCCGCGTCTTGCCGACAATCCTGCAACCGGCCTGCAGCAGCCGTTCCACGGCATCGGCATGGGCAAGGGCGGGCGTTGCACCGGCAAATGCGGCCGAACCACAGCGCGTGGGATATCCTGCGATATCAAGGCAATCCTTCACCGCAACGCGGGGCGCATCGGCGGGGCAATCTGGCGCGGCGATCGACAAGCCGAGGTCGATCCCCGGGATGGTGGGGGCTGAGTGGCTCATGCTGGCTTCTGTGCTGTGTCAGGCCGGTTGGCCTGCTCCCTGTTACGTGAAAGTTACTGTAAATTTGATATCGGTCAACATGATTCGATGAAGATTGCAAATAAGTTTCATATTATCAGATAGATAGCGCGCAAGCAGACGCAGGGGCCGGTTGGCCCTGTTCACGCAGTTCAGATTGTGGGTCCGTTCCATCCCAGTGGTGATTTGATGAAACTTCACGTAATATAGCAGGAAAGCAGCATCTGTTTCTTGCATTTGATGCAAAGGTGTTTTCCAGCTGCATCGTTGCGCGCCAGAACAAGGGCTTGGCGTTCGATCATGCCACCTTGGCCATATTGCGTGAATATTACCGCTTGACCGCTGCCCCACCACGGTTAGCCTGCAGATGCACTTGGCCTGCCTTCCCCCGTTTGAGGCAAGGCCCTGCCGACCTTCACTGACAGGATAGAAAATGACGACAGACGCTGACATTGCGGGCCTGGTCCGCCGTATCGAGGTGCTTGAAGCCGAGGCCGATATTCGCCGCATCCAGGCGCGCTACATGTTTCTCTGCGATACACCGATGCCCGAATATGGCGTGCAGGACGATGCCGAACGCATCCACCTGATCATGGCGCTTTATACAGAAGATGCGGTCTGGGAAGGTGTGGGCGAATATTACAACGGCCAGTTCGGCCGTGCCGTGGGCGCGGATGCCATCCGGCGGCATTTCGAAGGTTTCTGGGGTGGCAAGACCGATCCGGCGCTGATCCTGAACTGCCACTACCTGACGTCAGAGCAGATCCATGTCCATGCAGGCGGCACCACGGCGGATGGGCAATGGGTGCATATGCAGCCTTGGTTGTTTTCGGATGGCAAGGCGCTGCTGCGGTCTTCGCGCCTGAACAACACCTTCCGCAAAGAGCCGGATGGCGTCTGGAAGATCACCCGCACCCGGACAGAGAATGTTTTCGTGGCCCCGCTGCCTTCCACCTGGGCATCCGATTTCCCATCGAAATCGGTGCTGATGCAGCCCTGAACCAAAGGGGGCGGCTCGCGCCGCCCCCTGTTTCTGCGCAAATCTGCGAATGTCGTATGATACCATGCAATCTGACGCACAGCCGGCCTGACGGCCCAGCTTGGGGCCGTGCAGGTTTTGCAGCGCGGCGTCTTTCACCGATAGGCGATGCAGACCGATTTGCTTTCCAGATAATTGTCCAGCGCGCCGCTGCCATGTTCGCGCCCGATGCCCGATTGCTTGACACCGCCAAACGGCATGTTCTGATCGGGGATGTTATGGCTGTTCACCCAGACGGTGCCGGCCTGAATCCTGGGCACATAGCGCATCACCTTGTTGATATCCCGCGTCCAGAGCGAGGCGCCAAGGCCATAGCGGGTGTCATTGGCCAGCCGCACCGCCTCGTCGGCATCGGCAAAGGGCGTCATGGTGAGCACGGGGCCAAAGACCTCGTCCTGCATCAATGCCATGTCCTGCCGCACATCGGTGAACAGCTCGGGCGCCACGTAAAAGCCGGTTTCGGGGGCCGTGCCACAGATCACCGGCTTTGCGCCANNCCTCCAGGCCGCGTGCGATGCAGGCCTTTACATGCGCCTGATGGCGGGCCGACACCACCGGGTTGATCTGGTTCACCGGATCAAGGCCCGACCCGATGGCGAGGCTGCGGGTGACGCCGGCGATCACCTCCAGCGCCTTTTCGTAGATGCCCTTCTGGGCATAGATGCGCGTTCCGGCGCAACAGGTCTGCCCGGTGTTGAAGAAGGCGCCGATCCCGGCAGCCACGCCCAACAGATCCAGATCCATATCGTCAAACATCACCATCGGGGCCTTGCCGCCCAGTTCCAGCGTGACGCGCTTCATGTCCTTCATCGCCTGAATACCGATCAGCTTGCCGGTTTCGGTCGATCCAGTGAAGGTGATCTTGGCGATGCCCGGATGGGCGACCAGCGCGGCCCCGGCCTCGTGCCCCATGCCGGTCACCACATTCACCACACCGGGCGGAATACCCGCCTCCAGCGCCAGCTGCGCCAGCCGGATCGAGGTGAGCGGGGTTTCCTCCGCCGGTTTCAACACCACGGTGCAACCGGCGGCCAGC
>DOMY01000284.1 GCA_003509785.1 Gemmobacter sp.
CACCATGTGCATCGGCGTGGGCCAGGGCATCGCCATCGCGCTGGAACGCGTCTGACCCTGCGGGACTGAAACCGGGGCGGGGCGGCTTTCAGCCCCGGCCCACCTGCTCGGCCAGCCAGGCCGCAAAGGCGCCGGGCAGGGCATCCGCCATCCGGCCTTCGGGGCGCACCACATAATAGCTTGGTTCCGTGCGCAGCGGCGCATCCAGGATCACCATCAACCGCCCCCGCTCCAGCTCCTGCCCGATCAGATAGCGCGGCACCAGCGCCAGCCCCAGCCCGGCGGCGGCCGCCTCGATGATCAGGGTGAACTGGTCGAACCTGTGCCCCCGGAACCCCAGCTGTGCATCGGCCCCCTGCGCTGCCAGCCATTCAAACCACAGCGTCGGGCGCGATTCCATATGCAGCAACGGCAGCGCGGCCAGCGCCCGCGCATCCGCCCCGCCCGCCTGCCGGAACCGTGACACCAGCGTGGGCGAGGCGACCGGCACCACATCCTCGCTGCACAAATAGCTGCACACCGCCTGCGGCCAGACCGGGCGCCCGTAATGGATCGCCAGATCCACCCCCGCCTCNNCCTTCCAGATCAAAGGGTTCCGACCGCGAAACCACCGTCAGCTGCACGCCGGGATGCAGCGCCAGAAAGCGCGGCAACCGCGGCATCAGCCAGCGGCTGCCAAAGGTGGGCAGCGTCGCCACCGTCATCTGAC
Source organism: Gemmobacter sp. (assembly GCA_003509785.1). GTDB lineage: Bacteria > Pseudomonadota > Alphaproteobacteria > Rhodobacterales > Rhodobacteraceae > Gemmobacter. The sequence goes on from DOMY01000284.1 coordinate 710, forward strand.
CGCTGATATCACGGGTGCCCATGGCACGCAGCGTCATGGATTCGATCTGCGCCAGCAGGCGCTCCACCTCGGGCAGCAGCCGCCTGCCCGCGCCCGAAAGCACCACCCGCTGCCGCACGCGATCGAACAGCTGCAATCCCAGCTTGGCTTCCAGATCCTTGATCTGGCGGCTGACCGCGCTTTGCGTCAGATCCAGCTCCACCGCCGCGCGGGTAAAGCTCTGATGCCGGGCGGCGGCTTCAAACGCCTGCAGCGCAGCCGCATCGGGGATCAGGCTTCGGCTCAACTTCATTCCAGCACCGCATCAAGTCAGTCAGGATCAGCACGTTTCCGGCAGAATTTCATCTGTTATGCAGATGACCGACCCATTCCGCAACTGCCAGCCCGCATCTTTCGGCTGGCCGAGCCCGAGGATAAGCAGATGACCCGTTCCTATGCCGCCGAAGCCACCGCCATTCTGAACCATCTGGGTGTCGATCCGGCCCGCCACACCGGCGGCACCATGGCCGTGTTCACCCCGCTCACCGGCGAACAGACCGCCAGCCTGCCCACCGATACCGCCGGCAGCGTCGCCGATGCCGTCACCCGCGCGCAGGCCGCCTTCCGCGACTGGCGCCGCGTCCCCGCCCCCCGCCGGGGCGAGCTGGTGCGGCTGTTCGGCGAAGAGCTGCGCGCCGCCAAGGATGAACTGGGCCGTCTGGTCTCCATTGAGGCGGGCAAAAGCCCCTCCGAAGGCGCGGGCGAGGTGCAGGAGATGATCGACATCTGCGATTTCGCGGTGGGCCTGTCGCGCCAGCTCTATGGCCTGACCATCGCCACCGAACGCCCGGATCACCGGATGATGGAAACCTGGCATCCGCTGGGTGTGGTGGGCGTCATCTCTGCCTTCAACTTCCCCGTGGCCGTCTGGTCGTGGAACACCGCGCTGGCGCTGGTCTGCGGCAATCCGGTGATCTGGAAACCGTCAGAGAAAACCCCGCTCACCGCGCTGGCCTCGCAGGCGATCCTGGATCGCGCGCTGGCGCGCTTTGGGTCGGCCCCGGCGCATCTGGCGCAGGTGGTGATCGGCGGCCGCGACGTGGGCGAGGCGCTGGTGGATCATCCGGGCGTGGCGCTGGTGTCGGCCACCGGATCGACGCGCATGGGCCGGTCGGTCGGGCCGCGCGTGGCGGCCCGCTTTGGCCGCACCATTCTGGAACTGGGCGGCAACAATGCGGGCATCGTCTGCCCCTCGGCCGATCTGGATATGGCGCTGCGCGCCATCGCCTTCGGCGCCATGGGCACGGCCGGTCAGCGCTGCACCACCATGCGGCGGCTGTTCGTGCATGACAGCGTCTATGACGCGCTGGTGCCGCGTCTGGTGAAGGCCTATGCCTCGGTCAGCGTCGGCAATCCGCTGGAAACCGCAGCTCTGGTCGGCCCGCTGATCGACGGCGCGGCGTTCGATGCGATGCAGGCGGCGCTGGCGGCGGCCAAGGCGGCGGGCGGCACGGTTCATGGCGGCGACCGTGTCACTGTCGGGACGGATGCGGGACAGTATGCCCGACCGGCGCTGGTCGAAATGCCGACACAAGTTGGCCCGGTGCTGGAGGAAACCTTCGCCCCCATCCTCTATGTCATGCGCTATACCGATTTCGACGCGGTGGTCGAGGATCACAACGCCGTCGGCGCCGGCCTGTCGTCGTCGATCTTCACCCTGGACATGCGCGAGATGGAACAGTTCCTGTCCGCCGCCGGGTCGGATTGCGGGATCGCCAATGTGAATATCGGCACCTCTGGCGCTGAAATCGGCGGCGCCTTCGGTGGCGAGAAGGAAACCGGCGGCGGGCGCGAAAGCGGGTCGGATGCCTGGAAGGCCTATATGCGCCGCGCCACCAATACGGTGAATTACGGCCGCAGCCTGCCGCTGGCGCAGGGCGTGGTCTTCGATATCTGACCGCGCAACTGGTAAACCGGCCCCTGCGTCAAGGGGGCCGGTTGAATCATGGTTGATCTTTGGGGGGATGCGCCACTATCAGCGGGAAACGCAGGCAGGCAAAGCGCAAGGTGACCCCGGCATGACCCCAGATTTCCTCGTGACCCATTCCGGCGGGTTTCATGCCGACGAGCTGATGTCGAGCGTGATCCTGACCCGGCTGTTCCCCGAGGCGCAGATCATCCGCAGCCGCGCCCGCGACTGGATCACGCCGGGGCCGGATCGCATCATCTATGACGTGGGCGGCGCCTATGATGCGGCGGCGGGGATATTCGATCACCACCAGCGCGGCGCCCCCAAGCGCGACGATGGCCAGCCCTACAGCTCGTTCGGGCTGCTGTGGAAGCATTTCGGGCGTGATTATCTGGTGCAATCCGCCATTCCGGCAGAGCATGTGGAGATCATCCACGCCAGTTTCGATGCCGGCTTCGTGCTGCCCGTCGATCTGATGGATAATGGCGCGGTGGATGTCTCCAGCGCCGGGCCGCTGGCCGGGCTGACGCTGCCGGGGCTGCTGGAAACGCTGAAACCCGTGTTCGACGAGGCCGATCCGGCGGCGGAAGACCGGGCCTTCCATCTGGCCCTGGGCATCGCGCGCAGCTTTGTCGAAGCCCGCGTGGCGCAAAGTGCCGCCAAGCTGCGGGCCGAGGCGGTGGTGCAGCAGGCGATTGCGCAGGCCGGGGCGGGCCGCGTTCTGGAACTGCCGCGCGGGATGCCCTTCCGCCCGGCGATCACCAAGGCGGGGGCGGATCACCTGCTGTTCGTGGTGCATCCCCGGCAGGATGGCGACTGGTGCCTGACCGGCATCCGCAAGGGCAGCGAAGGCTTTGAACAGCGCGCCGATCTGCCTGCCGCCTGGGCCGGGCTGACCAATGCCGAGCTGGAGGCCGCCTGCGGGGTAAAGGGCGCCACCTTCTGCCACAACGGGCTGTTCATCGCCGCCGCCAAAACCCGCGAGGCGGTGCTGGCGATGGCAGATATCGCGGTGCGTCAGGCGCTTAGCTGACCTGCGCCCGCCAGCGCGCGGCATAACCGGCCAGCGCTGCCGCATCGGGCGGCAGGGCAACCCGGCGGCTGGCAGGCGCATGGCCCGCCCCCAGCGCCAGCAGCGCCGCCCCGGCGGCGGNNAGCCGAGCTGGCGGTTTCCACCCCGCCGGGCCGCAGGCTGGCCAGCATCGCCAGATACCCCGCATTGCGGGCAAAGGGGCCTTCGATGATTGCCGGGCCTTCGGCACCGATCAGGCCAAGGCAGGTTTCGGTCATCAGCGCGAGGTAAAGCGACAGCGCGGCCATGCGCTGGCCTTCGGTGGCGGGTTCAGCCGTCCAGCGCATGGCGCGCCCCGGAAACGGGCCTGACCCGGGTTCGACCGCAGGCAGGATCATCAGCCCCGATTGCAGCACCTGCGCGAAATCCGCAGCCACCGGCTGCACATCGCTGCCCTGCCGGATCAGCTCGTATTCCCGGCCGCCCATGAACCGGGCCGAGGGCACCGGGGCGCCCAGCGCGTTCACGTTCACCAGAACATCGCGCGCCGCATCCAGCCGCACCGCCCGGCCGCCCACCCCCATGCAGACCACCCAGGTTCCAGTCGACACCACCGCGAAAGGCGCCGCGCGGCCCAGCACATGCGGGTAAAGCGAGGCGTTGGAATCATGGATGCCGCAGGTCACCGGCACGGCGGGCAGGCCGGTCTGTGCCATCAGATCGGGGCGCAGGCTGCTCAGCACATCGCCCGTNNACCCCAGCCGATCCACCAGCGGGGAAAAGCCGCCCTGCCAGGGGTTCCACAGATCGGTATGGCAGCCCAGCGAGGTGACATCGGTGGCCGCCACGCCGGTCAGCCGGAAGCCCCAGTACTGAGGATAGGTCAGCACCTGCGCCACGCGGTCGCGCAGGCCGGGCATGGTTTCCAGCATCCAGTGCAGCTGCGCGCCGAGGTTCAGCCCCATGGGCAGGCGGGGCGAGCCGGTGTCAGTAAAGGCCGGGCGTAGCGCATCATAGGCGGCGGCCAGATCATCGGGGCCGGGATGTTCGTAATCCAGCATCGGGCAGGCCAGATCGCCGCCCGCATCCAGCAGCACCGCCGCCGCGCCATGGGTGGTGATGGAAATCGCATCCACCCCATGCGCGGCATGAAAGGCGGCCAGATGGTGCAGCAGGAAATCCCAGTGCCCCTCCAGATCGAAATGCGGCCAGGGCGGGCCGGGCAGCACCCGGTTGGGCCGGGTTTCCACCGCGATTTCGCGCAGGGTTCCGGCCTCGACCAGCGCGAGTTTCGCATTGGTCTTGCCGATGTCGATGACCGCGATGTGTTTCATGGCAGATGGAACATCGGGATCAGCGGCACAGCCACGGGTTCGTTGCCCGGATGCGTGGCCATCAGATCGGCCATATGCGCCCACCAGCGCTGCATGACCGGATGATCGGGCAGCGCCGCCATGCCGTGATCCGCCGGGCGCCACAGCACGCCGAACAGCGCGTTGGTTTCCGGGTCAAGGTGGATCGAATAATCCTGCACCCCGGCCTGTTTCAGCAGATCCACAAGTTCCGGCCAGATCTCGTCATGGCGCTTGCGGTATTCATCGGCCATGCCGGGGTTCAGCATCATGCGGAAGGCATATTTTTCCATCACTTGCGCACCATTTTCCACAGGCGGGGCAAGGCGATCACCCCGATCAGCAAGGCCCCGATGATGATCGACATCACGATGCCCGGCACGTTCAAGAGGCCAAGGCCAAAGGTCACCAGCCCCATGACCAGCGCCGCGATGACCACGCCGGGAATGGACCCCGAACCGCCCAGGATGCTGACGCCGCCCAGAACCACCATGGTCACCACCTCCAGCTCCCACCCTGTCGCGATGGACGGGCGGGTGGAGCCGAGGCGCGAGGTCAGGCAGACGGCGGCAATGCCGCTGGTCAGCCCGGTCAGCAGGAACAGGATGAAGCGCACGCGATCCACCCGGATGCCGGAAAACCGCGCCGCGGTGGCATTGTTGCCGATGGCATAGACCATGCGGCCGAAATTGGTGCGGTGCAGCAGCAGGCCGAAGACCACGGCCATGACGGCAAACAGCACCAGTTCGAAGCTGAACACCCACCAGACATAGCCCTGCCCGAACCAGGCCAGCCCCTCGGGGTAGCCGGTGAAGGCGCCATCGCCCAGCAGGATATAGCTGATGCCGCGGAACAGGCTCATGGTGCCGATGGTCACCACGATGGAGGGCAGACCGAAGCCCGCCACCAGCAGGCCGTTGAAGGCCCCGCAGGCCAGCCCCGTCAGCAACCCCAGCGCCACCAGCGCGGGCACCGGCAGCCCGGCCACCATGGCAGCGCCCATCACGGTGGAGGCCAGCGCGATGATCGAGGCGACCGACAGATCAATCTCGCCCGCGATGATCAGCATCGCCATGGCAAAGGCGATCAGCGCCTTTTCGGTGAAGTTGAAGCTGGCATCGCTGAGGTTCCAGGGATCAAGGAAATAGGGCGAGGCGAAGGAATTGGCGACGAAGATCGCCACGCCCACCAGCAGCAGCAGGGCTTCCCAGCTGCGCAGGGCGCGTTTCGCAGGCGATACCAGCCGGTCGGGGATCTGGCGTCCGGTCATGGGAGGGGCGGCCTGTGTCATGCGCGATGCTCCGCGTGTTTCAGGATGATGCGGCCTTGCGGGCCGGAACGGCGGGCGTTGAAGGCAATGGCGATCAGGATGGCAGAGCCGGAAATCGCCATCTGCCAGAAGGGCGAGATGCCGACCACCGGCAGGGCATTCTTCACGATGCCCAGAAACAGCGCGCCCATGACGCAGCCCGCCACCGATCCGGCGCCGCCCGCAATGGCGATGCCGCCGATGACGCAGGCCGCCACCACATCCAGTTCAAACCCGCCCGCGATATCGACATAGGCCACCGCATAGCGCGCCACCCACAGATAACCGGCAAAGCCTGCCAATGCGCCGGAAATCACGAAGGCCGCGCATTGCGTGCGCCCCACGGAAATGCCTGTGTAAACAGCGGCATGGGGATTGCCGCCCACAGCATAGAAGGCCCGGCCCAGCGCAGTGCGGTTCACCAGAACGGCAAAGCCCGCGATCACGGCAACCGCGATCCAGCCCATCACCGGCAGGCCCAGGACCACGGCACGGGGAAAGGCCTTGAAGGCATCCGTCATCTGATGGGCATTGATCCATTTGCCATCGGTCAGCAGAAAGATGGTGCCGCGGTAGATCGTCATCGTGCCCAGCGTCACCACGATGGAGGGGATGCCCAGCTGCCAGACCATCAGCCCGTTCACCGCGCCCAGCGCGGCGCCCAGTGCGATCACCACCAGCAGGATCAGCGGCAGCGGCACGCCTGCGCCATTCATCATCGCGGCGATCATCCCGGCCAGCGCCAGATTGGCGGCCACGCTGAGGTCGATACATTTGGTCAGGATCACCACCATCTGCCCCAGCGCCAGGATGATGAGCGGCGAGGTATCGGTGAAGACCCGCGCCAGATTGGCCGGTGCGACAAAGGCCGGAAAGCGTGTGGCCACCACGGCCAGCAACAGCAGGATGGCGAGGGCGAGGATCGCCTCGCGCGATTTCAGCAGGGTCATGCGGCTTCTCCGGTAATGCCGACAGCGGCGCGGACCAGGTTTTCGGGGGTCATCGCCGCGCCTGCGAATTCGGCCGCGATACGGCCTTCGCGCATCACGATCACCCGATCCGACATGCCCAGAACCTCGGGGATTTCAGAGCTGACCATGATGACCGCCAGCCCTTCGGCGGCGAGTTCAGACATGAAATCATGCACGGCGGCCTTTGATCCGATGTCGATGCCCTTGGTGGGTTCATCCAGGATGATGACGCGCGGTTTGGTGGCCAGCCATTTGGCGATCACCACCTTCTGCTGGTTGCCCCCGGACAGCAGACCCACATCCTGATCGAGACTGGCGGCGCGCAGGTCGAGCCTTTGGGTATATTCGCGCGCCAGTTTGAATTCTTCGGCCAGCCGCAGAAAACCGGCGCGGCTGGTGCGGGCCAGCGACGGCAGGGTGACGTTCTGGAAGATCGGCAAGCCCTTGACCGCGCCCTGTTTGCCGCGATCTTCGGGCACATAGACGATGCCCGCCTCGACCGCCTGTGCCGTGGTGCGGATCACCCGGATCTCATCCCCCACGCGGCAGGCGCCTTTCGACGGTCTGGTGATGCCGAACAGCGCCTGCATCACCTCGGACCTTCCGGCGCCGACCAGGCCGTAAAAGCCCAGGATTTCGCCCTGATGCAGGGTAAAGCCGATATCCTCGAATTCGGTGGGGTGGCCGTAGCCTGAAACCGTCAGCACCGGGCGGCCGATGCGGGCGGGGCGTTTGGGATAGATCTGATCCACCGCACGGCCGACCATCATCTGCACCAGCGCCGCCTCTGTCACATCGGCCATCTGGCCGGTGCCGATGAACTGGCCATCGCGAAACACCGTCCAGCGATCTGCGATGCGGAAGATTTCGTCGAACTTGTGGGAGATGAACAGGATCGCCTTGCCCTGTGCCTTCAGCTTTTCCACCAGATCGTAGAGTTCGTGGATTTCCTTGTGGCTGAGCGCGGCGGTGGGTTCATCCATGATCAGGATCTTGGCGTTGAAATACACCGCCCGCGCAATGGCGACCGACTGCCGCTGCCCGCCCGACAATGCCGAAACCGGCACGTTGAACTTGCGGAAGTTGGGGTTCAACCGCCCCATGATCTTGCGGGTTTCGGCCTCCATCGCGGCATCATCCAGAAAGCCGCCCGGCCCCACCAGCTCACGCCCGAGGAACAGGTTGGATGCGGCATCCAGGTTATCGGCCAGCGCCAGGGTTTGGTAGATGGTTTCGATGTTATGGCTGCGGGCATCGCGCGGATTGCTGATTTCCACCTTTTCGCCGTTGATCCACACCTCGCCGCTGTCAGCGCGATAGGCGCCCGACAGGCATTTGATCAGCGTCGATTTGCCGGCGCCGTTGTGGCCCAGCAGCCCGACAACCTCGCCCGGATACAGATCGACCGAGACGTGATCCACCGCCTTGATACCACCGAAGGAGATCGAGATATCCTTCAGCTCGACCAGAGGAGTTCCCTTGTTCACCATGGTCATTCCTCCTTATTTCGCACGCTTGCGGTAGACGATGTCCAGCCAGACGGCGAGGACGAGAACAGACCCGACAACGATGTTCTGCAGCGCCGCATCGAAGCCGATCAGCACCATGCCGGTCTGCAGCGATTGCATCACCAGCGCGCCGATGATCGCGCCATAGATGGTGCCCACACCACCGGCCAGCGAGGTGCCGCCGATCACGGCTGCGGCGATCACATAAAGCTCGTCCAGCGTGCCCAGCGCATTGGTGGCCGAGTTCAGGCGGGCCGAAGCCACGACCGAGGAAAGCCCGGTCAGAAGGCCCATCAGCCCGAAGATCTTCACCGTCATCCAGCGGGTGTTGATGCCCGAAAGCTCTGCCGCATCCGGGTTGCCGCCGATGGCGAAGACATAGCGGCCAAAGCGGGTGCGGGTGGCCAGCACGGTCATCACAATGCCCACCGCCATCAGGATCAGCACCGGGATCGCCCAGCCATGCGAGATGAACAGGCCGGTTTCCGGCACGGTGATGTTATTGGCCGTGGCATATTGGGTCACGATGCCCTTGGGCCAGGGATAAGAGTTCACCAGCAGGGTGGCACCGATCACCAGACCACAGCCCAGCAGGGCCAGGAAGTATTCGGCCCACATCGGGCGCATGGCAAAACCGTGGCGGCTGCGGCTTTTCCGGCCGTTGAAGATCATCCACAGGATGGCAGCACAGGCGATGGCGCAGACGATCCAGCTGCCCATGGCACCCACAGATCCGTAAGGCCCGCCGCCCAGCAGCGAGAATGTCGGATCCAGCGGCGAGATGGTTTCACCCCGGGCCAGAAGGAAGGCCGCGCCACGCCAGACCAGCAGGCCACCCAGTGTGACGATGAAGGAAGGGATGCTGCGATAGGCGATCAGCCAGCCATGGAAGGCGCCGATCAGCGTGCCCACGGCCATGCCCACGATCATCGTCAGAACCCAGATCATCGGATGGCCAAGGCCAAGGAGATCCGGCAGGATGCGGGCCTGAAACAGCCCCATGACCATGGCACAGAAGCCCAGCACAGAGCCAACCGAAAGGTCGATGTGCCGGGTCACGATCACCAGCACCATGCCTGTGGCCATGATACCGATCGAAGCGGTCTGGACCGACAGGTTCCAGAGGTTGCGGGGGGTCAGGAACGAACCTGCGCCCTTGAAAATCACGCCGAACATGTGGAAACCGATCCAGATCAGCAGCAATGCGCCGATCATGCCCAGAAGGCGGGTGTCGATTTCGGTGGCTTTCAGAAAACGCGCGACAGGGCCGGAGGTCTTGTCGGCGCCCGAGGCTGGGGAAGTTGAAGATGTCATGGGGTCGTCCCGCACTACGAGGGGAATAGGGTGCAGACGGGCAGGCGGAAGGGCCAGAAGCCGCCGGGCCAATGTCGCGGGGGGAAAGCCGGGCAAGGCCACGGCAGCAGGGTCGGCACCGGCGCAAGGCCGGTGCCGAAGTCGTTCAGATCACTGGCAGGCGGCCACGTCGGCGGCAGCGCCTTCGCAAGCCTGCTCTTTCGAGATGTGGCCCGCGTCGATCACGGCATCGAGGTTGGCTTTGGTCACCGGGGTCGGCGTCAGGAAGATGGCGTTCATTTCAACGCCCTTTTCGCCGCCCGAGAACTTGGTTGCGCCTTCCACGGCGTCCAGTGCGGTGCCACCAGCCAGAGCCGAGGCGATTTCGGCCGCAGCCTTGCCCAGCTGACGCGAGTCTTTCCACACCGAAACGGTCTGGGTGCCACGCGCCACACGGTTCAGCGCAGCAAGGTCACCATCCTGGCCACCGATCGGGATGTTCAGGCCCTGTGCCGAAAGCGCGGCAATCGCGCCGCCGGCCATGCCGTCGTTCTGCGCCAGAACGGCATCCACTTCGTTGTTGGCGGCCGTCAGGATCTGTTCCATGTTTTCCTGCGCACCTTCGGGCTTCCAGCCTTGGGTGAACTGCTCGCCCACGATCTTGATGTCGCCCGCGTCGATCTTCGGCTGCAGCACTTCCATCATGCCTTCCAGCAGGAAGCCTGCGTTTGCATCGCCGGGATCACCCTTGATGATGGCGTAATTGCCCTTGGGCGCCGCAGCCACGACGTTTTCGGCGATGATCGAACCCACACCCTTGTTGTCAAAGGTCAGATAGAAGGCGCGTGCATCTTCGATCAGGCGGTCATAGGCCACAACCGGAATACCTTCGGCGGCGGCTTTCTCGATGGCCGGGCCGATGGCGTCCTTGTTATAGGCCAGCACGATCAGCGCATTGGCACCCTGCGCGATCAGCGCTTCGATATCGGTCAGCTGCTTGGCTTCCGAAGCCTGCGCATCTGCCGAAATATAGGAATTGCCCGCAGCTTCCAGCGCGGCCTTGATCGCGGCTTCGTCGGTCTTCCAGCGCTCCTCCTGGAAGTTCGACCAGCTGACGCCGACGGTCAGGCCTTCGGCCAGTGCAGCCGACGAAAAACCGGCAGCCGCGATGACCGCGGCGATCAGTGCGTTACGCATAAGTATCCTCCCTATGGATGCGGCCAGCGTATGGCCGGTCCGGCGAATTCGCCGATACGCAGGGAAAATGCCGCGAATAAATTCAGTTGTCAAAATAAAATTTATGATGAAATCTGCAGAACCGCGTTTCTCATGCGATTTTCCGCTGCATTGCAGCAAGATGTGGCGGAGTGTGGACAGCTAAACCATGCAATTTGTTTGGAGAACAAATAAATGAGGTCGCGCCATCCGAAAGAGCCTCTGGCCGAAGCCCGCCCCGGCTGCGGCCCGCTGATTGCACCCTTGACGGATCAGACCCGCCCGCTGCGCCAGCAGGTCTTCGAACGCGTGCGCGCCGCCGGGTTGATTCCCCGGGTGCAGGTCGCCAAAGAGCTGGGGGTCTCCCCCGCCTCTGTCACCACCATCACGCAAGAGCTGATCGAGGCCGGGCTGGTGGAAGAGGTGCAGGTGCCGCGCGAAGGGGATCAGGGGCGCGGTCGCCCGGCGGTCTCGCTGGGGGTGCGGGCCGGAGCCTATCTTGTGGCCGGCATGAAGCTATCAGACCGCGAACATACCGCCGTGATCGTCGATTTTGCGGGCAACCTGATTGCGGATGACGTGATCTCGCGCAGTCCGGGCCCGATGACGCTGCCCGATCTGCTGACGGCGATGGAAACCCTGCTGGGCCGCGTCTGCGCCAAGGCCGGGGTGCCGCCTTCGGCCCTTGCAGCCATGGGGCTGGGCGTGCCGGGCTTTGTGGATTGCCAGCAGGGCATGGTCATGTGGTCTTCGGTGCTGATCGAACGCGGTGTGGCGCTGGCACAGGCCGCAACCGCCCGGCTGGGGCTGACGGTCCATGTCGACAATGATGCCAATCTGGTGACGCTGGCCGAACTGTGGTTCGGCGCCGGGCGTCAGCTTGCGGATTTTGCCGTGGTCACCATCGAACATGGCGTCGGCATGGGCTGCGTCATCAACCACCGCATCTATCGCGGCGCCAAAGGTCTGGGGATGGAGCTGGGCCATACCAAGGTGCAGCTGGATGGCGCGCTCTGCCGCTGTGGCCAGCGCGGCTGCCTGGAAGCCTATGTGGCCGATTACGCCCTTGCACGCGAGGCCACGACCGCGCTGAATTCGGTGCATCGCGAAGGCCAGCCGGTGAATATCCTGCTGGAAAGTCTGTATGACCACGCCAAGGCAGGCAATCCCGCCGCTCGGTCGATCTTTCGCCGCGCCGGGCGCTATCTGGCGGTTGGCCTTTCCAATGTTGTCAATCTGTTCGACCCGTCGCTCATCATCCTGTCCGGCGACCGGATGCGCTATGACTACCTTTATGCCGCTGAAACCCTGGCAGAGATGGAACATCTTGCCATTTCCACCGGGCGCCCCAAACCGCCGGTGGAGATTCACGCCTGGGGCGATCTGCTCTGGGCGCATGGTGCCGCAGCACTGGCCCTGTCCGAGGTGACAGAGCGGCTGCTGTCTCCCGCGCGGGAAATCGCCGCACAGTGACGCGCCCGGGCCACGCAAGCCTTTCGCCTGCACCCGCAGCATTGTGATTGCGCAGGCAAGCTGCAATAGTCGGGCAGGATGTTTTGGGGGATTTTGCGTGCGCTTTCTTCACCTCCTGCCGGGTCACGGACGCATTGGTTTGGCCTGCCTTCTGCTTTCGGTTACGGCGGCACCTTCGGGCGCGCTGGACACCGTGGATTTCCGCATTGTCGGCGGGAATGAGGATCTGCGCAAAAGCCTGCGCGATGCCTCGACCGTGGTGGCCGCAAAGCGCGATGGGCGTCTGGCATCCGAAGATGTGCTGGCGGCGGCCCGCGCCGAATACAGCAGGATCGTCAATGCCCTGTATGCGCTAGGTTATTATGCGCCGGTCATCCATGTGCGTGTCGACGGGCGCGAGGCGGCAGACATTCCGCCGATCGAAACCCCCGCCACGATCAACCGCGTGGAAATTGCGATCGACACCGGCCCTGCCTTCACCTTCTCTACAGCCAAGGTTGCGCCCCTGACCCGCGAAACAGAACTGCCGGAAGGCTTTGCCCCCGGCAAACCGGCCGAAAGCGGGCTGGTGCGCGAGGCGGTGCAGGCCGGCGTGGATGGCTGGCGCGACGAAGGCCACGCCAAGGCCGATGTCGCGGCGCAAAAGGTAGTGGCCGATCACCGCAACACCACCCTTTCCGCCGAAGTGGCGCTGGATCCCGGCCCGCGTCTGCGCTTTGGCACCCTGACGGTCGAGGGCGAAGACAGGATGCGCGAACGCCGCATCATCAAGATTGCCGGTCTGCCGGAAGGCGAACAGTTCGACCCGGAAGAGTTGCAGCGCGCCGCAGACCGCCTGCGCCGTTCGGGCGTGTTCAAATCTGCCACGCTCAGCGAAGCAGAAACCATCTCCCCGCCGGACCGGCTGGATATCACCGCGACGGTGGTGGAAGAACTGCCGCGCCGCTATTCCATCGGTGCCGAGGTGGCAAGTTTCGAGGGGCTGGATCTGACCGGCTACTGGCTGCACCGCAACCTGTTGGGCGGCGGCGAGCGGCTGAAGGTCGAGGCAGAGATTGCCAATATCGGCGCGCAAAGCAGCGGCGTGGATTACGGCATCGGCGTCACGCTGGACAGGCCCGCCACGCTGACCCCCGATACCACGCTCAGCTTCACCAGCGATATCGGCCATCTGGACGAAGAAGATTACAAGGCCGATGTCTTCACCTTCGGGACCAGCTTTACCCATTTCTACACCGAAGAAATCACCTTCAAGGTCGGTATCGAATTCACCTTGGCCGAAGTCGAAGATGCCTCGGGCAGCTTCACTTATGAACATATGGCCCTGCCGCTGGGTGTCACCTGGGACAACCGGGATGACAAGCTGGATGCGCTGAAGGGCTATTACCTGAACACCGAACTGCGGCCCTATCTGGGCTTCGGCACCACAGACAGCGGCCTGCGGTTGACGGCTGATGGGCGCGGCTATGTCAGCTTTGGCGAAGAACGGCCGGTTACCCTGGCTGGCCGGGCGCAGCTGGGGGCGATGTTCGGCGGATCCCTTCTGGGCACGCCGCGCGATTATCTGTTCTATTCGGGCGGCGGTGGCACAGTGCGCGGCCAGCCCTATCAATCGCTGGGCGTTCCGGTGGAGCGGGGCTTCTACACCGAAGAACTGGGTGGCATGGCCTTCGCCGCGCTTTCGGGCGAAGTGCGGGCACGCTTCACCGAAACCATCGGCGCGGTGGCCTTCATCGACGCAGGTTATGTAGCCGCCACCGATTTCGGTGATACCACCGGCGACTGGCACGCGGGTGCAGGCATCGGCCTGCGCTATGACACCGGCTTTGGCCCCATCCGGTTTGACGTTGCAGCCCCCGTCGCCGGTGACACCGGCGAAGGTGTGCAGATTTATATCGGTATCGGACAGGCATTCTGATGATGAAACGCAGCCTTCTTGCCCTTCCGCTTTGCCTGCTGCCACTGACGGCCGCCGCACAGGAGGATGACCGCAGCTATCTGTCCGACCTGCTGGAGGGGTATCTTTCCGGCGGCGGCAGCACGGTCAGCATCCGGGGGTTCGAAGGTGCCCTGTCCTCCCGCGCAACCATCCGCCAGATCAGCATCGCGGATGACCAAGGCATCTGGCTGACGCTCAACAACATCGTCCTGGACTGGAGCCGCAGCGCATTGCTGCGCGGCGAAGTATCGGTGAACGAACTTTCGGCCGAAGAAATCATCCTGGCCCGCGCGCCCATCAGCAGCACGGATGCAAGCCTGCCGCCACCCGAGGCCAGCGGTTTTTCTCTGCCGGATCTGCCGGTTTCGGTGGATATCGGAAAAATTGCCGCCGCCCGGCTGGAACTGGGCGAAACCCTTCTGGGCCAGCCCTTCGAAGGGCGGCTGGAGGCCAATCTGACGCTTTCGGGGGGCGAAGGCGCCACCAAACTGACGCTGCTGCGCACCGATTCCGGCCCGGCCGCACAGATCGCGCTGACCGCCTCCTATGGCAATGAAAGCGGTGTTCTGGCGATCGACCTTGATGCCCGCGAGGCCGCGGGCGGCATCGTCACCACATTGGCAGGCCTGCCCGGCGCACCGCCGGTTGAACTGACCGTCAAAGGCCAGGGCCCGCTGACGGATTACACCGCACAGATCCGCCTTGCATCAGAAGGCCGGGAACGGCTGGCAGGCGAGGTTGAAGTGCGGGCAGGCGAGGCCGGGCAAACCGCCTTCCGCGCCGATCTGTCGGGCGATATGGCGCCGCTGTTCCTGCCCGACTATGCAACTTTCTTTGGCAATGACCTGCGGCTGGCCGCCAACGGCCAGCGTGCCGCCGACGGTCGGCTGGTGCTGGACACATTCGATTTCCGCACCCGCGCCATGACACTGGCGGGGTCGCTGGTGCTGGCGGCCGATGGCCTGCCGGAACGCTTTGCGCTGACAGGCCAGATCGGCCTTGATGGCGCGCCTGTGCTGCTGCCGCTGACCACAGATCAGCGTACCGAAATCACCGAGGCCGACCTGACGCTCGCCTTCGATGCAACGCAGGGCGATGGCTGGACGGCAGACGTCGCGCTGACCGGGCTGGACCGGGATGATGTAAAGCTGCAATCCGCCACGATCACCGGCACCGGGCATATCCGGCGGCCGACAGCGGCCAATCCCGGCGCCAGCTTTGATGGCGCGTTCGACATCGCGGCCACTGGGCTTGCGCTGGCCGATCCGGCGCTTGCATCCGCAGTGGGCGATCAGATCGCGGCCCGGCTGCAACTGCTGTGGCAGGAAGGGACGGATAGTTTTGAACTGCCGCTGCTACAACTGACCGGGGCGGACTATGGTTTTGATGGCGCGCTGTCACTGCAGGGCTTGGAAACCGCACTGACCGTCAAGGGCAAGGGCACCGCCCGCGCCGATGACCTTTCACGCTTCGCAGCCCTGGCCGGGCAGCCCCTGCAAGGCCGCGCCGAGGCGCAGCTGGCCGGGGAAGCCGCGCTTCTGGCAGGGTCTTTCGATGTTGAAGGCACTGTGCAGGGCACGGATCTGAAAACCGGCATTGCCGAGGCTGACAATCTGCTGGCCGGGCGCAGCACCATGGATCTGTCGATCCGGCGCGATGAAACCGGCACCCTTCTGCGCCGCTTCAATCTCGCCGCAGGCACCCTGACAGCCGAAGCGAAAGGCACCCTGGCTAGCACCGGCAGCGACATTGCCGCCCAGATTGATTTCCGTGATCTTTCGGTTCTGGGCGCGGCATATGGTGGCCAACTGAATGGTATTGCACAGTTTTCCGGCACACCGGAACAGGGCAGCATCACGCTGGACACGACAGGCGAAGGCCTGACCATCGGTGTGGCCGAGGCGGATGCGCTGCTGAAAGGCACCTCGAAAATCACGGCCGAAGCAGAGATTGCGGGGCAAACCGTCAATCTTCAAAGCCTCAAGATCAATGCAGCCACACTGGATCTTTCAGCCCAGGGGCGGATCGCCGCCGAGGGCAATGATCTCAGCGCCGATCTGAACTTCCGCGATCTGTCTGTGCTGGGCGGCGGTTATCGCGGGGCATTGGCAGCACAGGCGCGCTTTACCGGAACCCCGGAAAGCGGAAGCCTGACCGCCACCGCCACGGGCCGCAGTCTGGCCATCGGCCAACCCGAGGCTGATCGGCTGCTGGCGGGTGAAACCCGGCTGACCGCCGATCTGGCGCTGGCAGGCAAGCGGATACAGATCCGCAACGTCACACTCGCCAACCCGCAGCTGAACGCCAATGCCAAAGGTCAGGTCGAGGGAGAGAACCGCAGGATCGAACTGCAGGCCGCGCTGGCCAATCTGGGGGTTCTGCTGCCTGAATTTCCGGGTCGGCTGACCGTTGCAGGCAGCGCCACCCAGGATGCGCAGGGCTATCAGCTGGATCTGCGCGGGCAAGGGCCGGGCCGTATCGACGCCAGCGTGAAGGGCCGTGTGGCAAGCAACTTCGGCACCGCCAATCTGTCTATCACTGGGTCAGCGCAGGCCGGTCTGGCCAATGTGTTCATTGCGCCGCGTTCGGTTTCTGGCGGGCTGCGCTTCGATCTGCGGCTGAACGGGCCACTGCAGGTTTCCGCCCTGTCGGGCCGGATCAGCTTTGCCGATGGCCGGATCAGTGACCCTGATCTGCCGGTGGCGCTGGAAGGCATTGCGCTGACGGCGAACCTGGCCAGAGGCCGCGCCTCTGTCGAGGGTTCGACGCATCTGAGCAGCGGCGGGCAGGTCACCGCCAACGGCACCATCGGGATGACGGCACCCTATAACGCCGATCTGCAACTGCAACTGCGCCAGGCTGTGATCCGCGATCCGCGCCTGTATGAAACCCGGCTGAATGGCAGGGTAACGGTGCAGGGTGGCTTGTTGGGCGGTGCGCGAATCGGCGGCGATATCACCCTGGCCGAAACTGAACTGCGGGTGCCCGATACCGGCATCGGCGCGGCAGCCGGGCTGGATGATCTGCGCCACTTGTCCGAACCCGGGGATGTGCTGGAAACCCGGCGCCGCGCGGGGCTGATAGCCGATGATTCCGCCGCCGGTGACGGGTCTTCCGGGCCATCCTATCCGCTGGATCTGCGGATTTCCGCACCACAACGCGTGTTCATCCGCGGCCGCGGTCTGGATGCCGAGGTCGGGGGCGAATTGCGCCTGCAGGGCACCACGGACAATGTCGTGCCCTCGGGCGCCTTCAATCTGGTGCGCGGGCGTCTGGATATTCTGGGCAAGCGGCTGACCCTGTCGCAGGCCCTGCTGCAGATGGAGGGCGATTTTGACCCTTACCTCAGCATCCTGGCCTCCAACGAATCCGATGGCATCACAGCTTCGGTGCAGATCGAAGGGCGCGCGACAGAACCGACGGTCAGCTTCGTCTCTTCGCCTGAACTCCCTGAAGAAGAGGTTCTGGCCCGCCTGCTGTTCGGCCGCGATCTAACCTCGCTTTCCGCCTTTCAGGCGGCACAGCTGGCCAGCGCCGTGGCAACTCTGGCCGGCAAGGGCGGCGATGGCATCATGAGCAAGCTGCGCAAGGGATTCGGTCTGGATGATTTCGACATCAGCACCGATGCCGAAGGCGACACCAGTGTGAAAGCCGGCAAGTATATCTCGCAGAACACCTATACCGAGGTCGAGGTGGATCAGAACGGCCAGGCCGCCATCAGCCTGAACCTTGATCTGACCGAATCCATCACCGTGCGCGGCTCTGCCGGGGCGGATGGGGAAACCAGTATCGGTATCTTCAAGGAAAAGGATTACTGAGCCGGGGCGCTGCCCGGCTCTTCCACCGGCAGATCGGCATCCAGCTTCACGGCATCTTCAGCATCGACCGCAGCGCCGAGCAGCACCGCATAGGCGCTGAAGTACAGCCACATCAGCAGGATGACCACGGCGCCGATGGATCCGTAGACCTGATTGTAATTGTTGAAGTTCTGCAGATAGATCACAAACCCGCGCGACACCAGCAGCCACAGGATCAGCGCCACGACCAGGCCACGGGTAAACAGTTTCGGCTGATGGTGATCCGGCCGGTTGGGGCCAAAGCGATAGGTGATCGCCAGCCCGACCGTCAGCAGCCCCAGAGACAGCAGCGTATTCGCCACCTCCAGCGCCAGCGCGGCAAAGGTGCCAAGCGGCAGAAAGGCGAGGATCAGCGGCACGATGATACCTGCCAGCAAAGCCGCAAGCGCAATGGTTATCAGAACAAGCGTCAGCACCAGCGCCAGCAGGATATGCCGCATGTTGCCGCGTTCAGGGCGGTGATGCACCGCATTCAGGCCTGAAATCATGCCAGCCACACCCGCACGCGCAGACCAGAAAGCCACCGCGATAGAGATCAGCGTTGCCAGCTGCAGATCGCTGCTATTGGCCCGCAGCAAGGCCTCTACCTGGCCTGTCAGCAGGGAAAAGGCGTCGCGCGGCAGAAAATCGGCAAGGATCAGCATCTCTTGCCGGATGATCGCCGGATCAGCCCAATAGCTCCACAAGGCGATGACAGTGGCAATGGCAGGGAAAATCGCCAGAAAACCGAAAAAGGCGACACCAGCGGCGATCATGCCCAGATTGGCCTTGGCGGCACGGGTCAGAATACGTTGGACACGGTTCTTGACTTTACGCAGCATCAGATAGCGTCAGGCCCCGGATGGCGGAAATAGAAAGGGCCCGCTGTTCGCGGGCCCTTTGGCGGACGCATCGGACAAGCCGAACGTCCTGATCTTTCAGTGGCTGCCTTCGCCGCTGTCCGAAGCAACGATAGCGATGGTGGCCAGAGCCAGAGCAGCCGGGATGGCCGCACCAGCGAGACCGCCGCCGAAGGACGAGGTCGGGCCGACAACGACCGGAACTTCCGGTTCGGTTTCGATCACAACCGGGCCGCCAGCGAAAGCGGTGGAAGCCGAAACCAGCATGGCGCCGGCAGCGAGAAGAGCGGAAAACTTGGTCATGTTTAATCTCCGTCGGGTGGATTTCATCAGTCTTTTCACTAACACACTCGCCCTTCACGAGAAAGGCGGAACTCTTCAAATCAGTCGATTACGCGGGAAACTGTGACATATCCGATAGCATTGCCCATATATTGGTGCAGTTTGCGAACACCGGATGCGTCCAGCCAATAGTCATTTTCAAAAGACTTGCCCTCTGAAACGCAGGTCTCATGGATTCGCTGCGTTACATGGGCCCGGCCCTTGATCGTAATCGTTTCCCCCCCGGCAAGCCGGGAATCGCAGGTCATCACTTCGCGGATCGGCTGATCGGCGCCATCAAGCGTCGTGTAACTGCGGGTATAGTTTTGGCCGACAGCGCCGCGCATATCTTGCGGCACCACCGATTCGATGACGTCAAACGCGCCAAATCCGCGTGTCATGGTGATCTGGCCACCCCGCAGGGTCATCGTTTGCTGGCTGCCTGTGGCCCAGATATCCGCACCACCGACATTCCGCTTCAGCGGCACCAGATAGGCCACGCCGCTGGATGAATTCACCTGCACCACAGGGACATTGAACGCGGCAAGCTCTGCCCGGCCCAGTTCGGGCACGGGGGTGGCGGCTGCCTTGTTGCGCGACAGGGTCTGGGCCACGGCGCGCACCTGCGACAATGCCCCTTCCTGATCCTGTTCGACGGATCCGCAGCCAACCAGCATCGCCAGCACGGCAAATCCGGCGGCGGCAAAGCGTTGCGGTGTCATTTCCAGAACCTCCCCCATTGCTGGTCAAGCCCGGTGGCCTGATATTCGCGGACCGTTTCATACAAACGGCCTTCCAGCTCCAGCCGCTGGCCACCATCGCGGCCAAACGGGCGCAGAACGGTCTGCGCGGTTTTCCGCGTGGCAGAACCCGTAGCCCAGGCGAAGGGAATCTCCAGCTTGATGCCCTTGTCGAAAGAGCCAGAGCCGAATTCTTCTGCCGAAACATCGGTCTTGGTGGCAAAGGCCCCCACGCGCCATCCGTTGCCGAATTCGCGTTCGACCGTGAAGGTGGCGCCCACGTCGCCGGCCAGATACCGGCCAACATCCAGCTGAAGGTTGAACCCGTTATCCAGCGCGTAATAGCCCGAAACATGCCCCGTCAGCAGCCGATAGGACGAGGGGCCGGTTTCGGTGCCCGTCTCATCGGTCTGGTACAGGCTTTGCGGCAGGGTGAAGCCCAGCCCCTGATCCGGTGCGCGCTGCGCCACATAGTTGATCTCGGCGCCAATGGCCCAGCGACGATCCGCGGGCTTCCACAACACCTCGGTGGAAATGCCGCCAAACATCCGCTCCAGATAGCCGAAGGACACCCGGCCATACAGATCCTGCCCCAGCGTGGTGCGCCAGTGCAGCGCCAAAGTCTCCAGCGCCGGATCGCCCTTGCTGTCATAGATATAGTTGGCAGAGCGGACGGGCTGCAGCTCGCGCCCCGGCACCGGCGGCCGCTCATCCAGATTGCCTGCAAGGCTTTTGGTGATGCTGCCCGAAAGCGTCAGCCCGCGCGCAATATCGAAATCACCCTTAACCCGGGCGCCCAGACCGTATTTCAGCGGATCATTCTGATCGAACAGCCGCAGCCGCAGCGCAGGCGCCAAAGACCAGCGGAAGCGCGGATACAGCTCGTCATTGCGCAAGGTGCCCGGAAGCTCCGGCCCGGCGCCAGAAATGCCCACACGGCTGCGCATCGAATCCATCGCGGTCGGGCTGGTTTCCAGCCGTTCCAGATCACTGCGGCGCACGGTGATCTTGGCCGCCGCAACACCCGCGTTCAGCGGCACGATTTCAAAGGTTTCCACCGAAGCGGGCATCACCTGCGACAGCGCCCGCGCGGCACGGCCCACCGCCTGTGCCTCGGCATCCAGCTTTGTGTTGCGGATGCGCAGCTGGGCCACCGATCCCGTGTAGCCCAGCGATTCGACCACGATGCCATCGGGCGACAGCCGCTTGTCCAGATTGCGCATCAGGATCGGCCCGGCATCTGCCTGGGTCACCCATTCCGCCGACCAGGCCTCTGGGTCAGAGGCGCGGCTGGGCCGCTGCTTCACCGGCTCTGGCGCGGGGGTGTTGATGCCACCGGCCGGGCGGGTGCGCGGGTCCAGCGCGAATTGCGCGGCAATACCGATCTCGCTGCCGTAAAGGTAATAGGCACCAAGGCGGATGCGATCCGCCACCTCATATTCCACACCAAAGTTCAGCGGGCTTTTCCGTTCGAACGTTCCGCGATCTTCGGCCTCGGTCTCATAGGCATCCGAGGAATATTCTGCCTTCAGCGTCCATTTTTCGCCCGGCGACCATTCGATCCCGGCAAAGGGTGCGGCTGGCCCCCGGAACCACTGATCGTAGTTCACATTGCCGCCTTCGCCCACGTCGATCGGCGCGCGATCCCCAAAGGGCGAACCGATGCTGCCATAGCTGCCCAGCCGTCCCCAGCCCAGACCCACGGTTGCCTTGAACGACGGACCGAAATTCTTGGTGGCAACCAGATATTCGCCGGACAGCACGCCTGTTCCCGCGAAATCCTGCAGGCCGATGGTGACGGCAGGCAGATACTCGCCCTCTTTCAACAGCAGGTAACGGATATCGAAAGAGCGGTCATAATAGGTATCAAACTGGTCGATCCCGTCGCCCTGCCCGCAATTCGGGGCACAGGCGGCTTTGGCGTTCCAATCGCGGATCCCCAGAAAGCGAAAGCTGGCCGCAATCCGTGGCGTCAGCTGAAAGCTGAGCGTGTTGCGGCTGACCGGGCCAAAATGCGCGGATGTGGCCGTCAGCAGCCCGTCTTCCTGCATTTCCGCCGAGGGCATGTCGATCATGCCCGAGACGCCATAGAAGTTCAGCGAAGGCGCAGAATATTCCTCTGCCTGTGCCGCGAGCCCGATGCACAGCGACAGAAGAGAGGGAGCCATAAGCAGCCCGTATTTCCGAGCCGAGATTTCCCGTGTCGTCATCCGCTTCGCCTTCAATTTCCTTGCGCCAATCTAGCCAGATCCGGGAATCGCAACAATGCACATTTGCCGAAGCTGACGGACTGTTGCCGATCAGCGACCCGCCTGGGCGATAAGTGGCAGATGATAGCCATGCACCCAGGTCGCGATCACTTCCCGCGCCGCGCCCTGATCGCCCACCGCAACGGCAGATCGCAGGGCACGCAGCGCGCTTGCCATCTCCAGTTCCGACAGGCTTTCTTCGCGGGCCCGCAGGATTTTCGAATGGGGCGTGGTCAGCAGGCCGGCGCCGATCAGCAGCTCTTCATGCAGTTTTTCGCCCGGCCGCAGCCCTGTCACCACGATCTCGATATCGCCATCCGGGTGATCGGCATCCCGCACCGAATAGCCGGCCGCCTGGATCAGCTGCACCGCCATGTCGCGGATGCGCACGGGTTTGCCCATATCCAGCACGAAAACATCCCCCCCGCGCGAGGTTTGCTTATCCGAGAAAGATCCCGCCATCAGCACAAGGCGCGCGGCTTCGGAAATCGTCATGAAATAGCGGGTCACATCTTCATGCGTCAGGGTGACCGGGCCGCCCTTGGCAATCTGTTCCTTGAACAGCGGAATCACCGACCCGGAAGAGCCAAGCACATTGCCGAAGCGCACCATGGAAAACACGGTCCCGCGTGACCGCTTGGCCATGTCCTGCACCACAAGTTCGGCCAGACGCTTGGAGGCACCCATCACATTGGTGGGCCGCACTGCCTTGTCCGACGAAATCAGGATGAACCGGCCGACCCCCGCATCATTGGCCGCTTCTGCGATGGTCCGGGTTCCCAGCACGTTATTTGCAAGACCGGCCAGCGGGTTACACTCCACCAGCGGCACATGTTTATAGGCGGCGGCGTGAAAGATCACCTCTGCCGTGTGGTCGGCAATCACCATGCGCGTCAGGCGCGAATCGGTTACGGACCCCAGAACCGGCACGATCTCGACCGAGGTACCCTCGGACAATTCGCGCAGTTCCTTGTCGATGGTGTAAAGCGCGACCTCGCTCACCTCGTACAGCACGATCTTCCGCGGACGGCAGATGATCAGCTGACGACACAGCTCCGATCCGACGGAACCACCGGCCCCAGAGACCAGAATCGACCGGCCGCGATAGGTTTCATTGCCTTCCGGCAGGCAATCCCCCACCTGATCGCGGTTCAGCAGCTGCCCGGCCACCACCGGCGACAGGTTGTCGATCAGCTCTTCTTCGCCCACCAGCTGCGAGAAGGACGGCAAGGATTGCACCGTCAGCCCCATGCTGCGCAGCTTGCGCGTCAGCCGGGCGATCTTCGGCGCCGAAACCGAAGGCATCGCAAGGATGATACGGTCGATATCGCGCTGTTCCGCCAGCAGTTTTATCATCCCGGGCGGCAGAACCCGCAGCCCGGCGATGGTCGAGGAATGAAGCGCCGTATTGTCGTCGATGAAGGCCACCGGCACGATACGCTCATGCGAGCGCAGCGCCGCGACAAGCTGCACCCCGGTCGTGCCCGCACCATAGATCAGCACCCGATGTTTGGGCTTGCCCTGACGCAGGACCCACAGCAGCACATGCAGCATCGCGGTGCGGAACCCGGCAGAGGCCAGAAACAGCATCAGCCCGTAAACCACCACGCCCGCCACAGGAAAGATCGGCAAAGCGAAGGGCGCCATCAGCGCAATGCAGACAGTGACCACAGCCGAATAGATCGCCGTGCGCATGACGGCCGTGGTTTCATAGGATTTCAGCTGGATGCGCGGCAGGCCAAGCCAGATCGACGCCGCCCCGCCCGCAACCGAAATCGCAGGCAGCATATAGAACAGGCTGGGGTAACGGGTGAACGGCATCAGGCCGTTATGCGCAACGATGATCGAGGCCAGCAGCACGATCGGAGGAAGCAGCGCATCGGCCATGAACAGCGTGAACTGCTTGTTCCGGCGAGACAGCTTCATCTGGAGCGCATAGAGCCCATGTCTGACAAGATGCATCCGCGTACCTGCTCCGTCCGGCTTTGCAATTAGCACTTTCAAAAGTCTTCAAAACAGACGTAACTGCCATAAGCTACAGCATGGTTGCATAGGCAGCAAGATATGCAGGTGCAGAAACGATGCAATGCGCGGCATTACGCCTGTTTTCTGAACAGCCGCTTGACCAGAACCCGCGCCACAGTTCCGCCCAGCAAAGACAGATCGAAACACAGGCTTTGGTGGCGCTGATAGATCAGGTCCAGCCGGGCCTTTTGCGGCACGCAGCGCCGGGAATAGGCGAAATCCGTTTCTTCCGCCGTCTTGCAGGATTTTAGAATCCATTCCTCATGCGCATGAAATTTCAAGGTGGCAAGGCCGGTTATCCCCGGGCGGCTGCGCAGAACCTTGCCGTAAATCTCTGGAAACCGCTCCACATATAACCGCAACGGCGGGCGCGGCCCGACAAAGCTCATGTCTCCGCGAATCACATTCCACAGCTGTGGAATCTCGTCCAGCCGTGCGCGGCGCAAGAATCGGCCCATCGGCGTGATTCGCGTCGCCTTGTCACCGCCGGATACGCCACTGTCTTCCCGCGCCACGCTCATGCTGCGCAGTTTCCACAGTTGAAAGGGCACACCGGGCGCTTTCATCCGCTCGGATACATAGAACAGCGGCCGCCCTTCTCGCAGCAGCAGCACCGCCAGCAGCACCAGAAACGGCACCGCCAGCAGCAGGGCCAGCACCAGCGCAAGCCCAAGATCGAACAACCGTTTCTGCGGGGTCATGCCATCATCTCCGTCACACGGCGCCATTCGGCAATCATCTGTTCCGCATCCCCGGCCCCTGCCGCCCCCGGCAACAGGGTTTCCAGCAGGGCCGTATCCATTGCGGCACGCGGCAGAACCTGCGGATTTTCCGGCCCATAGCACCAGCGGATCCCGGCGGCATCCAGCAGCGCCGCCATCGAAACCGCACCCGGCGCCGCAATGTTCAACACCTGCGGCAGGGGCTGGCCCTCNNAGGCACAGGGTCCAGCACAACATCCGAAACGGCCCCGCCGATCAAGGCATCCGCCCCGATCACATTGCCGATGCGCAGCAGCGTCACCCCAGGCGCCTCCGCCCCGGCAGCGGCCTGCCAATCCAGAACCGCCCGCTCCATCTCGGCCTTGGCGCGGCCATAGCCATTCTGCGGCGCAGCACCATCTTCTTCGCGGAACGGCGGCGCCCCGTCTGCCGCCACGCCATAGACCGCGATGCTGGACGCGATCAGCACCTGCGCCGCCCCCGCCTCTGCCGCCGCCTTGCAAACCGCCAGCGCCAGCGCGGTGTTCTGCGCCAGCTGCGCCGCATCCCCCCGCGTGACCCCGGCCAGAACCAGAACCGTCGTCCCCGGCGCAATAAATCCCGGCGGGCAGGGTTCAGACAGGATATCCCAGCCCATCCAGCCCGCAGGCACATCGCCGCGGCCCTGCCAGATCACATCCTCCCGGCCTTGCCAGATCGCCTGAAACATGCGCCCCAGACGCCCCGTTGCCCCGATCACGACCATTTTCACACGCACCCGGCACTCCCTCGCCATCCGACAACTCTTGTGTTGAACGGGCTTCTGGTCGCAAGTATCTTTCTGCAGCTGCTAAAGTCCACTCTGCCAAGTGCGACGTGATCGGAGTTCGTGATGCAAATTTTCAATGGTCGACTGTTCTTGCTTGCAGTCGCCCTGTCTGTCCTTTCCGCCTGCTCGGATGTTCCTGGGGGGGCGCCCAGTGCCGGGCAGATCCTTGACGGCGCAGAAGACGCAGACGCGGCCTTTGCCGTGATCCCGATCAACAAGGATACCTTGCCCAAGGTAAAGTCTTGGCCACTAAAGGAAAAATCAAACCTCCACGGCTGGCTGTCGCGCAAGAAAGGCCCGTCATCGCAGGTTGTTGAACCCGGTGATCTGATGGATCTGGCCATCTGGGACAGTGGCGATACCTCGCTGCTCAGCCAGGCGGGGCAGAAGGTCGTCTCGATCACTGCGATCCGCGTGACCCCCGAAGGCAATATCTTCCTGCCCTATGTGGATGAGGTCCGCGTCGCCAAGAAGACCCCGGATGAGGCGCGCGACACGATTCAGGAACAGTTTTCCAAGATCATTCCCAGCGCGCAGGTCCAGCTGACCCACACGCCAGGGCGCGAAAGCTCGGTCGATCTGGTCAGCGGTGTAACCAAACCCGGCAATTATCCGCTGCCCGACCGCGATTTTACCGTGCTCAGCCTGCTGGCTCTGGGCGGTGGCATCAGCGACAACCTGCAAAATCCGCAGGTCCGGCTGATGCGGGGGGGCAATCTTTATGGCATTTCGGCCAGCCGCCTGAAAGAAAACCCCTCGCTCGACACCACGTTGCGTGGCGGCGACAAGGTATTTGTCGAAAAGGACAGCCGCTACTTCCTGTCGCTCGGCGCTGCCGGCACAGAGGCGCAGGTGCCCTTCCCGTCTGACCGGATCAACGCGCTGGATGCGGCATCGCTGATTGGCGGCGTGCAGGAAAGCCGCGCCAATCCGAAAGGCGTGCTGGTTCTGCGCAATTACGCCACCACCGATCTGCGCAGCGATGGCAGCGGCCCGCACAAGCAGCGGATGATCTTCGCACTGGATCTGACCACGGCCGATGGCCTGTTCAGCGCGGGCGAATTCGATATTGCAGACCGCGATCTGGTTCTGGTCACCGAAAGCTCGATCACGCAGGCCGATGCGGTGCTGGGTGTGGTCTATAAGNNCACCCGCAACGCCCTGAACAACTGATAGATACCAGAGGGCGACGCTTACTCGTCGCCCTCCAGTTTCGTTCGCATCTCGCGCAGTACCGGCAAGACCGCGCGCACCCGTTCGGCGCCCAAGGCCTGCACAACCTCGCCGATCAGCGGCGCAATGGCCTGCACAGCGGCATCGCGCGCCGAACGGCCGGCCGGGCTGATCGCCACGAATTTGCGCCGCGCATCATCCCAATCCGGCCGAATATGAATATGGCCCGCCCATTCCAGCTTGGTCAGCGTATTGGTCATCGCGCCCCGGGTCACATGAAAGCTGCGCGCCAGTTGGGCCGGGGTGCGTTCATCCCCTGCCCGCGCCAGATGGTTCAGCACCCCGAAATGCGACAGCTCCATCCCCTTGGGCAGCACTTTGGAAATGCGGTTGCGCGCCAGCTGATCCGCCATGAACAGCTCGCCGAACAGCGCAATCGCCAGATCTTCGGTTTTCTCTGCCATCACGGGCCGTCAAACGCACGGTCGTGCTGCAACGCGGGCACCCGGCTGCGTGCCCGGTCCACCTCGGCCAGATCCAGATCGGCAAAGGTCACGCCGGGATCGGTGCCACCATCGGCCAGAACCTCGCCCCAGGGAGCGATGACAAGGCTGTGGCCATGCGTCCGCCGCCCCTTGCCGCCGCCCGCGCTTTCCGGGTGAAAGCCGGTCTGCGCCGGGGCCAGAACGAAACAGCCGGTTTCAATGGCACGGGCGCGCAGCAACACCTCCCAATGGGCCTGCCCCGTCAGGTGGTTGAAGGCGGCGGGCACCGTCAGGATCTGCGCCCCCGCCTGCGCCAGCCGCCGGAACAGATGGGCAAAGCGCAGGTCATAGCACACGGCCATGCCGATCTTCGCAAAGGGCGTCTCGGCCAGAACGGCACGGCTGCCGGGGCGATAGCCTGCGGATTCGCGGTAAACCTCGGTCTCCGACACATTCACATCGAACATGTGAATCTTGTCATAGCGCGCGGCAATTCCGCCATCCGGCCCGATCAGGAAAGACCTGTTGGCAAACCGCCCGTCGGCATCATGGGTCAACAGCCCCAGTGACCCGATCAGCAGCCAGATCCCCAGCGCCTGCGCCTCGGCCTGCAGGGCGGCCAGCGTTTCATCGGCCTCTTCATGCCGCAGCACCCGGCGCTGATGATCGCGGTTCGCGCTCAGCAGGTTGGTGCATTCGGGCGTCAGCACGAATTGCGCCCCCCCGGCCGCCGCCGCCCGCAGCAGCGACAGGGTTTCCGGCAGGTTCACCGCCGGATCATCGCCCACCGTCAGCTGAACAAGGCCGACCCGCACCGCTCAGCCCGCCAGCAGGGCGTCAAGCTTGCCCTGATGATCCAGCGCATGGATGTCATCCGACCCGCCGACATGCTGCCCGCCGATCCAGATCTGCGGCACGCTGCGCCGCCCGCCTGCCCGCTCGGCCATCGCCATGCGCAGATCGGGATCACGGCTCACGTCGATTTCGGTGAAGGCCGCGCCCTTTTTCGTCAGCAGCCGTTTCGCGGCCAGGCAATAGGGGCAGGTCGGGGTGGTATAGATTTCGACGGGTTTCATGACTCATTCCTCGCAGTTGCAGCAACTATAAGGAATTAAGCATCCTTCGCAACGCGGCACAGCACGGCCACATCCACCCGCGCCGCCCCTGCCGCCAGACAGGCATCCGCGCAGACCGCCAATGTCGCCCCCGAGGTCATCACATCATCCACCAGCAGCACCGGCCGCCCGGCCAGCTGCCAGTCATGCCGGGGGTTCACCCGGATCGCGCCTTCCACATTCACGAACCGTCCTTCGCGGTCGCGCCCCTCCTGGCTGCGGGTATTGCGCCGACGCAGCAGAAGATCGGGGCAATGCGGCAGGCTGCACAGCTTGCCCAATGCGCTGCCCAACACCGCCGATTGGTTATAACGCCGCCGGATCAGCCGCATCCAATGCAGTGGCACCGGCGCGATCAGCGTATCGGGCGCCAGCAGTGGCGCCACCGCCCGGCGCAGCCAGTCTGCCGCCGGGCGCGCCAGATCCAGCCGATCCCCGTGTTTCAGCGCCATCACCAGCCGCACACCGTTGTCGCGATACAGCATCACCGCGCGCCCCCGGCTCCACGGTCGGGCAATCGCCAGGCAATCGTCGCATTGCACCGGCGCGCCCCCCTCTTCCCCCGGCAGCGGCGTGCCGCAGCAATCACAGACCAACCCGGCAATGAAGGGCGTATCGCGCCAGCAACGCGCGCAAAGCCCGAAGTCCGTGGTCACCAGCGCATCGCAGCTGAGACATTGCGGCGGGTAGATCAGCCGCACCGCCGCTTGTATTCTCATCCCACCCTCCTATGGTCCCGCAAAATGGAGGCAGCATGACCCCCCCACCGCTGACAGATCGCAAGGCCCTTTCCCGCAACCGCGCCCGCGCCAGCCGCGCGGCGCTGTTCCTGCACGAAGAGGCCGTGTTCGAAGTTCAGGAAAGACTGATTCCAGTTAACAGGGCGTTCACAGCCCCGGCCATCGTCACGCCTTTTGCCGAAATCTGGCAGGATGTGCTGCCGGGGGCGAAAATCGTGCCCGATGCCGAGGTGCTTGATCTGCAACCTCAGGCGCATGATCTGGTGATTCACGCCATGGCGCTGCATTGGGCCAATGATCCGGTGGGCCAGCTGGTGCAATGCCGCCGCGCGCTGAAACCGGACGGGCTGTTTCTGGGCTTCCTGCTGGGGGGCCAGACCCTGCACGAATTGCGCGCCGTTCTGGCCGAATCCGAGGCGGCGGTGGCCGGTGGCCTGTCGCCCCGCGTGCTGCCGATGGGCGAAATCCGCGATCTGGGCGGGCTGTTGCAGCGCGCCGGGCTGAACCTGCCGGTGGCCGATGCCTTTACCCGGCAGGCCAGCTATCGCGACGCGCTGCATCTGATGCAGGATCTGCGCGCCATGGGCGAAGCCAGCGCCCTGGCCGCCCGTCCCCGGCATTTCACCCGCCGCAGCCTGTTTGCCGATGCCGCACAGCGCTATCACACCGCCTATGGCTTGCCCGAAGGCCGGATTGCCGCCACCTTCGAGGTGATCTGCCTGACGGGCTGGGCCCCGCATGACAGCCAGCAGAAACCGCTGCGCCCCGGCTCGGCCATTCAGCGGCTGGAAGATGCCCTGAAGGCTGCGACAAAGAACAGCAATTGACCATCGCGCCACTGCCGCTATCTGGGCTGCAGGATAAAGGAGAAGACAAATGCTGGACGCAACGCAGGACAAAGGGATGACGCTTCCCGGCGCGGGCCGCCTTGCCCATGCCCCGGCAAACCACCCCCCCGTGCGCGAAGCGAAGATCGGGGTGCTGCTGGCCAATCTGGGCACGCCCGATCACTATGACTACTGGTCGATGCGGCGCTATCTGAACGAATTCCTGTCCGACCGCCGCGTGATCGACTTTCCGGCCTGGAAGTGGCAACCGCTGCTGCAGCTTGTCATCCTGACCAAGCGCCCCTTCACCAGCGGCGCGAATTACAAGCTGATCTGGAACGAGGAAAAGGATGAAAGCCCGCTGATGACCATCACGCGGGATCAGACAGAGGCGATCGCCGCCGAATTGCGCAACAGCTATGGCGACAGCGTCATGGTGGATTTCTGTATGCGCTATGGCAATCCGTCAACCGAATCGAAGGTCCGCGCCATGGTTGCGGCCGGTTGCGAAAAGATCCTGTTCTTCCCGCTGTACCCGCATTACGCCGGCGCCACCTCGGCCACGGCGAATGACGCGTTCTTCCGCGCCCTGATGAAAGAAAAGCGCCAGCCCGCCAGCCGCACGGTGGCCGAATATTTCGACCATCCGCTGTATATCGAGGCCTTGGCCCAATCGGTGGAACGAGTTTATGCCCAGCTGGATCACCGGCCTGATGTGCTGGTCACCTCGTATCACGGCATGCCCAAGCGCTATCTGATGGAGGGCGATCCCTACCATTGCCAATGTGCCAAGACGAGCCGCCTGCTGCGCGAACGGCTGGGCTGGGAAAAGGGCGCCATCGACGTCACGTTCCAGTCGGTCTTCGGCCGCGAGGAATGGCTGCGCCCCTATACCGTCGAACATGTGGCCGAACTGGCAAAACAGGGCAAGAAGCGCATCGCCGTCATGGCCCCGGCCTTCAGCGCCGACTGCATCGAAACGCTGGAAGAGATCAACGGCGAGATCCGCGAATCCTTTGAACATGCCGGGGGCGAGGTCTTCACCTATATCCCCTGCCTGAACGCTGATTCGGCGCATGTCACCGCACTGTCCGAGGTGATTCGCAGCAATCTGTCGGGCTGGATCTGATTCCCGCCGAAAAGCAAAAGGCGGCAGGAACCCCTGCCGCCTTTTAGATCAAACTGGCTGTCAGCTCAGTTGGAAGCAACAGCAGCCACAACGAGCAGCAGCAGCAGCGGAACGATAAAGCCGCCAGCCGACGACGAGGTCGCAGCTTCAACGACTTCCGGTTCCATGACCGGCTCAACCATGCCACCAGCGAAAGCAGCGGAAGCAGCGACCGTCAGAGCGGCTGCGAGAACAAGTTTCTTCATTTCGACCTCCAGTTATTGCACCGTATCGAATTTTGCAGAGGCGATACGGCACACCCAAGACTTACCTCGTATTGCGTTATGTAAACTTGAACCATGATACGCGCAATGAGGCCGTTTGGGGCGCCAAGGGCCGCCAACGCATGGCGTCAAATTAGCAACACCTGCGTACCGACTTGCGCCAGTTCAAAAAGTTCCTCGACATGCTCATTGTACATGCCAATGCAACCATTAGAGGATTTCCGGCCAATCTTGCGCGTGTCATGCGTGCCATGGATGCGGTAATAGGTCCAGGAAAGCCACAGTGCCCGGGTGCCCAGCGGATTGTCCGGGCCGGGGCCGATGTAATCCGGCCAGTCGGGATTGCGCTCTTTCATCGACGGCGTCGGCCGCCATTCCGGGCCGACCACCTTCTTGATGATCTCGGTCCGGCCGCGGCGCGTCAGATCATCCGACAGCGGCACCGATGTGGGGTACAGCTTGTACACCGACTGATCCGCCGACCAGAAATGCAGCGCGCGTGACTGCGTATCCACCAGAACCGCGCCATTGGTCAGGGTCGTGAAATAGGGCTGCCAGTCCAGCATCCGGAAGCTGGAAATATTCGCCCGGATGCCGGTATCTGCCCAGGCCGGGAGTGCTGCCGCACCCAGTGCCGCCGCAGCACCGCCAAGGAGTGCCCGGCGGGAGGGCGTGAAATTCTTGTCTGCGGACATCCGCTCGACTCCTTGCAAGTGAATTCGGGTGATTTTTATCGCTAAATGCCCTATTTCGCAAATCAAAGGCTTGTCAATTGCCCCATCACGCAGACTTGGGTTTGAACCCCGGCGCGGGATTGGCTAAAGACGGGCCATGCACAGGCATTGGTGATGGAATGATGACGAGACTCCCGGTCCTCGCACTCGCAGCGGCGGCTTTTCTGGCTGGCTGCGCCGCTGCCCCCCCGCAGGATCTGTACGGGCCTGACGGGCGACCGCTGCCGCGTGTCTACAACATGACGGAAGCGGACAAGACCCAGATCCCCTACCGGGTTCTGGATTCGGTGAATTCGCTGCGCTCCGCCCGCGGGCTGGTGCCGATGCAGCTGAATGCCCAGCTGAACTCTGCCGCCTATGCCCATTCGCGCGACATGTCGGCGCAGAACCGGCCCTGGCATTTCGGCTCTGACGGGTCTTCGCCGCTGCTGCGGGTGCAACGCGCCGGATATACCGGCCATTTCACCGGCGAGCTGGTGTCGGAAACCTATCAGTCCGAGCTGGAAACCCTGGCCGAATGGCTGGAACAGCCCGATACCCGCAGCGTCGTCTTTGATACCGCTTCGAACGAGCTTGGCTTCTCCTGGTTCCAGGAACCCAGCGGCAAGCTGTGGTGGACCCTGGTGACAGGTGACAGCACCCGCGCGCCGGTCGCCAATGTAAGCTCCATCGCCCTGGGCCGCGAAGTGACCTCTGAAATGGATCAGCTGGTCGGCCAGTAAGACCTGCAGAACCTGAAACGCAAAAGGGGCCCCGCAAGGGCCCCTTTGTCATTCCGTGCCCGAACCTGTCAGGGCAGGATATGGATCGGCGTGTTCCGCCGGATCATCGAATAGATCACTTCGATCTCTTCATCCTTCACCGCGATGCAGCCCGCCGTCCAGTCGCCCTTGTTGCGGCCCTTATATTCGCTGCGGCCATGGATCATGATATCCCCCCCCGGCGATTTCCCCTGCGATGCCGCAAAGGCCCGATCCCGGACATTCGGATAGGAAATCCCAAGCGACAGGTGGAACCGGCTTTTGGGGTTGTGACGGTCGATGAAATAGGTGCCTTCCGGCGTCTTGCCATCGCCTTCGAACTGCTTGTGCCCCACCGGGGTGAAGCCCAGCGCGATGTCGTAGGTTTCAAGCACCTTGGAATTATGCAGCAGATACATCTTCCGGGCGCCCTTGTGCACCTGGATCGACGTCACGGCTTCACCGCGATAGCTGCGGAACTTGCCCTCTTCCTTGCCACAGGCCGCCAGGCCCAAAGCAAAGAGAAGCACGAAAATGATCCGCACGATGGTCATGGAGCGCCTGTTTTTATCTGCTTCTTGTTTTCTTGCCTTGCCCGAAAATAGCACGACAAGCCCCTGCAGGTTAATCCCGCTTCTGGGGGTGTCCGTTCACGCAACCGTGCGCAGACACACAGAACAAGCATCATTTCCGGCTGAATCGCGCAGAAAGCTCCACATGGGCCGACCAGCGGAACTGATCCACAACCTGAATCCAGTCCAGCCGATAGCCGCCGTGAATCAGTACCTTTGCATCACGGGCAAAGGTTGCCGGGTTGCAGGACACGGCTGCGATTACCGGCACACCGGATCGGGCCAGCGTTGCAGTCTGCGCCTCGGCCCCCGCGCGCGGCGGGTCGATGACCACGGCCCCCACCCCCTTGAACTCGTCCGGCTCCAGCGGGCGGCGGAACAGATCGCGGGTTTCAGCCGTCACCCGATGCAGCCCGCCGGCCTGCCGCCAGCCGCGATCCAGCGCCGCGATCATGGCCGCATCGCCTTCGACCGCCCGGATATCGGCCCGTTCCGACAGGGGCAGCGCAAAGGTGCCCACGCCCGCAAACAGATCCACGATGCGGTCAGCCCCGCCCACCGCCTCGGTCACGGATGCCAGCAGCGCGGCTTCGCCCTCTGCCGTGGCCTGCAGAAAGGCGCCCGGCGGCGGCGCAACCAATGCGCGGCCCATGCGCTGCATCGGATTGGTGCGCAGCGCCACAACCTCATCCCCCCAGGCCAGCCGGGCGATACCATGCGCCTCGGCCACCCGGGCCAGCGCCAGCCGCAGATCGGCATCCAGCGGTTTGCCGCCCTGCACCAGAACATCCGGTCCCGCCAGGCTGCGCGTCACCAGCAGGTCAAGCTCGGCCGTGCGCGACCCGCCGGCCAGAACCAGCGCCTCCAGCCCCGGCATGGCCGCCATCAGATCGGGGTGCAGCAGCTGGCAGTTCGGCACCGGGATGATCAGATCCGATCCCCGCGCGTGAAAGCCGATCAGCGTGCCATTCTTCGTCCGCCGCGCCGAAAGGCTCGCCCGGCGGCGCGACCGGGGCGGCGAGGTGACCAGCGGCCGAAACTCTGCCTCCAGCCCCTGCCCCGCCAGCGCGCCCTGAACGATCCCCTGTTTCCAGTCCGCCACCAGCGAATCGCGGGCGTGCTGCATCAGGCAGCCCCCGCAGGATCGGGCATGGCTGCAAGGCGGCTTCACCCGATCAGCCGAGGGCGTGACGATCCGCACCCCCAGAAGCCGGTCCCCCTGCAGCTCCCCCTCGACAACCTCGCCCGGCAGGGTCTGCGGCACGAAGACCGGCCCCGAAGGCCCCTCTGCGATGCCATCGCCATATTGGCCAAGGCGGGAAATGGTCAGCTGGCATGTCATGCGGGCGATCCGGGATCAAAGAATGAAGTCGGCGCTGGTAAGCACTTTTTCTCCCAGCCCGTCCAGCACGATCGTGCCCGCACCGCCAATCAGCCCCAGATCAAGCCGCAGATCAGTGGCCCCGGCCAGCGCCGCCTGCTCGGCCAGCCCCAGCACGGCCTTCAGCGCCAGGCCTTGGGCCGAAAGGTCGATCCGGTCTTCGCCGGGCACGAAATCCGTGATCAGATCCACCCCGGACATGCCGTTGAACACGAAGACATCACTGCCCGCCCCGCCCGAAAGCGTATCATTGCCACCGCCGCCCAGCAGCAGATCGGCCCCCTCCCCGCCCGCCAGACTGTCATCATCGGCACCACCGTTCAGCAGATCGGCATCCGCGCCGCCATCCATCGTATCTTCGCCCGCATGGCCGCGCAGCGTGTCATTGCCGCTGTCACCAAAGATCTGGTCATCGGCCAGGCTGCCATAGGCCCGGTCATTCCCCGCCCCCGCATTCACCACACCCGACATCACGCCCATGCGGGAATCGAAAATGTCATTCCCGTCCCGCAGGATCACATCGCCCTGCAGCGTGCCCGAATTGCGCAGCACATCCATGCCCTGCGATCCGTTCACGGCCGAAATCGCCCCCGAAATCACACCCGTATTGATGATCAGCGTCGACCGGATCACCTGCGCGGTGGCGAACAGGTCCACCCCATCCGAAAGCCCCGAAATCGTGCCGGTATTGGTCAGCTTCAGCCGCCCCGCCCCGACAGAGGCCAGAACCCCATCCATCAGCCCGCTGATCGTGCCATGATTGGCCAGCGTCACATCCGCCGCCGCATCCGAGGCTAAGGCGCTGATGCCATTCGCCCGCGTGCTGATGCTGCCCATGTTCACCAGCTCGAAACTGCCGCTCATCCGGGCGCGGACCGCATCGCCCGTTGCCGCCACCAGTGCGCCGGTCTGGCCGATGTGGATGGTGGTTGAACTGCCATCCATCTCGATCGCGCTGACCCCCTGCGACACATTCACCAGACCAAAGACCGCAAGCGCGCTGCCCACCCCCCGGATCTCGATTGCATCCAGCCGGAAATCCGGCCCGAACACGTTCAGCACGCCGGTATTGGTGACAATCCCGAACTGGTTGTCCACCAACCCCACCGGCAGCCGCGACACCGTCGAGATGACGAAATTGACCATGCACGCCTCCTTGCCACCGGCAGAAGGTTACTCTGCAGCCGCCGCACCGTCCACGTTTTCATCCACCCCGATGAACCCGCCGGACTGGCGGTTCCAATAGCGTGCATAAAGCCCGTCTTGCGCCAACAGCACATCATGCGGGCCTTCCTCCACGATCCGGCCCTGATCCAGCACCACGATCCGGTCCATGGCGGCAATCGTCGAAAGCCGGTGCGCAATGGCCAGCACCGTCTTGCCCACCATCACCCGGTCCAGCGCCTCCTGAATGCTGGCCTCCACCTCGCTGTCCAGCGCGCTGGTTGCCTCGTCCAGCACCAGGATCGGCGCATCCTTCACAAAGGCACGTGCCAGCGCGATGCGCTGCCGTTGCCCGCCCGAAAGTTTCACGCCCCGCTCGCCCAGATAGGCATCATAGCCCTTGCGGCCCTGATGATCTTCCATCGCCAGAATGAACTCATGCGCCTCGGCCTGTTTGGCGGCGGCGATGATCTCTTCCTCGGTCGCATCCTGCTTGCCATAGGCGATATTGTCACGCGCCGATCGGTTGAACATCGCGGTTTCCTGCGTCACCATGCCGATCTGCCGCCGCAGGCTTTCCTGCGTCACCTGCCGCACATCCTGCCCATCGACCAGAACCTGCCCCTTTTCCGCATCGTAAAGCCGCAGCAGCAAGGACACGAGCGTGGATTTCCCGGCACCCGAAGCCCCCACGATCCCGATCTTTTCGCCCGCCGCGATGCGCAGGGTCACATCTTCCACCCCGCCCCGGCGGCGGCCATAGGCAAAGCTGACCGCCTCATAGTCTATCGCACCGGCGATCTTCGGCAGATCCACCGCGCCCGGCGCATCGGCCAGCTGATGCGGGATGGACAGCGTGCGCATGGCATCCTCCACCTCGCCCACGCTGGTATAGATCGACATCAGCGTAAAGCTGACCCAGCCGGTCATCTGCGCGATCCGCATCGCCACGGCACCTGAAGCCGCAATCGCCCCCGCCGTCGCCTGCCCCTGCTGCCACAGGATCACCGCCCCGCCAATCAGCAGGATCGGCAGCACCCCGGCCAGGGTCATCAGCGACAGGCGGAACCAGGTGGAAATCTCGCCGAATTCCAGACTGCGGGCCCGAAACACCTCCATGCTTTTCAGCGCCACGCGGTCTTCAAAGGCGGCATGGGCGAACAGCTTCACCGTCTTGATATTGGTGATCGTATCCACCACCTGCCCTGAAACCATCGCCCGCGCCGCAGCACGCGCCGAAGAGTTCTTCTTGATCCGCGGCATGAAGAACCGGATCAGCGCGAAATAACCGAACATCCAGACAATCAGCGCCAGCGCGATCCAGCCATCAATCGCCAGCAGAAAGATGGCCGACCCGATCACCGAGGCCAGGGCAAAACAGATCGTATTGATGAATTCGGTCGCCACATCGGTGACTGCCCGCGCTGCCTGCATCTGTTTCTGTGCGATGCGGCCCGCAAAATCATTGTCAAAGAAGGTGACGCTCTGCCCCATCGTCCAGCGGTGCAACCGGCTCAGCACCAGCGGAAACAGATTGGGCCCCACGATGACAGAGTTCGACGCCGAAGAGGCCCCAAAGGCCAACGGGCGCAGCACCAGATAGAACAGCAGAAACAGCAGCAGCAGGCCCAGGTTATCGGCAAAGAATTCCGCCGGGTTGCCGCTGACCGCCGCATCCACCACCCAGCCCAGGATCAGCGCCGAAACCACCTCGGTCGTGCCCGAGATCGCGGAAATCACGCCCGCCACAATCAGCGGCGGCCAGGATCCGTTCAGGCACCAGGCAAAAAAGCCCGTCAGACGCTGGGGCGGCACACCCTGTGCCGGGCGAAAGGCGTCGATAAATCCGCCCAGCGTCTCGAATACTTTCAAACCTGTTCCTCCGTTCCGATGAAGCCGCCGGACTGGCGCGCCCAGAACCGGGCATATAGCCCGCCCTGCGCCAGAAGCGCGGCATGGCTGCCATCTTCGGCCACGCCGCCATCTTCCAGCACCACGATGCGATCCATGGCCGAAATGGTGGAAA
This sequence comes from Gemmobacter sp., assembly GCA_003509785.1. Lineage (GTDB taxonomy): Bacteria > Pseudomonadota > Alphaproteobacteria > Rhodobacterales > Rhodobacteraceae > Gemmobacter. Next base: position 38,640 of record DOMY01000284.1, read on the forward strand.
GCCGGTGCGCAATCGCGATCACGGTCTTGCCCTGCATCACCGTGTCCAGCGTGTGCTGGATCGCCGCTTCCACCTCGCTGTCCAGTGCGCTGGTCGCCTCGTCCAGGATCAGGATTGGCGCATCCTTCAGGATCACCCGCGCCAGCCCGATACGCTGCCGCTGCCCGCCCGAAAGTTTCACCCCCCGCTCGCCCACATGGGCATCATAGCCCCGGCGCCCTTCCGGGTCTTCCAGCGTCAGGATGAACTCATGCGCCTCGGCCCGTTTCGCGGCCAGGATCATGTCGTCCTCTGTCGCCTCGGGGCGGCCATACAGGATGTTTTCCCGCACCGACCGGTGCAGAAGGCTGCTGTCCTGCTGCACCATGCCGATTTCCCGCCGCAACGAATCCTGCGTGACCCGCGCAATATCCTGCCCGTCGAACAGGATGCGCCCGCCTTCGCAATCATAGAACCGCAGCATCAGCTTCACCAAAGTCGATTTCCCGGCACCCGAACGTCCGACAACCCCGATCCGTTCCCCCGGCCGGATCGTCAGGCTGATGTCGCGCAGGCCCCCCGTGCCGCGCCCGTAGTGGTGCGAGACATGATCCAGCACGATCTCGCCGCGCGTCAGCCGCAGGGGCTGTGCCTGCGGGGCATCCACCAGCCCGATGGGCTGGGTGATCGTCTCCATCCCCTCCTGCACCACGCCCAGCGCTTGTACCAATGATGTGGTGGCCCACATGATCCAGTAGGTCATGCTGTTCAGCCGCAGCACCAGCGCCGTGGCCGCCGCCACCGTGCCCACGCTTGCCTGCCCGTGATACCACAGCAGGATCGCCCAGCCCGTGACGGCCACGATCAGGAACCCGTTCAGCACCGTCAGCGCCAGATCCATCTTGGTGACCACCCGCATCTCATGCTGAAAGGTGGTGCGCGCCTTTTCGATCGCCTCGGTGGCATGGCGCATTTCCAGATCGTGATGGGCAAAAAGCTTTACCGAATGAATGTTCGTATAAGCATCCACCACCCGCCCGGTCACCGCAGACCGCGCATCCGAACTGGCCTTTGACGCCGGGCCTGCGCGGCGCAACGTCCATTTCACCAGCGCCATATACAGGCCCAGCCACAGCACCAGCGGCAGCAGCAACCGCAGATCCGCCTCGGCCAGCATGATGCCGGCACCTACGATTGTGACGCTGGAAAACGCAACTGCATCAAAGGTTTGAAAGACAGCATCCCCGGCGGCCGGCGGTGTCTGCATGATCCGGTTCGCAATCCGCCCGGCAAAATCGCTTTCAAACCAGCCCACGGGCTGACGCAGCACATGGTCATGCGCCCGAAACCGAATCATCGTTCCGAAATTCGGCAGGATGGTATTGTGCAGCAGGGCCACATTCACGAAATGCACGACCGGCCGCAGGATCAGCACCGCCAGTGCCACCGCGATGATCTCGGCGCCATAGCTGGCCCAGATCTCTTCGGGCCGGCCCGCTGCCAGCAGATCGACTACCCGCCCCACATACCAGATCAGCGCCACATCCGCCGCCGCCGTGATGATCGAGGTCAGCGCCGTAATCGCAAACACGCCCCGGAACGGCACGACATATTCCTTCAGGAACGGCCAAAGCCTGCGGGGTGGCGTATTGCTGCGGATATAGGGCCGATACGGATCGACCAGACCTTCAAAGAAGCGGAACATGGTGAAGCCTGATGAAAAATATCAGGCTTGGTATATGCGAATTTGACCGGAAGGAAAACCGCTCAACCCGAAAGTGATCTTCCGCGCAAAAGCACATCACGCCCGGCCCTCAGATCACTGGCGCACCAATCGGCCTCGATTTCCTTCAGCCGCGCGCCCAGCGCCTGCCCCTGCAGGCCGGGCATCAGATCAGCCGGTTTCACCGGCATCTGCGCGGCAGCACCCCGCGCCACATCCGCCTCCCACCCGTCCGGCACGGGCATTTCCAGCAGCGCCGCACGCGCCAGCACGGCATCCACCGCCAGATCGGCCTGCATTCGCCAGCCCAGAACCGCCGGGCTTTCCCCCGAACCCACCGCATCGCGCAGCCGCCCCAGATCGCGGGCCTCGCTGCGCGACAGGCGCCAGCTTTGCGCCACATCCGCCCCGCCCAGCACCACCAGCCGCCGCAACCAGCGCGGCGCCCGCCCGGCTTCCAGATGCACCAGCGGCGCCAGCCCCCGCGCATCTGCGCCCGGCAGAACCCGCGCCAGCACGCCCGCCTGCGCCATGGATGCCACGGCCGGAGCCGGGTCCGCCGCCGCCAGCAGCTTTTTCATCTCGGCCCCGATGCGCTCTGCCGACAGCCCCGCCAGACCCTCTGCCAGCGCAGCACAAGCGGCCAGCCCTTCGGCATCAATGCCCTGCGCCGGATCGCCATAGATCGCATGAAAGCGGAAGAACCGCAGGATACGCAGATAATCTTCGCGGATGCGCAGCGCCGGGTCGCCCACAAAGCGCAGCCGCCGCGCCTGCAGATCGGGCAGGCCCCCCAGCGGGTCAATCACCGTGCCATCAGGCGCGGCATACAGCGCGTTCATGGTGAAATCGCGCCGCGCGGCGTCTTCCTCGATCCGGTCCGAAAAGGCCACAACCGCATGGCGCCCGTTGGTTTCCACATCGCGGCGGAAGGTCGTCACCTCATGCGGCACGCCATTGGCCACCACCGTCACCGTGCCATGGTCGATCCCCGTGGGCACCACCTTGAACCCGGCCGCCCGGCACAGATCCGATACCACCTGTGGTGGCGCGTCGCTGGCAATATCAATATCGCCCACCGGCACGTCCAGCAGCGCATTGCGCACGCAGCCGCCCACGAACAGCGCCCGCCAGCCCGCCGCCACCAGTGCGGCGCAGATGGCCTGCGTTCCGGCATCGGCAATCCAGGCGCCCGTTACTTTCATGCCAGCCGGTCTGCCAGCCCGCGCAACATGCGCGCCGTGGCGCCCCAGATGTAATAAGGCCCCCAGGGCACCGCATAATAGCGCCGCCACTGGCCGCGCCACTGCCGCCGCTCGNNACCCGCCTCGGCGCGGGTCACGAATGGCCCGCCGATATGCGCCAGAATCGGGATCACCGTATAGCCGGTCACCGTTTCATGTGCAGGCAACCGGCCCAGCACCCGCACCAGCGCCGGGTCCAGCCCCACTTCCTCTTGCGCCTCGCGCAGCGCCGCCGCCTCGGCCGAACTATCGCCGTCATCAATCTTGCCGCCCGGAAAGGCGATCTGCCCGGGGTGATGTTTCAACCCCGAAGCGCGTTTGGTCAGCAGCACCTCTGGCCCCGCCGGCCCTTCGCAGATGGCCACCAGAACCGCTGCAGGGCGCAGCTTGCGCCCCGCAGGCAGAACCACCGCCGGGTTCAGATCGTAATCCGAGCTTTCAGGCGCAGGCCGTTCCAGCGCCCGGATCAGATCTTCAGGTTGCATCGCGCGCCGCCTTCGCCGCCGCTTCCGC
>DOMY01000228.1 GCA_003509785.1 Gemmobacter sp.
GGCTCGCGCCGCCCGGTCGATCTGTTCGATGTGAAAGCGGATGTCGAGGCCGTGCTGGCCGCCCTTGGCGCCCCCGCCAAGGTGCAGATCACCCGCAAGGTGGCCGCCTGGTGGCACCCCGGCCGGTCGGGCACGATCGGCCTCGGGCCGAATGTGCTGGCCAGCTTTGGCGAATTGCACCCGCGCATCCTGCAGGCCTTCGATGTGAAAGGCCCGGCCATGGCCTTCACTGTGCAGGTGGCAGCCATCCCGCAGCCCAAGGTGAAAACCCCCACCCGTCCGGCCCTCACCCTCGCCGATCTGCAGGCGGTGGACCGCGATTTTGCCTTCGTGGTGGATGCAGGCACCGAAGCGCTGACCCTGGTGAATGCCGCCGCCGGCTCCGACAAGGCGCTAATCGAAAGCGTCCGCGTCTTCGATCAGTTCACCGGCGACAAGGCCGAGGCTCAGATGGGCGCGGGCAAGAAATCCATCGCCATCACCGTGCGCCTGCAACCCCAGGACAAGACGCTGACCGACAAGGATATCGAGGCGGTTTCGGCAAAGATCGTCGAAAAGGTCGCCAAAGCCACCGGCGGCACCCTGCGCAAGTAACCGCCCACCCCCCGCAATCCGAACAGCCGCCAGCCCTCTGGCGGCTGTTTCCATTCTGCGCCCGTGCTAGGCTAGGCCCGCAACCGGGGTAAAGGCATGGCGCGCAAACCTGATCCAGAATGGCAACCGCCGGAACAGATCGTGCTGCTGTCCGGCGGCAATCCGCAGATCCCCAAGGGCTATGGCGATCTGCCGGTGCAGACCTATATCGCCGCCATGCCGGGCTGGAAGCGCGGCCTGGGCGAAAGGCTGGATGCGATCATCACCGATACCGTGCCCGGCGTGACCAAAGCGGTGAAATGGAACACGCCGCTTTATGGCCTCGACGGCCATGGATGGTTCACCGCCTTCCACTGCATGACGAAATACATCAAGGTCACCTTCTTCCGCGGCAGCCAGCTGACCCCGATCCCGCCAGAACCCTCGCGCCAGCCCGATGTGCGCTATCTGCACATCCCCGAAAGCGGCGCCTTCGACGAAGCGCAATTCGCAGACTGGGCCCTGCAGGCCAGCCGCCTGCCGGGGGAAAAGCTGTAATCAGGCAAAGCGCCGCGCCGCATCCAGTGCCAGCCCGGTGCCCACGCTGCCCAGCATATCGCCCGTCGCCAGCCGCGCCTCGGGCAGCAGACCCGCCACAGCCGCCTGCACCACCGGCAACTGGCTGGAACCGCCGGTCAGGAACACGCTGCCCACCTGCCCGGCCGCCACGCCCCCCTGCGCCAGAACCCGGCCGATCAGCGCGCGGATCCGGGTCAAAGGCTCGGCCACTGCCGCCTCGAACCCCTCGCGCCGGATCATCGGATTGGGGGCCGCACAGATCGGCGCCAGCATCAGCCGCGCGGCCTCGGCATCCGAAAGCGCGATCTTCACCCGCTCCACCTCCATCGCCAGCGCATGGCCCTGCCGGGCCTCGATCACCCGCATCAGCCGCTCGATCAGCTCTGGCCGGTCGGCCTCGTGGCGCAGCGCCTTCAGATCGGTCATCGTCTGGCGCACATACAGCATGTTGATCCGGTGCCAGGTCGCCAGATCCAGAAAGTAATGCCGGGGCATGATGCCCGATCCGCCCTTGGTGGCGGCGCCAAACCCCAGATAGGGCATGGCTTCGGCCAGCGACAGCAGCCGGTCAAAATCGGTCCCCCCCACCCGGATACCGTCATTGCCCAGAATATCCGCCGCCCGATCCGCCTGCCCCGCACGCGATGGCCCCAGCCGGATCAGCGACACATCCGAAGTACCACCGCCAATATCGACGATCAGCACCAGCTCTTCGGCCGTCAGCCCCGATTCGTAATGCAGCGCCGCCGCGATCGGTTCGAACTGGAACGCCACTTCGCGAAATCCCGCCTCGCGCGCAATCTCGCCCAGCACGGCTTCGGCCCGGGCATCGGCTTCGGCATCATCATCCACGAAATGCACCGGGCGCCCCATCACCACCGCCTCTGGCCGGTCATCCTGCGCCGCCAGCGGCACCACCAGATGGCCGATATAGCGGCCCAGAACCTCGCGGAAGCTGACGGTGCGGTTTCCAACCCGTGTGCGTTCGGCAATCAGGCTGGACCCAAGCGTGCTTTTCAGCCCGCGCATCAGGCGGCCTTCCTCGCCTTCCACATAATCGGCAATCGCGGCACGGCCAAAGCTGGGCGAACCATCCTCGTGCCAGAACACCGCCGAAGGCAGCGTCACCGCAGAACCCTCCAGCGCGATCAGCCGCGCGGCGCCGCCCTCGGCCATGCCGACAGTGGAATTGGAAGTGCCGAAGTCGATCCCGCAGGCGCGCATCTGTTTATCCTGTTCTTGCAGGGCGCCGGGCCTATCCGCTTGGGCGGCGGCTGTAAAGCCCGCGCCCCCTTCCCCCGGGCTTGGGCTTGGGCTACCACTGCGGGCATGATCTGGAATGTGCCCAATATCCTGACCGTCATCCGCCTGCTCGCCGCCCCCGGCGTTGCGCTGATGTTCCTGTATTTCCAGCGTCCCTGGGCCGATTGGTTCGCGCTGACGCTGTTCATCGGCGCTGCGGTCACCGATTGGTTCGATGGCTATCTGGCCCGGCTGTGGAAGCAGGAATCGAAATTCGGCACCATGCTGGATCCGATCGCCGACAAGGCCATGGTGGTGATCGCCATCATGGTCATCACCGGCTATTCCGGCATGAACCCCTGGCTGATCCTGCCCGCAACCGCCATCCTGTTCCGCGAAGTCTTCGTTTCGGGCCTGCGCGAGTTTCTGGGGGCCAAGGCCGGGCTGCTGAAGGTCACCCGGCTGGCGAAATGGAAAACCACGGCGCAGATGGTGGCGATTGCCGTGCTGTTCCTGGGCACCGGGCTGGAATATCTGGAAGGCATCGCCCTGCGCGGCATGACGCCAGACCAATATGCCGAGGCTGTCTCCGCCGGGCTGGCCGATCCGATCCGCACCTGCGGCAACCGCGATTGCGCGGCCTTTGCCACCAATGTGGGGCTGGTGCTGATCTGGATTGCCGCCATCCTGACCATGGTGACCGGCTGGGATTACTTCCGCAAATCCCTGCCCTATCTGCGGGACAAATGATGCAGCTGACCGTCCTTTATTTCGCCTGGCTGCGCGAACGCATCGGCCTTCCGCGCGAAACGGTGGAAACCAACGCCGCCACAGTGGCCGATCTGGTGGCCGAACTGATCGCCCGCGATGAAGGCCACGCCCTCGCCTTCGCCGATCTGGCCAGCCTGCGGGTGGCGCTGGATCAGCAGCTGGCCGGTTTCGACTCGCCGCTGACAGGCGTGCGCGAAGTGGCGTTCTTTCCGCCGATGACCGGGGGCTAGAAATCGGATGCGGCTGTCGGTGCAAGAGGCGGCCTTCGATGCCGGGGCAGAGGCGAACGCCTTCACCGCCGGGCTTTCGCGTGCCGGCGCTGTCGTGACGTTTACCGGACGCGTGCGGGACAACGGCGGGACGCTCGCCGCCATGGAGATCGAGCATTATCCCGGCATGACCGAACGTGCGATCACCGCCATCATGGCCGAGGCTGTCGCACGCTGGAACCTGGAAGATGCCCTGGTCATCCACCGCCATGGGCGGCTGGCCGCGAACGACCCGATCATGATGGTGGCCACCGCGGCCGTGCACCGGGCCGAGGCTTTTGCCGCCGCCGAATTCCTGATGGATTACCTGAAATCCCGCGCGCCGTTCTGGAAAAAGGAAATCCGCCCGGATGGTGCCGATTGGGTTGCGGCCCGCGACACGGATGAACAGGCGCTGCGCCGCTGGTAAGCGGCATCTGTCGCAATTCGCCCGACCCGGGCTTTAGTTTCGCCACAAATCGGTTCGATTGTCACGGGAACGNNGGGAACGGGCCCGCCGACATTGCTTGGCTGCGCCCCTGACGTGCTGCCGGAAGTGAGACTGCCCATGCAACTGATTGTTACCCTTGCAAATAGTGCCGCCATCATGGCGGCCCTTGCGATGGTCTACGGTCTGATCCAGCGCACAACCTTGGCACGGCAGTTGCGACATCTGGCCATGGGCCTTTGCTTCGGCCTGGGGGCAACGCTCGCCATGCTACAGCCGCTCACCGTTGCCGAAGGCATCATCGTCGATGGCCGCAGCCTGTTCGTAGGCTTTGCCGCCGCCTTCCTCGGCCCGATCGGCGCAGCGGCTGCGCTGGTGGCGGGCAGCATCACCCGGCTGATGATCGGCGGGCCGGGGGCGACGCTGGGCGTCATTGCGATGATGATCTCGGCGCTGATGGGGCTTCTGTGGCTGACGCTGCGCGAGCGGTGCCGGATGAGCGAAACCATGTGCTTCATGGCATTGGGCACCATGCTGACGCTGAGCGTGATCGTGCTGTTCTTTCTGCCGGAACCCGCCCGCAGCGCGGCATTGCAGACCGTGCCTGCCTTGCTTGTCTACAATGTCGCCGGTTCGGTATATCTGGGCAAAATGCTGCAGCG
>DOMY01000271.1 GCA_003509785.1 Gemmobacter sp.
CTTTCAATCGACAAAGAAATGCGGCTGGAACCGCGAAAGATCCTGGGTGATCCGGCTGCGATCCGACCGCATCCCAAGCCCCACACAGGCCGTGCCCACCACCCAGGCGCCCAGCACCGGGCGCCACCCGCCCTGCACCGGCAGAGGCTGATAGGCCTGCAGGATCGTCGGATGCGCGGCGTAATCCTGATTGGCCGATCCTTCGACCAGCGCACCCTTTTCAAAGATCCGCACCCCCGCGCCTTCGCGCGAAAAGATCGGCTTTTCCACATGGCCGCGCGCCAGCGCCTCGGCCGCCCCCGGCACCAGGCCCGCGGCCACATCGGCGGCAAAGAAGGCGGGCAGCAGGTTGGGATGATCGGGGAACAGCTGCCACAGCACCGGCAGGATCGCCTTGTTCGACACAAGCGCCTTCCACGGCGGCTCGATGAAGCGGCAGCCCAATCCGGCCAGATGGGCGGCGAAATCATCGGCCAGCAGATCTTCCCACGGGTAAAGCTTGAACAAGGTGCCGATCACCCGGTCCTTGTCATCGGTGAACTGGCCTTCGGTCGACAGGCCGATGGCCTGCAGATCGCTGTAATGCGCGCCCAGCCCCGCTTCGCGCGCGGCCCAGCCCATGGCCTCGACCGTGGCGTAATCTTCGGGGTTGCCGCCGATCGCGGTGAAATGCACATCGGTATCCGGCGCGAAAATCTCGGNNCAGGCAAAGCGCTCCACCAGCGCCTCATGGATGCGGTTGAACTGGTCGGCATCGCCGGGCAGCACGCCCGCCGCCAGCTGCTGTTCGAACCACAGCCACTGGAAAGAGGCGCTTTCATACAGCGAGGTCGGCGTATCGGCATTATATTCCAGCAGCTTGGCCGGGCCTGCCCCGTCATAGGCCAGATCCATCCGGCCATAAAGCTCCGGCTCGCCACGGTGCCAGCTGTCTGCAATCAAATCCCAATGCGCCTCTGGCAGGCCCATGCGCGCCATCAGCTGCTCTGATCCGATGATCTCCGCCACGGCCGCACGGCACATCCCATGCAGCTCGGTGGCGGGGTCTTCGATCTGGCCCTCAATCTCGGCCAGGGTGAACCGCCAGGCGTTGGTTTCATCCCAATAGGGTTCGCCGTGCATATCCGCGAAGGAAAACCCCAGCTTTTCCGCCTCTGCCCGCCAGCCATCGCGCTCCGGCACCGTTACCAGTTCCACAGATCCTCCACCCTTTGCCTGCAGCCTATATCGGCGGCAAGCAGCGGCAGCACAAGACCGCAGGCCAAGGATTGCACCCCGGCCTGCGTCTGAATAACGTCATGCGCATGGAAACCCCGGATGAACAGCTGGCACTGGCCGCGGCAGGCGGCGACCGCGCGGCCTTTGCCGCGCTGGTGACACGGCATTACGCCCGCATCCACGGGCTGGGCTGGCGGCTGACCGGATCGGTGGCCGATGCGCAGGATCTGGCACAGGATATCTGCGCCGCCCTGCCTGCCAAGCTGCGCCATTTCCGGGGCGAGGCGCGGTTCACCACATGGCTGTATCGCGTGGTGGTCAATGCCGCGCAGGATCTGCGGCGCCGTCAGATGACCCGCGCGCGCGCCGCCGATGGCTGGGGCGACTGGGAGGTGGGACGGCAGGCCGATATGGCCCANNATGGCCCAATCCACCGCGGCCCGGCTGTGGCTGGAAGGCGCGATGGCGAAACTGCCGCCCGATCTGCAGGATACCGTGGCGCTGGTGCTGGGAGAGGAATTGACACAGGCCGAGGCCGCGGCGGTGCTGGGCATATCCGAAGGCACCATCGCCTGGCGCATGTCAGAGGTGAAGAAAAGGCTGCGCCGCATCGCCGCCGAAGAGGAGGCGCCATGATCCGCCCCGATGACGACCTGGAACCGCTGGCCCGCGCCTTGCGTCAGGCGCCGCCCCCGCCGCCCGGCGCGCTGGCCCTGGCATTGGATCAGGCGCTGGCCGCCTATGATGCCCTGCCGCCCGTGCAGCCTGTGCCCCCTGTCCCGCCACAACGCCCGTCCCGGCTGTCACGCCTGTGGCAGGCCCTGCAGCGGCCCGGCGGCATGGCCGGGGCGGCACTGGTCGCCGGTCTGGCTGTGGTGGCCATCGGCCCGGCGCTGCGCGACCCGCCGCCCGGCCCGGCCCCCCTGTCCGCCCCGCCCACGGCAACGGCCCTGCCAGATACCGCCTTGCCGCAAGCCGCGCCCCCGGTGCAGGCGCTGCGCAAGGCCGCCCCCATGGCGCCGGATGCAACCCCCGAAGCGGCCGCAGATATGGCCCAAGATTTGGCAGAGGCGCAAAGCCTCGCCCCATGGCAGGCGCTGGCGCGGGCGCTTGATGCCGATACTGCCCCAGAACCGGGGCCCGAACCGGGACCGGTCAATGCGGCCGATCTGGCGCTGGCGCAAATCATCCCGCCGCCCACTGCAACCGTGCTGCTGCCCAGCCCCTTTGCCGCAACGCCGGTCTTTGCCCTGGCGCCGCCGGGTCTGGCCCCCGCCCTGCCCCCTGCCGCCACCGGCCAGACCGGCTGGACCCTGCACCCACAGGCCACCGGCCAGCCAGACCCGCGCCCGATGGCCCGCTTTGCCGGGGCGGCGGCAGGGGTGGCGCTGGCCTTGCAGGCCGAGGGGTTTCCTCTGCCCGAAGCCCTCGCCTTTGCCGAGGCCACGGCCCGGCCCGAAGATGCCGCAAACCTGGCGCTTCTGCGTCGCTGGGCGGCCACGCAGGGCAAGTGACAGGCTTCTGACACCGCGTTTCTAAACATTGGGGCGGATACGAAAACGCCGGGCCAATGGCCCGGCGCGTCACCCGTCACAAAAGGCGGATCAGTTCACCGAAACCGGCTCGGCCCGGGCGTCCACCACATCGGCAGGGGTGCTGGCCTGCGGGCGGCCAATCGCAATGCGGCGCGGTTTCAGCGCTTCGGGCGTTTCGCGCAGCAGGTCGATATGCAGCATCCCGTGTTCATGGGTCGCCCCCGTGACCCGCACATGGTCGGCCAGGGCAAAGCGCCGCTCGAAGGCCCGGGTGGCGATACCGCGATGCAGATACTGCCGCTCTGCCGCTTCGGCCTCCTTGCGGGCGGTCACGAACAGCGCGCCGTCCTTCACCTCGACCGCCAGTTCCTCGGGCGTAAAGCCCGCCACGGCGATGGAAATGCGATAGGCGTTTTCGTCGGTCTTTTCGATATTATAGGGCGGATAGGTCGGCTGCGCGACATCTGCGGTCAGCGCGCGATCCACCAGATCGGCGATCCGGTCAAAACCCACGGTTGCGCGGTACAGCGGGGCAAGGTCGAAATTGCGCATGGTCATCCTCATGAAGCGATGTATCAGATTGCCCCCCGAACAACCGGGCGGGCCTTGGTCCGGGCCCGTCATGGCACCCAGTCCCCATCATCTGGGAAGCCACATTTGCGGTTTCAAGAGGCGATGGCGCGCCCGAAACGCCCGCCGAAACACACGACGCAAAGCCCGCCGAAAAACCTAGGGCGCGTCAGAGGGGCGCAGGAATTTCGCCCCGCCGCTTTCCTGCGCGCTCAGCACTTCGACAGGCGGCTGGATGCGCTGAAACACCCCGTCATCTTCGGCCAGCTGCGCCTGCAGATCGGCCAGCGGCACCGCCAGCGAAGTGCCCAGCGCCACCTGCTTGCCATCCACCTCGGCCTTGGCCGACACGACCGACACCACGAAGGGCACGCCATTGACCACCGAAAAGATCGGCGCCCCCGATGATCCGAAATCCACATCGCAAGAGAGAACCAACATTCGGGGCCGCTGCCCCAGCACGGTGCACACCTCTTGCAGCGAGGGCGCATCCGCCCGGTCCCGGCCATAAGACACGATGCCCACCTGCGCGCCCGTCACCGGCTGCGCCGCCGTGGCAAACGGCTGGATCGAGGGCAGGCGGATCGGCTGATCCAGCTCGATCAGCGCGATATCATGCGCCACCCGCTCCAGCTTTTCCTGACCGCCATAGATGAAATCCGGATGCGCGATGGCCCGGCGCACACCGCGATAGGCCTCCGCCCGGCCATTGCGCCAGCCGGCCAGAAATTCGATCTGCGACACGTCGATCCGCGCGCCGGTTTCCTTGTCGAACAGGCAATGCCCGGCGGTCAGCACCAGATCCGGCGCGATCAGCGCCCCGGTGCAGAACCCCTTGCGCCCCAGATTGATGCGCCCGACACCATTCCAGCCCCGGCTGTCATCGCCGGTTTCCAGCCGCCGCAGCCGCACATCCTGCGCCCCGGCCGGCAGCACCGCAACCAACGAGACGATGGCAATCGCAGCAATGATCCGCATGGCACCCTCCGTTGGCTGCATCCCCTGTGCTAGCCCCGCCTTCCGGCAGGATTGTGGCAAGACGGCGGCTGATACAAGCACCAAAGCCACAAGTGCACAAATCAGGAACAGACGGCGGCGCGGGCGCTACAGCAGCGCCCGGGGCTTCGGCCCGCCCGTCGCCCAATCCAGCAGCTCGACCGTATGCACCACCGGCACGCCGGTGCCCGATCCGATCTGCATCATGCAGCCGATATTGCCCGCGGCAATCACCTGCGGCGCCTTGGCCTCCAGCGTCTTCACCTTGCGCGCCTTCAGTTCCGCCGAAATTTCGGGCTGCATCAGGTTGTAGGTGCCCGCCGATCCACAGCACAGATGGCTATCGGCAGGTTCCACCACCTCGAACCCCGCCCGTTTCAGCAGGTCTTTCGGCGCCGTCTTCACCTGCTGGCCATGCTGCAGCGAACAGGCCGCGTGATAGGCCACGCGCAAGCCCTTGGGCGCGCCCGCAGGCAGGCCCAGCTTCACCAGCAGCTCGCTGATATCCATGGCCAGCGCCGAAACCTCGGCCGCCTCCACCGCCTCGGGATCGTTGCGGAACATATGGCCGTAGTCCTTCACCGTCGTGCCACACCCGCTGGTGTTGATGACGATGGCATCAAGCCCCCCCGCCCGCTTCTCCGCCATCCAGGCCGCGATATTCGCCCCGGCCTGCGCATGGCTTTCCCCCGTGCGGCCCATGTGATGCGTCAGCGCCCCGCAGCAGCCCATGCCCTTCGCCACCACCACCTCACAGCCCAGCCGCCGCAGCAGCCGGATGGTCGCATCATTGATATCGGTGTTCAACGCCTTCTGCGCACAGCCCG
>DOMY01000276.1 GCA_003509785.1 Gemmobacter sp.
TGCCGAAGCGTTCGAAATCATGCTTACCGTGCACAAGAAGGGGCTGGCCGTGGTTGGCGTGTTTTCCTTCGAAGTGGCGGAAACCAAGGTCGCCCAGGTCATGGATTTTGCCCGTCGGCATCAGCACCCGCTGCAATGCACGATGGAAAAAGAATGACAGGCCTGTCTGGCTGCCCCCGGCAGAGAGGATGAGGCCCCGAGGGGCCGCCCATGCGTTCCACCCGTCTTGATCTTGCGCTGGATACCGGCGCCGTAACCCTGCCCGCAACCGGCCGCATCGCCGTGATGCGCCCCCGCGCCGGGGATGACCTGTCCGCCCTGCCAGCTGACCGCGTGACGGTGGTGACCGGCTTCAAGCCGGATCACGATTATTTCGCGGCCCGCGGCCATGTTTGTGTGGCCACACTGGAAGCTGGCTTTGCCGCTGCACTGGTCTGCCTGCCGCGGGCCAAGGCCGAAGCGCGGGCGATGCTGGCCACCGCCTGTGCTGCCCTGCCCGAAGGTGCGCCGGTGATCGTGGATGGCCAGAAGACCGATGGCGTTGACGCCGTTTATAAAGAATTGCGCGCCCGCNNCTTTGTCCAAGGCGCATGGCAAGATCTTTGCTTTTGCCGCCGGGCCGCAGCTGGCCGATTGGGCCGCCGGGCCTCGGCAGGTGGTCGAGGGTTTCACCACCGCCCCTGGCGTATTTTCGGCGGATGGCCCGGATCGTGGGTCGGCGCTGCTGGCCGCAGCCTTGCCCGCCAAGTTTCCGGCGCGGGTGGTCGATCTGGGGGCAGGCTGGGGCTATCTGTCGCAGCACATCCTGCAACGCGCCGGAGTGAAGGAACTGCATCTGGTCGAGGCTGAAAAGGCCGCGCTCGATTGCGCCAGAATCAATATCACCGATGACCGCGCCCAGTTTCACTGGGCTGATGCCACCACCTGGCAAGTGCCGCATCTGGTAGGCGCCGTGGTCTGCAACCCGCCCTTCCACACCGGGCGCGACGCTGACCCGGCGCTGGGTGTGGCCTTCATCCGGGCCGCGGCAAAGATGCTGGCGCCGGATGGCACGCTCTGGCTGGTGGCAAACCGGCATCTGCCCTATGATCCCACCCTGCGCACCCTCTTCCGCGAGCTGGAGGAGATCGGGGGGGATGGCGTNNCCCCAGCCGCCGCTGAGGCAGAAAGGCTCCTCCATGTCATTTTCCATTCAGGGCAAGACCGCCATTGTGACGGGTGCGGCCAATGGTATCGGGCTGGCCATTGCCCGGCATTTTGCCGACAAGGGCGCGAATGTCATGTTCGCCGATGCCGATGAACCGAGGCTGGAGGCCGAGGTTGGCGAGGCCGCCCGCGCCGAAGGCAATGTGCGGCTGTTTGCGGGGGATCTGCGGCAGAAACTGGCGCTGACCAATCTGCTGTCCGCCACGATGGATGCCTTTGGCCGGGTGGATATTCTGGTGAACGCCAGCCGCCAGATCACCCTGTCCGATCCGCTGTGCATCGAGGAAGATGCCGTAGAACAAATGCTGCAGCAAAACCTGATGTGCAGCCTGCGGCTGAGCCAGCTTGCTGCCAAACGCATGATTTCGCAGGCGGAAAAGGAAGAAAACAAGGGGAATGCGGGTACGATCATCAATCTGTCATCGATCGCGGCCACACGCACCCAGCCCCATCTTCTGGGCTATTCCATTGCCTGCGCCGCGCTGGATCAGATGACCCGGTCAATGGCGGTGGCATTGGCGCCGAAGGGCATCCGCGTCAATGCCGTGGCCTTTGGCAGCGTGCTGAGCGCAAGCCTGCAGAACCTTTTGAAAGAAGCGCCCGATCACCGCGACACGATCCTGAAAGGCACGCCCTTGGGCCGCATCGCTGCCGCAACAGAGCTGGTGGAAACCGTGCAATATCTGGCCTCTGACGCATCTTCCTTCATGACCGGGCAGATTGTCACGCTGGATGGCGGGCGCAGCCTGCTGGATCCTGTGGCCGCCCCCGCGCATTAGTGCCGCCCTGCCCTATTCCGGGTATTGCACCTGACATTGCGCAATCGCCGGGGCGCTGGCACGGGCCAGCTGCGCCCGCTTGGCGCGCAACTGCTCCAGCTTCACAGCCTCGGCCCCAAGATCAATCGCCTTGGGCCGCTCGCGCGTGACGGGCTCGCGCTCCCAGCACATCAGGGGCGCGGGGGGCTTGCCCGGCTTGCCATTGGGTTTGACCGGGCGCACCGGCTGCACGCCGCACATGCGCCATTCCATTTCATAGGCGGTATATTCCTCGATCGCATAGCCGCGGGCCAGATTGGCCTCGGTTTCCGCGATCAGGGTTTGCACCGTGCGCTGGTCACGGGTGACACGGTTGATGCACTGTTCCTGCGGTGTGCCACAGGCCGCCAGCAGCGGCAGCAGAAGGATAAGGCGCTTCATGGAATCGCTCCGGATTTTCCGCAGATTAGCCCGGCAGGGCAGATGCGGCCAAACCCATTCTGGCAGGTGCCGCGCGAAGTTGCTAGAACCGGCAGACAAAAGGGAGATGCGCCGATGACCGACGATTTCGAAGCCCGCAAGACCCGCGCTGCCGCCTGGTTCCGCGAGCTGCGCGACAGTATCGTGACGGCATTCGAAGATCTGGAAACCCGCTTCGGCGGCGCAGATGCGGGCAGGTTTGACGTGACGCCCACCAGCCGCGCCGATGGCGGCGGCGGCGTGATGAGCGTGATGCGCGGCGGCCGGGTCTTCGAAAAGGTCGGCGTCAATATCTNNGAGCGGGCGCAGAAGGCGATGGCGGCGCGCGGCGTGCCGGGCATGGCCGATGACCCGCGTTTCTGGGCCAGCGGCATCAGCCTGGTGGCGCATATGCAGAACCCCCATACCCCAGCCGTCCACATGAACACCCGCATGTTCTGGACGCCCCATGCCTGGTGGTTCGGCGGCGGTGCAGATCTGAACCCCTGTATCGAATACCCAGAGGACACCGCGCATTTCCACACCGCCCTGCAAGCCGCCTGCGATGCGCATCACCCTGAATATTATGCTAAATTCAGGGCCTGGGCCGATGAGTACTTCTTCATCCCGCATCGTGGCCGGGCGCGTGGCGTGGGCGGCATCTTCTATGACGATCTGAACACCGGCGACTGGGAGGCCGATTTCTCCTTCACCCGCGCCGTGGGCGCCGCCTTCCTGCCCGCCTTCCTGCCGGTGACCGAACGCCGCATTGCCACCCCTGCCAGCCCGGATGACCGCGAGGCACAGCTGATCCACCGCGGGCTCTATGCCGAATACAATCTGGTCTATGACCGTGGCACGAAGTTCGGGCTGGAAACCGGCCATAATGCCGATGCCGTGCTGATGAGCCTGCCCCCGATTGCGAAGTGGATCTGACCCATGGCCGATCTGACCGTAAAAGCCGCCTATGCCACCATCACCACCGAAGGCGGCGAACGCTTCGTCGGCTTTGTTGACCGGCATGAGGAAAGCTATGCCCTGTTCCGCCAGCCGCTGACCGGCGGCCCGGTCTGGTTCGAGGTGAACGACCCGGATTTCGGCGCCGAAGATGCGGTGGAACAGGCACAGATCGGCCCCGGCGGGCTGGAAATCACCTTGCGCCCAGCCAAGGCTGGCCGTTTCGGCTATGCCTTCAGCGTGGATGTGCGGCTGAAAGACTGCGACGGGGCAGATGCGGCGCTGGCCGCGTTGCGGGAGATGGGGGTAGTTGGAATGGAATAAGTCATCGCCTTGCAGTATCAATACTCTCACAAATCGCATTCATCTTCTGGATAAATTTTTCTCTCAAATCCATATCTTTTATCAATTCCAAACGATATGCCCTCAGATAATCACAGATAAGGCTTAGCAGCGCCGTTCGGTTTATCCTCTTAACATCACCATCAACAATCAGCGCATCAGACGCTGAGGTCAGATCGTTCCTAATCCTCCAATTATTTGTAGTGCGCGCATCGTGCAGCAAACTGCATCGAACATTACTGCAAAAATCATCCATATAAGCGCCAAACTGACCTGAAAACACGCCATGTCCAAGGATGAGAGAAAAATAGGCATTGCTTCGCGAATCCGCAACAAATCCTTTGCCTTCCCACCCTGGAGCATTAGCCAGCTTCGGAGCATAGGTCGTACCTTGCCGCAACGCCCCCAGAAACTCTATTGCAGCACAAAGAGCCGACACAATCAGGAAACCTTCACCATTATTACGATCAGGATGAACATTCAATTTTTCGACTGGGCTAAAGTACCGCGCATTCAACCTAGGCATCAAGAAATCATCAAATAGGATTTCTGTGGGATTGCCGCCATCAAGCGCAGCCTTCCAATCGGCTGAGGTCTTATCACCAAACAGCGTTTCATCACTCATCACTAATACCCCTTGAAAATTACCATCACCGCCAAATGATATTTCAATCCAGCACTGACAAGATACTGACCTACAACACGCAATGCAATCGCCCACAATGTTCAAAATCCTATTAGCTCAAACCAGTTAATCTATAACATTCTAGCCCCTCAGCCCTGCTGCTGCATCAGCGTGGCGACGCCTGCCAGCATCACCGCCATGCCCAGCAGCTGCCGTCTTGTCACGCTCTGGCGAAAGACGAAGGTTGCCACGATCTGCGCAAAGATCACCTCGACCAGCGCCACAGTGCGCACATTGGCCGCCGAAGTCAGCGAAAAGCCGATGAACCAGAAGGCCGAGGCAAAGGCCCCCAGAAACCCCGCGCCCAGCGATGACTGCCACACGGCGAACGAACCTGCCAGCGCCCGGCGATCCGCAATCACCATCCAGATCAGCAACAGCCCGGCCTGCACCGCCAGCGACAGCACCAGCACCGTCAAGGCCCGGTTGAGAAAGCTGCCATCGGGCAGGCTGGTGATGCCGCCCCGAAAACCGATGGCCGCAATGCCGAAAGCCAGCCCGGCCAGAAGCCCCAACGCAGCAGGCCCGCCATCGAAGAACCGGGCGATCCCCTGCCCCGGCTTCACCGACAGGATCAGAACCCCCGTCACCGCCACGGCAATCGCCAGCACCACCCCCGGCGCCAGCACATCCCCCAGCAAGATGGCACCCAGCAGCGCCACCAGCACCGGCTCCACCTTCAGCCAGGCGGTGGTCACGCCAAAGCCGCGGCTCTGCATCACCTTCAGCATCAGCGCGGTCGCTGCGATCTGCGCCAGCGATCCCGCAACGGTCCAGCCCAGCGTCGCGGCGCCGGGCACTGGCACCGCTGCCCCTGTCAACAGCCAGTGTCCCAGCAGAAACAGCAAGGCGAAGGGCAGGCCGAACAGAAAGCGTACCTGAGTGGCCCCCACCGTACCGATGGCGGCGGTGAGGCTGGCCTGCATGGCATTGCGCCCGGTCTGGGCCAGCGCGCCGATCAGCGCCGCCCCCACCCAAAGCGGCATCACGCCTGGCGCACCGTCTCGATCATCAGCCGCACATTCTCCGGATCTGCATCCGGGGTGATGCCATGGCCAAGGTTGAAGATATGCGGCCCCTTGCGGAAGGCATTCACCACCCGCCGCGTCTCGCGCACCAGATCCTCGCCCCCTGTCACCATATGGCCGGGTGCCAGATTGCCCTGTACGCAGCCCGAAACCTGCACATGCTCCGCGCCCCATTCCGGCGAAACCGAATTGTCCAGCGCCACGCAATCCGCACCCGTCGCCGCAGCAAAGCCGATATAGCCCTGCCCCGCCTCACGCGGGAAGGCGATCACCGGAAGGCCGGGATGCCGCGCCTTCAGCTCGGCAATGATCCGCGCCACCGGCTTTACCGCGAAATCGGTGAAATCCTCGCCCTTCAGGCTGCCCGCCCAGCTGTCGAACAGCTTCACCACCTCGGCCCCGGCCTTCACCTGTTCCGACAGGTAATCGACCGTCGCCTCGGTGATCAGGTCGATCAGGGCGGCAAACGTCGCCCGGTCTGCCGCCTTCAGCGCATGGGCCGGCCCCTGATCCTTGGTGCCCCGGCCCGCGATCATATAGGTGGCCACCGTCCAGGGCGCCCCGGCAAAACCGATCAGCGTCGTTTCACGCGGCAATTCACGCGACAGGATCTTCACCGTCTCATAGACCGGCGACAGCACGTCATGAATGGCCGATGCCGGTTTCAGCGCCGCCAGATCCGCCGCGCCGGTGATGGTCGACAGGCGCGGCCCCTCGCCGGTCTCGAACCACAGATCAGCCCCCAAAGCCTGACAGATCAGCAGGATATCGGCAAACAGGATCGCCGCATCAAAGCCATAGCGGCGGATCGGTTGCAGCGTCACCTCTGCCGCCAGCTCCGGATTATAGCACAGCGACAGGAAATCCCCCGCCTGCGCCCGCGTCGCCCGGTATTCCGGCAGATAGCGCCCGGCCTGCCGCATCATCCACACCGGCGGCACCGGCAAGGTCTCGCCCTTCAGCGCGCGCAGGATCAGTTTCTCGGTCATCAGGCACCCCCGGTCATTTCCCCCTGACTTGCCCGCCCCGCGCGCGAAGTCAAGCGTGGCAGGGTGTCGCCCATCCCCCCCTTCCTCTTGGCCCAAATACCCCGGGG
>DOMY01000297.1 GCA_003509785.1 Gemmobacter sp.
TTGGTGATGACGATGAAGTTGATGATGACCAGGATCAGGAACACCACGAAGCCGACGACGTAGTTGCCGCCGACCAGGAAATTGCCGAAGGATTCGATCACCTTGCCCGCAGCGTCCGGCCCGGTGTGCCCCTGCATCAGGATGATGCGGGTGGAGGCCACGTTGAGCGACAGGCGCAGCAGCGTGGTCAGCAGCAGCACCGTGGGAAACACCGAAAAATCCAGCGGGCGTCGCGAATTCAGACTCACCAGCATCACGATCATCGCCAGTGCGATATTGAGCGTGAACAGCACGTCGAGCATGAAGGTGGGCAGCGGCAGCACCATCATCGCCAGAATCAGCAGCACCAGCATCGGCACCGCCAGCCGGTTCAGCGGCATGCCCAACATCATCACGCCCTGCCCGTTCACCCGATCACCTCGTCAATCCGCCGCCCCTGCCCAGCCTGCTGCTGGCGGCCGCGCAACTGCGCACGCACTTCCGGATGCACCTCGGCTTCGCGCGCCTCGGCCAGCACCTCCTGCCAGGTCATCGCATGCCGGCGCAGATAGCGCCACCAGCGCCAGCCTGCATCGAGCGCCGCCGTCACGGCCAGGGCCGCCGCCAGGGCCAGCACGCCGCGTCCCACCCAGGCAGCGGTGGCACCGAACGCGGCATTCGGCTCGCCATCGACCAGGCCTTGAAGTTCCGGCCAGCCGCTCGCCAGCGTCCAGCCGACCGCAGCGGCGACGAGCGCCAGCTTCAACAGCGCCAGCGCGCCGTCGAACCAGGCATCGACGGAAAACAACCGGGAAAGGGGTTTGAAAGGATAGGCCCGCGTCAGGTCGACCTGCGTCGCCTGCGGCGCATACACCCAGCCCGAGAGCAGCATCGGCGCCACCAGGGCCGCGACGAAAATGGCGATCAGCACAGGCAAGGCGGCCCACAGTGCAGCCTGCGCGGCTTCGAGAATAACCGGTGACCAGGGTTGCGCAGCATGCGTGAATGCCGCTTCGGTCAGCATCTGCAAGGCACCCGTCAGACGCGGTGCCAGCCAGCCCAATCCAGCCAGCGCAGACAGCAGCACCACCCACGCCGTGAGTTCAGCGGAACGCGGCACGTCGCCCGCATTGCGCGCCTCTTGCAGGCGCCGCGGACTCGCCGGTTCGGTACGCGAAAGATCTGTCTCCTCGGCCATGCTCGCCTCAAATTTTGGGGGCAGTCTAGCACGAAGCGGAAGCGGCACTTCTGCGTCCGCCCCCACAGCCCTCTCGGGATTCAGCCGGCTCGATTCCCGTCCAGCCGGGCTGAACCCGCTGGCCTGGACGCATGCTTCCGGAAGCCCGGACGCAGAATTGTCCAGACCCAGGCACACAAGACGGCGGCATGGGGTGTCTGGTGGACACGTCTCGCATCGCGATCCATCTGCAGCCCGGATCCGGACATTCGCCGGTGCGGAACGCGAAAGACAAAGGGGGGATATTTAATAAGCCATCGAGAATTCAATGACTTGGAATCAATGGCGGAGAGGGTGGGATTCGAACCCACGGTAGGCTTGCACCTACGCCTGATTTCGAGTCAGGTACATTCGACCACTCTGCCACCTCTCCGGCGGCGCGTATTGTAACCGAGTCGGGCGCTTTGCTGGACGAAAATTTCACACTCGGTCAGACTGTGGCCATGCCGATCACAAGAAAATTGGCGGGTATCGGAAGAGGCGTCGCGCTCGTGCTGAGTCTGGCATTGGCTGCCTGCAGCCGTCCGGTGCCGCCCCCGGAGACCAGCGGCGAGTTGTGGGTGGGGACACGCAACAGCCCGGCTTCCTATTACATCGCTGCCAATGGCGAGCCCGCTGGATTCGAGCATGACCTGATCGTGGCGTTCGGCAAATCTCAAAACTGGTCGCTCCACTGGACTGAAAAAAATCGTCCCGAAGCGCTGTTCGAGTTGCTCGACAGCCACAACATCCATCTGGCCGCGGCGACCTTGCCGCGTGCCGTCGTCAAGGATCGCCATCTGATCGCCGGACCGGTGCTGTTCGAAACCCCGGTCCATATCGTATATCGCACCGGCGACAGGCGGCCGCGCAACATGAAAGAGCTGTCAGACAAGAAGCTGGCGCTGATCATCGGCTCCGGTCACACGCCCATCCTGATGCGCCTGAAGCGCAAGCATCCCGATCTCGCCTGGGCAGCGCTGGAGAATGTCTGGCCGGAGGAGTTGCTGGCGCAGCTGGAAGCGGGCCACTACGATGCGGTGGTCATCAACGGCATGGACTTCGATCCGATGCGCAGTCGCTATCCCGGCCTGGCCGTGGCATTCGACGTCGGCGACACGCAAAAAATCGTCTGGGCGCTCCCCACCCTCAGTTCACAGGCGCTGCGCAATGCGCTGGCGCGCTTTGTCGAACAGGCCCGCAAGGACGGCACCATCAAGCGCATTTACGAGCGCTATTTCGGCCATGTCAGGCAGCTCGACAGCAGCGACATCCTCGGCATCCTGCAACGTCGTCCGCAACGGCTGCCCGATCTGCGCCAGCACTTTCACGAAGCGCAGACGCTGACCGGCATCGATTGGCGACTGCTTGCCGCAATCGGCTATCAGGAATCGCAATGGAATGCATTCGCCACTTCGCCCACCGGGGTGCGCGGCCTGATGATGCTGACCGGGCAGACGGCCGACCGCATGGGCGTCGCCGATCGGCTCAATGCCCGCCAGAGCATCCTGGGCGGCGCGCGCTACCTGGCGCTGATGAAGGATGCCCTGCCCGCCCGCATCCCCGAACCCGACCGCACCTGGCTGGCGCTGGCCGCCTACAACCAGGGGCAGGGACACATGGAAGACGCGCGCCGCATTGCGCAGGCACGCGGCGGCAGTCCGGACAGCTGGGCTGACGTCAAGGAAGCGCTGCCGTATCTGAGCCGCGGCACGTATTCGAAAGTGATGCGATACGGCTATGCCCGCGGCGGCGAGCCGGTGCACTTCGTGGCCAACATCCGCCGCTACTACGACATCCTCACCTGGGTCACCCAGCCGCAGATGGAAGGCCAGCAGCTGGCCAAGAGCGAGCTGCATATCCCCGGCGTGTACACGACCGACCTG
>DOMY01000323.1 GCA_003509785.1 Gemmobacter sp.
CGGCCGGGCCGCCCACACGCAGCCATGTCAGATCGGCCAGCGGCCGGTTCGGGGTCAGCGTGCCACGCACGGAAGGAATATCGCTCATGGCCATGTGCTACCGCCTCGGCCCCGCCACGGCAAGGCCGCACGCCATGGCGCAAGGCGCGACAACGCCACCTCCCGTCGCGCAAGCCGCGACAAAGCCACCTCCCGTCGCCCGCGGGCTATCGCAGCCCCGCCGCAGCCGCTATCACATCGGGCAAAGGAGATCCGCCATGTCCGNNGCTGATGCAGGCCCATCACGCAGATTACATCGCCACCCTGCGCGACACCGGCGCCACGGTGATCGAGTTGGACGCGCTGGAGGCCTATCCCGATTCCGTCTTCGTCGAAGATACCGCGCTCTGCCTGCCCGCCGGTGCCGTCATCATGCGCCCCGGCGCGCCCTCGCGTCTGGGCGAGGCGGCGGAAATGGCGCCGCATCTGGCCGCGCTTTATGGCGACATCCGCCAGATCGCAGGCGCAGACAGCTTCATCGAAGGCGGCGATATCCTGATGACCGAAACCGAAATCCTCGTCGGCCGCTCTGCCCGCACCAATGCCGCAGGCATTGCCGAACTCGCCGCCCTCACCGCCGATTGGGGCGAGGTGGTGCGCGAGGTGCATACGCCCCCCGGCGTGCTGCATTTCAAGACCGATTGTTCGCTGCTTGATGCCGAAACCATCCTCTCCACCCGGCGCCTGTCGGAGTCGGGCTGCTTCAAAGGCTATCGCCTGATCGACGTGGCCGAGGGCGAAGAGGCCGCCGCCAATACCATCCGCTTCAACGATCTGGTGCTGATGCCCGCAGGCTTCCCCCGCACCCGCGACCGGCTGCTGGCAGCGGGCTATGCCCTGCGCGAGATCGGCAACAGCGAATGTGCCAAGCTGGATGGCGGCATGTCCTGCCTCAGCCTGCGCTTCACCCCCCGCGCCTGACCCGCCCGCCGCTGTCGGGACGCAAGCCCGACGCAAACCCGACAGTGGCAGGACGCAGGCCAGCTATCCCGGCATCAGCACCGCGGCCCGGTCAAACCCGGCGCTGTCGGTGCTGCCATCGTCGAAGATCAGCATGATATCCACCCGCTGCACCGATCCCAGCGGCAGCGCCACATAAGGCAGCCGGTCGGCGCCGATGGCATTGGCCTGCGCCGTCCCTTCGAAACAGGGGTCCATCTTCCACACTTCCGGCAACCCGCCATTCACCCCATAGCGCAGCTCGGCCAGCCCGCAGCGCCAGCTTTCCAGGTGTGTGAAATAGATCAGATCCTGCCCGTTCCATTCGCGAACCGCGATCCAGTTGCCCTTGGTCGCCTGCAGGATCGGCTTCACTTCGGCGGCAGTGGTGAAATTCTGCGCGCTGGCCGGAAGGGCCAGCAGCACAAGACAGAAAGCATAGCGCAACATTCTGAAATTCCTCCCATAAAATCGCTGCATCCCCTGCCGCGCCCCGCTATAGTCACGCCAGAGGACAGGGCGATCATGACACATCCGGCCGATCTTGCGCAGAATTTCAACCTGCTTGCCGTAGTGCAATCGGGCCGCCTTGCCGCCGAAGCCGTGGTGCTGGCCGCCTCGCTGCGCCATACCAGCCCCGGCTTTGCGGGCCGCCTGATCCTGGCCGAACCGCAGCCCGGCCCGCTGTGGCCCGATGACCCGCGGCTGACCGATCCCGCCACCCGCGCCCTTCTGGCCGATCTGGGCGCCGAAATCCTGCCCTTCGACAGCCGGGCCTTCGGCGCCGCCTACCCCTATGGCAACAAGATCGAGGCTTTGGGCATCCTGCCCGATGCGCCTTTCCTGTTTCTGGATACAGACACGCTGATAACCGGCGATCTGTCGCAGATTCCCTTCGATTTTTCAAAGCCTTCCGCCTCGATGCGGCGCGAGGGCACCTGGCCGCAGACCGAACTTTACGGCCCCGGCTACAGCGCGATCTGGCAATCGCTTTACACCCGCTTCGGGCTGGATTTCGCAAGCTCGCTCGATCTGTCGCAGCCTGATGAATACTGGCGCCGCTATCTGTATTTCAATGCGGGCTGGTTCTTTCATCACAGCCCCCGCACCTTCGGCACGCGCTTTCTGCAGATGGCGCGCAGCATCCACGACGACCCGCCGAAAGAGCTTGATTTACAAGTGCTTGACCCTTGGCTGGATCAGATCGCCCTGCCGCTTGTCATCCATTCGCTTGGCGGCGGACGGCCCGGCCCCGCACTTGCCGGGCTGGATGGCGATGTGACCTGCCATTACCGCAGCCTCTCGCTGCTCTATGCCCGCGAAAGCGACCGCGCGGTCGAGGTGCTGGAAGCGGTCTGCGCCCCCCGCAAGGTCAAGCAGGTGCTGAAGGAACATGAACCTTACCGCAAGCTGGTCTATCAGGGCAAGGGCCACAAGGCCCGTGCCCTGTTTGATCGGGCCAACCTGCCGCGCAAGGAACAGGCGATCCGCAACCAGCTGAAAAAGAACGGTTTCTGGTTCCGCTAGATCACATCTGCAGCACCGGCCACAGCGACAGAACCAGCAGCCCCGCCATGGTCCAGTTGAAGGCGCGCAGCCGTGCCGGATCGGCCAGCCAGCGCCGCAGCCCCTGCCCCACCAGCGTCCAGACGCTGACCGACGGCAGGTTCATCGCCCCGAAGACAAGCGCCACCAGCGCCAGCGCCCACAGGCTGCGATCCGGCGCATAGATGGCTGTCGCGCTCAGCGCCATGGCCCAGGCCTTGGGGTTAACCCATTGAAAAGCCGCCGCCTGCCAGAATGTCATCGGCCGCCCCTGCGCCGCGCCTGCCTTCGGCGGGGCGGATCGCGCGATCTTTGCCGCCAGCCATAGCATGTAAAGGCAGGACACGATCTTCAACGCCAGCTCTGCCACCGGCAGCGCAAAAATCACCCCCGCGAGGCCCAGCCCCACCAGAAAGCACATGGCCATGAAGCCGATCCCGATGCCCAGCATATGCGGCACGCTGCGCATAAAGCCGAAATTGGCCCCCGAGGCCATCAGCATCAGGTTGTTGGGCCCCGGTGTGACCGAGGTGACGAAGGCAAAGCCGATCAGGGCAAACAGCATATCTTGGGTCATCATGGCGCAATCCTTGCCGAAACTGCGCTGCGAAAGGTTGCAATCATTGCAATACTGGATCACATTTCACAACAAATGACGAAGATGGATCGCACAGACCAGAAGATATTGCAGGTTCTGGCGCAAGAGGGGCGGCTGCCCAATCTGGCGCTGGCCGAACGGGTGGGCCTGTCGCCCTCGGCCTGTCTGCGCCGGGTGCAGGAGCTGGAGCGCAGCGGCGTCATCAAGGGCTATCGCGCGGTGATCGACCCGGCGAAGGTGGGGGCGGGGTTCATCGCCTATATCACCGTCGGGCTGAACGCCCATACCAAGGCCGCGCAAGAGGCGTTCGAACGCGCCGTTTCCCGCGCGCCGCAGGTGGTGGAATGTCACAACATCACCGGCACGGTGGAATATCTGCTGCGGATTGAGGCGGCAGATCTGGTGGATTACAAGCATTTCCACACCGAGATATTGGGCGCCCTGCCGCAGGTGGACCGGCTGACCACCTATGTGGTGATGGGCAGCCCCAAGGATCTGCGCGCCTGATCGCACCTCACCCCGGTCGTGCCGCCCCCTCACCCTGCCCTCTCCCCCGGGGGGGAGAGGGAATGTTGCTCTGCGGTGCCCACCCCTTGCAACGCGCCCCCTCACCCTGCCCTCTCCCCCGGGGGGGAGAGGGAATGTTGCTCTGCGGTGCCCACCCCTTGCAACGCGCCCCCTCTCCCCTCGGGGGAGAGGGTTGGGGTGAGGGGCGGCGCGCAGCCCATTGCCCCTTGGCCCCGCCTCCCCTACCCTCGCGCCGCAACCCATGCGGGAGGAGAGACCCATGAGCGAAAGACCCCTCGGATTCGATACGCTGGCCATCCATGCCGGGGCGCACCCTGATCCGGCGACCGGCGCGCGGCAGGTGCCGATCTACCAGACCACCGCCTATGTGTTCCGCGATGCCGATCACGCGGCGAAGCTGTTCAACCTGCAGGAAGTGGGTTACATCTATTCCCGCCTGACCAACCCCACCATTTCGGCGCTGGCCGAACGGGTGGCGGCGCTGGAGGGCGGCGCGGGTGCGGTCTGCTGTTCTTCGGGCCATGCGGCGCAGATCATGGCGCTGTTTCCGCTGATGCAGCCCGGCTGCAACGTGGTCGCCTCCACCCGGCTCTATGGCGGCACGATCCAGCAATTTTCCAATACGATCAAGAAGTTCGGCTGGTCGGCCAAATTCGTGGATTTCGATGATCTGGACGCGCTGAAAGCGGCGGTGGATGATGATACCCGCGCGATCTTCTGCGAAACCATCGCCAATCCGGGCGGCTATATCACCGATCTGGATGCGGTTTCCGCCGTGGCGAAAGAGGTCGGCCTGCCGCTGATCGTGGATAACACCACGGCCACGCCCTATCTGTGCAAACCGATCGAACATGGCGCCACGCTGGTGGTGCATTCGGCCACCAAATACCTGACCGGCAATGGCACCGTCACCGGCGGCGTGGTGGTGGACAGTGGCACCTTCGACTGGTCGGCCAGTGGCAAGTTCCCCTCGCTGGCCGCGCCGGAACCGGCCTATCACGGGCTGAACTTCCATGCGGCGCTGGGGGGCATGGCCTTCACCTTCCATTCCATCGCCGTTGGCCTGCGCGATCTGGGCATGACGATGAACCCGCAGGGCGCGCATTACACGCTGATGGGGATCGAAACCCTGGGCCTGCGGATGCAGCGCCATGTGGAAAACGCGAAAGCCGTGGCCGAATGGCTGGAGGCCGATCCGCGGGTGGATTTCGTCACCTGGCCGGGGCTGGCCTCTTCGCCTTACAATGATCGGGTGGCGCGGATCGTGCCGAAGGGCGCGGGCGCGCTGTTCACCTTTGGCGTGAAGGGCGGCTATGAGGCCTGCGTGAAGCTGGTCGACAGCCTGAACCTGTTCAGCCATGTGGCCAATCTGGGCGATACCCGATCCCTCATCATCCATCCGGCATCGACCACCCACCGCCAGCTGGACGAGGCGGCGCAGGTGCGCGCCGGTGCGGCGCCCAATGTGGTGCGCCTGTCGATCGGGATCGAGGATGCGGCGGATATCATCGCGGATCTGGATCAGGCGCTGGCCAAAGCCACGGCCTGACGCAGCACCGCCAGAAGAACAGGCCGACAGAAGAAAAGGGGCCGGGGTTTCCCGGCCCC
>DOMY01000248.1 GCA_003509785.1 Gemmobacter sp.
AGGATCACATCGCCCGGCGCCAGCCGGAACGCCTGTGACAGGGTGGCGACGATGCCGGGCACGGCCCAGATCATATCGGCCAGCCGGGCCTCTTGCCGGATGGCGCCATTCACGCGCAGCCGGATGCCCGCGCCGTCAAGATCCGACCAGACCGCTACCGGGGTAACCGGGCCGACAGGCGCCGAATGGTCCACCGCCTTGGCGGCTTCCCACGGGCGGCCCTGTTTCTTGGCCTCGGCCTGCAGATCCCGCCGCGTCATGTCCAGCGCCACCGCATAGCCAAAGACCTTCGACAGCGCCTCTTCGGCGGCAATGTTTTCACCGCCCTCCTGCAGGAAAACCGCCAGTTCCACCTCGTAATGCAGATCATTGGTCAGCGACGGATACGGAAATTTTCCTGTCAGGTTCAGGTTGTCGGGGTTCTTCTGAAAATAGAACGGCGGTGCTGCATCCGGGTCATGCCCCATTTCGCGGGCATGTTCGGCATAGTTGCGGCCCACGCAATAGACCCGGCGCACGGGGAACAGCGCATCCTGCCCGGCAACGGGCAGCAATACGGGCAGGGGCGCCGGAAAGCAGAGTTTCGACATCGGGTGTTCTTCCTGTCTTCAGTTGGGCCTGTCTTTAGCAGCGATCAGTGTCCCGCGCAGGGCAGGGGTGTCAATGCCGCAGCTTGCCTTTCGGGGCGCCGGGCCGCCAGCGTCAGTTTTGCGTCCCGCCTGCGTCCCGTCACCGGGCCGACAGGGGCCGGTTGGGGTGGGGGCAGGTGGCAAGCCTTGCATTATGGCCAGAAGGTCAGGCCACAGGATAAGGGGGCGCCACGGTCGCGCAGCAGGCGGTTAATATTGCCAAAACGTTTCGGATTGCTTGACCTGCGCTGCGCCGTGGCAGACATCTGTTCTGGCAGAAGAAGGGGCACAGGCCTGCATGGCGACACTGAAGGATCTTAGCCGGCATCTTGGCCTCTCGGTCACCCAGGTGAGCCGGGCGCTGAACGGCCATTCCGATGTGAACGAACAGACCCGCGCCCGTGTGCAGGAAGCCGCCAAGCTTCTGAAATATCAGCCAAACATATCTGCCCGGCGCCTTGTCACCGGGCGATCGGGCACCGTTGGGCTTGTTGTGCCGCCGCCCGTCAGCACAGATGGGCACGCGGTTTTCGTTGAAATGATCAGCGGCCTTTCGGCAAGTTTCGCGCAGCAGCAGGTGCATTTCCTGCTGCATGTAATCAACCCGCAGGAAGATCCGGTGGCCGTGCATCGCCGCTTGATTGATAGCGCGGCGCTGGATGGCTTTGTCATCACCGATCCGGTGATGAATGATCCGCGCATCGCCTTTCTGCGCAAGCGGGATGTGCCCTTTGTGGTGCATGGCCGATTGGGCGACAAAAACGATTTCGCCTATTTCGATATCGACAATTACGCGGTCGCGCATCGGCTGACCGCGCATCTGACCGGCCTTGGTCATCAGAGAATCGCCTTTCTGAATGGGGTTCCGGGGCGCACTTATGTCGAATCGCGGCTGCGCGGCCATGTGGCGGCATTGGCGGCGGCGGGGATTGCCCATGACCCTGATCTGCATCGCAACGGCATGATGAACCGCAATTTCGGCCTGACGGAAACCATCCGCCTGATGCTGCCGGGCAGTTGCCGGCCAACGGCGATCATTGCGGGTAACATGCTGATTGCGCTGGGGGTTTACGATGCGCTGCAGGCGCTTGGCCTGCGGATTTCGGCGGATGTTTCGGTTGTGGCGCATGATGATCACCTGCCGGGCGCCACGGCGGAATCGCTGTTTCCGGCGCTGACCACCACCTCTGCCCCCCTGAAAGAAAGCTGGGGCCCGATGGCGAGCCTGCTTGTGCAGGCGCTGGATGGCCAGCCGATTGAAACGCTTCAGAAAATGGGCGGCATTGCTTTCTTCGACCGGGCGTCCTGCGGCCGTCTTTAGGCCGTCACCTCTACCTGCCGCCAAAATTTCTGTTGACGCAGGCGCGCTGTCACACGCATATTTCCGAAACGTTTCGGATGCCGCCCCGCTTGCAGCCCATGAGGAGGAGCAAAGAGGGGAGTTGCGCTGCGGGACAGCATAACGGGAGGAAATCATGAAAGAAATTTTCAAGGCCGCAGCCCTGCGGTCAACGGTGGCGGCTGGCGTGCTGTTGGCCATCGGGCCATCGCTGGCACATGCGGACGAGNNGTGGCAATGCCGTGGCCAATTTCAAGACGCTGGTGCAGCCGTGGGAGCAGGCCACCGGGCACACGGTCACCATGGTGCCGATGCCGGCCTCGACCTCGGATCAGTTCGCGCAGTACCGGCTTTGGCTGGCGGCGGGGACGGCGGATATCGACCTCTATCAGACCGATGTGATCTGGGCGCCGCAGCTGGCGGATCATTTCGTGGACATGACCGAAGTGGCAAAGGATCTGGCGCCGCAGCACTTTCCCTCGATCATCGAAAGCCAGACGGTGGATGGAAAGCTGGTCGCTTTGCCGATCTTCACCGATGCGCCCGCGCTGTATTACCGCAAGGATCTGCTGGAAAAGCACGGCAAGCCGGTTCCGGCCAGCTGGGAAGAAATGACAGAGACCGCCCGCCAGATTCAGGAGGCCGAACGCGCCGCAGGCAAGGCCGATCTGTGGGGCTTTGTCTGGCAGGGCAATGCCTATGAAGGGCTGACCTGCAATGCGCTGGAATGGGTGAAATCCTTCGGGGGCGGCCAGATCGTGGAGCCGGACGGCACCATTTCGGTCAACAACCCGCAGGCCATCGCTGCGCTTGATCTGGTCAAGAGCTGGGTCGGCACCATCAGCCCCGGCGGCGTTCTGGCCTATCAGGAAGAAGAGGCGCGCGGCGTCTGGCAGACCGGCAATGCCGTCTTCATGCGCAACTGGCCCTATGCCTATGGGTTGGGCAATGGGCCGGATTCAGCGGTGCAGGGCCTGTTCGACGTGGCGCCGCTGCCTTCGGGTGGCGGGCATGACGGATCGGCCGCCACGCTGGGCGGCTGGAACATTGCGGTTTCGAAATATTCGGCCAAGCAGGAAGCCGCGATCAGCCTTGCGCTTTATCTGGCCGGGCCAGAGGCGCAGAAGCAGCGCGCCATTGCGGAATCGAACCTGCCCACCATCGCCGCGCTGTATGATGATGCCGATATTGCGGCCGCCCAGCCGATCATTCCGCGCTGGAAAGACGTGTTCACCCAGGCTGTTCCGCGCCCCTCTGCCCCGACAAAGGGGAAATACAACGAAGTCTCGGCCAAGTTCTGGTCCGCCGTCCACAGCACCCTGTCGGGCAGCGGCACAGCTGCAGAGAACCTGGAGCTGCTGGAGCTGGAGCTGAGCGATATCAAGGGTTCGGGCTGGTAATCCTCCCCATTCCGCCGAACCCCGGCGGGNNGACGATCCGCCCGCCCCTAGCTCCGGCCCAGGGTGGCCAGACGGGAGAGCCCCATGACATTCCTGCCTTCCCGCAGCGGCGATCTGTCGCTTCTGCAACAACGCCAGCGCGCCGCCTTCTGGTTTCTGGCGCCCATGCTGGCCGCGCTGATCTGTGTTGCCGCCTGGCCGCTGCTGCGCACGATCTGGTTTTCCTTCACCGATACCTCGCTGTCCGATCTGTATGGCGGGCAATGGATCGGGTTCGACAATTACCTGTCCATGCGGACGCTGTCTTCGGGCCGCACGGTCTGGCGCGGCACGCTGGTGGATCCGGCCTGGTGGAATGCGGTGTGGAACACGCTGCGCTTTGCCTTCGTTTCCGTCACGCTGGAAACCGTGCTTGGGCTGATCGTGGCACTGGTGCTGAATGCCGAATTCCGGGGCCGCGGTCTGGTGCGGGCGGCCATCCTGATCCCCTGGGCCATCCCCACCATCGTTTCGGCCAAGATCTGGGCCTGGATGCTGAATGACCAGTTCGGGATCATCAATGACATGTTGCTGTCGGTCGGCCTGATCGACCAGAAGATCGCCTGGACGGCCAGCGTCGATACCGCGATGTATGCCGTGCTGATGGTGGATATCTGGAAGACCACGCCCTTCATGGC
>DOMY01000023.1 GCA_003509785.1 Gemmobacter sp.
TCTTTGCCGATCCCGGTCTGCCGATCCGGGAACCAGCCGATATCTTCACCCTGCAGGCCCGCGATGCCGCGCAGCTCACCAAGCTGAAGAACCGCGACGGGTTTGGGGCCCGCAGCGCCGAAAAGCTGTTCGCCGCCATCGACGACCGCCGCACCATAAGCCTGGAACGCCTGCTGTTTGCCCTTGGCATCCGCCATGTCGGTGAGGTTGCGGCCCGCGATCTGGCCCGCCACTATGGCAGCTGGCCTGCATTGGCCGCCGCTGTCGATGCCGCAGCTCCCGCCGCGCATCGCCAGATTGCGGCTGATCGTGCTGCCGCCGCCGAACGTGCCGCAGCCCAGGCCGAAGGCCGCCGGGCGCAGGTGTCTGCGGCCCGCAACGCCGTCTGGGATAAACCGCCGCTGCCCGGGGGCGCCCGCGCCGCCTGGCAGGAGCTGACGGCGATCGACGGTGTGGGTACCGTTCTGGCAGTGGCGCTGGTCACCGCGCTGGCCCAACCGGCCGAACGCGCCTCGGTCGAGCGGCTGATCGCAGAGCTGCGCCAGATCACGGCCCCCGAACAGCGCGCCACCGAATCGCCGGTTGCCGGCAAGGTGCTGGTCTTCACCGGCACGCTGGAAAAGATGACCCGCGCCGAAGCCAAGGCCCGGGCCGAGGCTTTGGGGGCCAAGGTCGCCGGTTCGGTCAGCGCCAAGACCGATCTGGTGGTTGCAGGCCCCGGTGCCGGATCCAAGGCCAAGCAGGCGCAGGCCCTGGGGGTGCAAATCATCGACGAGGATGAATGGATCACCCTCGCCGGTCAGGCCTGAGATGAGCCGCCCGGAAATCCTGTTCCCGCTGTTTGCCGATCTGGAAACGCTGGAGGGTGTGGGGCCAAAGACCGCCAAGGCCTTTGCGGCGCTGGGGGTAGAGCGGCCGAAAGATCTGCTGTTCCTGCTGCCCCATTCCGGCGTGGATCGTGCCCGGCGCGACTCGGTCCGCGACATCCTGCCGCCCGGCGTGGTGACGGTAGAGGTGACAGTGGGCAACCATCTGCCGCCCCGCATCAAGGGGCGGCCCTATCGCATCAATGTGCGGGATGCGGCGCTGGAATTTCAGCTGGTCTTCTTCCACGCCCGCGCCGATTACCTGACCAAGCTGCTGCCCACCGGGCAGAAGCGGCTGGTTTCGGGCCGGGTAGAGCTGTTCGACGGCATTGCCCAGATGGTGCATCCCGATCATGTTCTGCGCCCCGAAGAGGCGGCAGAGCTGCCTGCCTATGAACCTGTCTATCCGCTGACCGCCGGGTTGACGCAGAAACAGGTGACCAAGGCCGCGCAATTCGCCCTGATCCGCACGCCCGACCTGCCAGAATGGATCGACGGCCCGCTGAAGCGGCGCGAGGGTTGGCCTGACTGGCATGTGGCCATCGCCTCCTGCCATGCGCCCCGCAGCGCTGCCGATATCGCCCCTGATGCGCCCAACCGCCAGCGTCTGGCCTATGACGAGCTGTTCGCCCATCAGGTGACGCTTGGCCTGGCCCGCCAACAGCTGCGGCGCGGCAAGGGGCAAAGTTCATGCGGTACCGGAGCTTTGCGCCAGAAGGTACTGGATTCGCTGCCATATATGCCAACCGGCGCCCAGCTGCGCGCCAGTACCGAAATTGCCGCCGACATGGGGTCTGACCTGCGGATGAACCGGCTGCTGCAAGGCGATGTGGGGGCCGGCAAGACGCTGGTGGCCTTTCTGGCGCTGCTGGTCGCGGTAGAATCCGGGGGCCAGGGCGTGATGATGGCGCCCACCGAAATTCTGGCCCGCCAGCATCTGGAAAGCCTCGCCCCCCTGGCCGCCGCCGCTGGTATCCGGCTGGAAATCCTCACCGGCCGCGACAAGGGCGCCGAACGTGCCGCCAAACTTCAGGCGCTGGCCACCGGCGGAATTGCGATCCTCGTCGGCACCCATGCGGTGTTCCAGAAGGATGTGATCTTCCACGACCTGCGCCTTGCCGTGATCGACGAACAGCACCGCTTCGGCGTGGCGCAGCGGATGGAACTTGGCGCCAAGGGTCAGGCCGCCGATGTTCTGGTGATGACGGCCACGCCGATCCCGCGCANNGGCAGGCCTATTGGGTCTGCCCGCTGGTCGAAGACAGCGAGCTGGTGGATTACGCCAGCGCCGAGGCCCGCTTTCAACAGCTGCGCGCCACACTGGGCGACCGGGTCGGGCTGGTGCACGGCCAGATGCCCCCGGCGGAAAAGGATGCCGCCATGGCCCGCTTCGTGGCCGGGGAAACTGCGGTGCTGGTGGCCACCACGGTGATCGAGGTGGGGGTCAACGTGCCCAATGCCTCGATCATGGTGGTGGAACGGGCCGAGGTCTTCGGCCTGGCGCAGCTGCATCAGCTGCGCGGCCGGGTCGGGCGCGGCGCCGCGCAATCCACCTGCCTGCTGATGTATCAGGCGCCNNCAATCCGGCCTGCCACGCTTTCGCGTGGCCGATCTGGAACGGCAATCCGCCCTGATGGAAATCGCGCAAAGCGATGCGCGCCGCCTGCTGGCCGAAGATCCGGCACTGGAAAGCCAGCGCGGCCGGGCGGTGCGCCTGCTGCTCTGGCTGCTCGATCAGGATCGCGCCATCCGCCTCATCTCGGTGGGCTGAGGGAACCAGCATCGCCCAGCCTGCGTTCCTTCTGCAGCAGTAAACCTGCTTTGTTCTCAAATGTTCTCATAAAGTTCTTTACAGAATCCGATTCTCATGAGAACAATATGGGAACAAAGCAACAGGAGGCTACCGATGCTGAAGGATGTCAAAGCAACTCTGCGCCGTTCGTCCGATACATTGATCGAAGATGCGATCGGCACCTGTGCCCTGTTCGTCATGCTTTTTGTCGGGCTTTGCCTGCCAGGTCTGGTCTGAATGGATCTCGCCTGATCGCTTTCCCGCCGCGTCAGCGTCCCTGATCCGGCTTCGCGCCATGTTGCGCTTCTGATCTGCCCGGGTGTCTCACCCGCTTCTGCTCTGCCTGCGGTCTGATTTACGGGTGCATCGCTTCCCCAAGCCATGCCTGCGTCGCTGTCCCGACGCCATGCCCC
>DOMY01000122.1 GCA_003509785.1 Gemmobacter sp.
ATCTGGGTGGCGATGCCCGCGTGATCGGTGCCGGGCTGCCAGAGCGTGTCATGCCCCTGCATCCGGTGCCAGCGCACCAGAATATCCTGCAGCGTATTGTTGAAGGCATGGCCCATATGCAGGCTGCCGGTCACATTGGGCGGCGGGATCATCACGGAAAAGGCCGGGGCGCCGGGCCGAGCATTCGCCCCTGCACGGCCTGCCTTGCCCTCGATCCAGTGTTTCGAGATCCGGGCCTCGGCCTCGGTGGCATTGAAGGTCTTTTCCATCGGCATNNAATTTCTTCGAAGAAATTTGCCGGACGCTATTTGCCGCCCACCACCGCGAAATGGGCGCCCTGCGGATCCTGTGCCATGGCGATGAAGGCGCCGCCCGGCACCTCTTGCGGACCATGCAGGATCCTGCCGCCCGTGGCTTCGATCTGCGCAATGGCGGCCGTGGCGCTGGCCACGCCGAAATAGGGCAGCCAATGCGGCGGCACATCCGGCCCCGGCAGGCCCATCATGCCGCCCAGATCCTGGCCGGGGCGGCCAAAGATCTGATACGTGCCCATCTCGCCCATCGGCATGGCCTCACCCGCCGTCCAGCCGAAGATTTCGGCATAGAAGGCCAGACCCGCCACCGGATCGGGGCTCATCAGCTCGTGCCAGTTGCCATGGCCCTGCTTCTGCTGATCGAAGGCCACGCTTTGCGGCCCCGGCAGCGGCTGCAATATGGCGAATACCGCGCCCTGCGGATCGGCCAGCACCGCATAGCGCCCGGTTTGCGGGATATCATCCGGCCCGGCATAGACCTGCCCGCCAAGCGCCTTTGCCTGAGCGCAGGTGGCATCGCAATCGTCCACCGCGAAATAGACAGCCCATGCCGTGGGCATCCCGGCCATAGGTTCCATCATCCCGGCGACCATTGCGCCATCGCGCAGGGCGAGGAAGTAATCGAATCCCTCCATCCCGGCATTCTGCACCTGCCAATCCAGCAACCCGCCGTAAAAGGCGGTGGCTGCGGCGATGTCGGGGGTGGTCAGCTCATACCAGCAGGGCAGGCCATGGTGGCTCATGATCAGGCTCCGAAGCTCAGAAGGGGGGTAAAGCCGCCATAGATCATCCGCTTGCCGTCAAAGGGCATCTCGGCCATATCGGCCGGGTCCATCGCGGCCTCCATGGCCTTGTAGGCGGCATTGCGGGTCTCTTTGTCGGGCCAGGTCATCCAGCAGAACACCACCGTCTCGTCTGCGGTCGCATCGACGGCGCGCAGGAAATCGGTCTGTTTGCCGGGCGGCACCTCGTCGCCCCAGCCCACCACCAGCGACAGCGCGCCAAGTTTCTGGAAGCTGGGCCACCACTTTTCCTCATGCGCGCGATAATCGTCGCGCCGGGCGGTGGGTACGGGAATCACGAAGCCGTCGATATAGGGCATGTCTTGTCCTCCTCGCTTGCATTGCCGAGGCTGGCGCTGGTAGTTATAAAAAGCAACCAAAAGTTATATGAAGTGACCAGCACGCGCCGAAGCTACAATGAAGGCTGTATTGCCGCCCATGCACTGGATCTTGTCGGGGATCGCTGGGCGCTTCTGGTGGTGCGCGAGCTGATGCTGGGCGCGCGCCGGTTCAGCGCGCTGCGCGAGGGCCTGCCGGGGATCAGCGCCAATGTGCTGACCCAGCGGCTGGAGGGGCTGGAGGCGGCGGGGCTCGTCAGCCGTGCCATTCTGCCTGATCCTGCGCGCGTGCAGGTCTATGCGCTGACGGATGCGGGGCTGGGGCTGTGGCCGGTGCTGCGGGCACTGTGCCACTGGGGCGCCGCGCAGCCGGGGCATGACCCACGGCAGTTCATTTCCCCCACGGCGCTGATGCTGTCGATGCGGGCCATGTGCGCGCGTGATCGCGCCGGGGCGCATGTGGTGCAGATGCAGCTGGGGGCGGACAGGTTCATCATCCGCACCGCCCCCGGGGCCTATCGGGTGGCGCGGGGTGATTCGCCCGCTGCGCCCTTGCGGTTTACCGGTCAGGCTAATGCCATGGCGGCTGCGATCTATGGCCCGCGCCCGCTGGCGGAATGCGCGCAGGGGCTGATCGGGTTTGAGGGCGATCTGGCCGAGGGGCAGGCCTTCGTCGATCTGTTCCGCCTGCGCTGATCCGCGCTACACGGCCCGGTCGAATTTGGTGGACAGGTGTATCAGGCTTTCCGAGCTGACAACCCCGGTCAGCGCCCCGATCTGATCCAGCACCTGATCGAGTACCTGTGTCGAGGGCGAGGCGATCTGCAGCAGCAGGTCATAGCGGCCCGAGGTGGTGAACACCTTTTCCACCTCGGCGATCGACTTCAGCCGGGTGACGATGGCGGCCTGCGCGCGCGGCTCGATCGTCAGCAGAACCGTGGCCCTGAGCCGCCCCTGCCGGGCATTTTCGCCCAGCTTGAGGGTATAGCCCGCGATCACCCCGGTGGTCTCCAGCCGTTCCAGCCGGGCCTGCACGGTGGACCGCGCGACCTTCATCCGCCGGGCCAGAGTGGCCACTGACATGCGTGCATCGGCGCTGAGAAGCCCGATGATGTTGCGATCCAGTTCATCCATGCAATTTGCCTGCCATTTTCGTCATTATGTCACCCTTACACTATATTTTTGTAGTTTTCATCGGTGAACATGTGCCCCATATGCGCATTCCACGTTTTCAGGAAAAGGGCGGCTCATACGCACCTGGCCTGGTTGTAATGACCGCGCAGGTGCAGGCTCCCGGAGAGGTTCCGGGCAATGGCCGCTTGCGTTCTATTGGCAGAAAGGACACGCCGATGGGACTTTCCAAAACGATCTGGTCCAACCCGACCGAGTATATCCGCACTGTGCGCCCGGAAAATCCGGTGCTGTTCTTTTCGCCTGCCGTGCTGCAGGCTGCGGCGCGTCGGTTCATCGACGGCTTCCCCGGCATGGTCACCTATGCGGTGAAAACCAACCCGTCCGAAGTCGTGATCGAAAACCTGTCGGCCGCCGGTATCCGCGGCTTTGACGTGGCCTCGCCTGGCGAGATGCGGCTGATCAAGCGGTTGGCCCCCGATGCCGCCATGCACTACAACAACCCCGTCCGCGCCCGTGCCGAAATTGCCGTGGCGGTGGAGCTGGGCGTGAAATCCTATTCCGTCGATTCGGCATCCGAGCTGGAAAAGCTGATTGATCTGGTGCCGGCCGATGGCTGCGAAATCACCGTGCGCTTCAAGCTGCCGGTGGCGGGTGCCGCCTATAACTTTGGCGCCAAGTTCGGTGCCACGGTGGAACTTTCGTCCCAGCTGCTGAAGCGTGTGGCCGAAGCCGGGTTCATCCCCTCGCTGACCTTCCACCCGGGCACGCAATGCACCGATCCCGCCGCCTGGGAGGCATATATCCGCGCGGCTGCCGATATCGCCCGTGAGGCCGGTGTGACGATTGCCCGCCTGAACGTCGGCGGCGGCTTCCCGAACCATCGCCTGCAGGCCGTGGTGCCGCAGATCGACGAAACCTTTGCGCTGATCGACCGCGTGGCGACCGATGCCTTCGGCGATACCCGTCCGATTCTGGTGTGCGAGCCGGGCCGTGGCCTGTGCGGCGATGCCTTCACCCATATCGCCAAGGTGAAGGCCGTGCGCGATGGCAGCCATGTGTTCCTGAACGATGGCGTCTATGGCGCGCTGGCCGAACTGCCGCTGGTGGGTATCATCGACCGGATCGAAGTTGTCGATGGCGTGGGTGCCAAGCGCAAGGGCGATCTGGCCTCGCGCATTGTCTTTGGCCCGACCTGTGATTCGGTGGACCGTATCCCGGGCGAGCTGATGCTGGCCGATGATATCGCCGAGGGCGATTATCTGGTGATCCACGGGATGGGCGCCTATTCGGTGGCCACCAACACCCGTTTCAACGGCTTTGGCGAACTGACGATCGCCACGGTGTTGTCGCTTAAGGTCTGAACTGCGGCCCTCGGACCTTTTGAACGCCCGGCTGGACTTGTCCGGCCGGGCGTTTAGCATTGGACCTCTGGCAGAAGGGGGTGGGATGCAGAACGCAGGGCAGGGGCGCAGGGGGCCGCGGATGGTGGGTGCATGGCGCTGATCGACCGGCTGTTGCAGTGGTTCCGCCGTCGCCCGGTGGCGCAGACCGATCCGGCAGATGCCCCGCCGCGCGGGGTGCAGCGCGGGCAGGTGGATCATGTGATCGTGCTGGATGGCACGCTGGCCTCGTTGCATCCCGGGCATGAAAGCAATGCAGGCCGCGCGTTCCAGCTGATGCGCGAATCCGTGCCGGGCAGCCCGCGCCGCAGCCTGTATTACGAACCGGGCCTGCAATGGCAGGGCTGGGCCGATACGCTGGATGTGATGCAGGGGCGGGGCATCAACCGCCAGATCCGCCGCGCCTATGGCCATCTGTGCAGCCACTATCGCGCGGGCGACCGCATCTTTCTGTTCGGCTATTCGCGTGGCGCCTATGCGGTGCGCAGCCTGGCCGGGGTGATCGACCGGGTGGGGCTGCTGCGCCATGATATGGCGACCGAACGCAATGTGACGCTGGCCTATCGCCATTATGAACGCAATCCCGACAGTGATGCGGCCCGCGCCTTTGCCCGCGCCAATTGCCATGTGGCGGCGCCGATCCAGATGCTGGGTGTCTGGGATACCGTCAAGGCGCTGGGGCTGCGTCTGCCACTGTTGTGGATGCTGACCGAGGGGCGCCATGCCTTTCACAACCACCAGCTTGGCGCGTCCATCCGCCACGGGTTTCATGCGCTGGCCTTGCATGAAACGCGCGAAGTGTTCACCCCGGTGCTGTGGGATTGCCCGCCGGGCTGGGAGGGCAATGTGGAACAGGTGTGGTTTCGCGGCGCGCATGGCGATGTGGGCGGCCAGCTGGGCGATTTCGAGGCCGCGCGCCCGCTTGCCAATATCCCGCTGGTCTGGATGCTGGAGCGGGCCGAGGCCTGTGGCCTGCCACTGCCTGCGGGCTGGGCTGACCGATTCCCGCGCGATCCGCTGGCGCCGATGGTGGGCACCTGGCACCGTTTTGGCGCGGCCTTCCTGTTGCGCAAGGCGCGGGTCGTGGGGCGCGACCGTTCGGAACGCATCCACCCCGATGCCCTGCGGGCCGAACCGAAGCGCAGCCTGTTCCGGCGGCTGCGGCCTAGCTCAAAATGATGCAGGTGGTTGATCCGGTGGCATAGACCCGGCCATCTTCGGCACCGCGGATCGTGGCATGGGCGACAGCGGTGGACCGGCCCGCGTGATCCAGCAGGCCTTCGGCCTCCATCTCCATGCCGATGGGCAGGGCGCGGGTGATATTCACCTTGTATTCCAACGTGGTGTACCAGCGCCCCTGTGGCACGGCGGTCATCACCGAACAGCCCAATGCCGTATCCAGCACCGTGCCATACCAGCCGCCATGCACGCCGCCGAAGGGGTTGGTATGCTGGAACCCCGGCTTGCCGCGCAGGGTGACGCGGCCGGGTTCGACACTGGTGATGTGGTAGCCCATCAGCGCGGCAATGGTGGGATGCGGGATTTCGCCCGCCAGCATGGCCTGCATGAACTGCAGCCCGGACATGGCAAGCAGCTGGTCGCGCGTGGGCAGATCGGCGGGGCTTTGGGCAAAAAGGGGTGCTTGGGTCATGGTGATTTGTGGCAAGCGCGGGTCTGGCTGTCGAGGGGGGCGGGATCGTGTGACGCAGCGTCAGATCAGTGGGCCGAAGCGGACCCAGAGCCAGACAAGACCGAACAGAACCGGCTGGTGGATCAGATAGACG
Organism: Gemmobacter sp.; assembly: GCA_003509785.1. Lineage (GTDB taxonomy): Bacteria > Pseudomonadota > Alphaproteobacteria > Rhodobacterales > Rhodobacteraceae > Gemmobacter. Next base: position 5,753 of record DOMY01000122.1, read on the forward strand.
GCCAGAGAATGGCGTCCGGGCCAGGCCAGCCATGCAGGCCCGCCGATCCGCGCGAGCCGGGGCCAGAGCGGGTTGCAGATCCGGCCTGCGGCCAGGCCCAGAAGGAAGGGGCCGAACCAGGGGATAAGTGGTTCAAGATCGACCGACATCACCGGAACGGTATGCAGCCCGATCCAGTAGAAGCCAGGGTGGTTCAGCTGCACGAGGGGCGGCAATACATAGGATGCCGTGATGATGGCCGCGCCCAGCACGGCGACCAGAACGGCAGGCAGCCGCAGGAAGCCTAGCCCCAGCAGGCTGGACACCGCGATGCAGTGCAGGATGCCGAAGAACACGAACCAGCCGGGCAGGGCGAACCATGTCGCCATGCTTACCAGCGCGGCTGCCGCAACGATCTTGGCCCAGCGTCGCAAGAAGGCGCCCCAGCGGATGCCCCGGCCATGCGCCAGCCAGAGGCCCAGACCGGCCAGAAACAGGAATGTTCCGGCGATGGCGCGGGCATAGCCGTAGAAGAAGCCGGAAACTGCCGTTCCCGGTGGCACAAGGCCGAACATCTGCAGATCATAGGTGAAATGATAGCTGGCCATTGCCAGCAGCGCCGCTGTGCGCGCCACATCCAGTACCCAGATCCGCCCCGCCATGTTCTGCCCCTTCTGCCGCGCCCCTTCCTGCCATGGCAGGCGGCAAAGCGAAAGGGCAGCCCGAGGGCTGCCCTTTGCACGATGGTCTGCCGCCTTAGCGGTGACGCACATCCACATAGTCGCGGAAGGCCGAGCCGGTATAAAGCTGGCGCGGGCGACCGATCTTGCCGGTCGGATCCGAGATCATCTCTTTCCACTGGCTGATCCAGCCGACGGTGCGCGACAGCGCGAAGATCGGCGTGAACATCGAGGTGGGGAAGCCCATCGCATCAAGGATGATGCCCGAATAGAAATCGACGTTCGGATACAGCTTCTTGGACACGAAATATTCGTCTTCCAGCGCGATCCGCTCCAGCTCTTTGGCGACCTGCAGCGTCGGGTTGTTTTCCACGCCCAGCAGGTTCAGCACTTCGTCGGCGGATTCCTTCATCACCTTGGCGCGGGGATCGAAGTTCTTGTAGACGCGGTGCCCGAAGCCCATCAGGCGGAACGGATCATCCTTGTCCTTGGCCTTGCGGATATATTCCGGGATACGATCCACGGTGCCGATTTCGCGCAGCATTTCCAGACAGGCCTGGTTGGCGCCGCCATGGGCCGGGCCCCAGAGGCAGGCGATGCCGGCCGCGATGCAGGCAAACGGGTTGGCACCCGAAGACCCGGCCAGACGCACGGTGGAGGTGGAGGCGTTCTGCTCGTGATCGGCGTGCAAGGTCATGATCCGGTCCATGGCCTTGGCCAGGATCGGGTTCACCACATAATCCTCGCAGGGCACGGCAAAGCACATATGCAGGAAGTTGGCCGCATAGCCGAGCGAGTTCTTCGGATAGACGAAGGGCTGGCCGATCGAGTATTTATAGGCCATGGCCGCGATGGTCGGCAGCTTGGCGATCAGGCGGATGGCGGCAACTTCGCGCTGCCACGGATCGGCGATATCGGTCGAATCGTGATAGAAGGCCGACAGTGCACCGACCACGCCCACCATGGTGGCCATCGGAGGCGCATCGCGCCGGAAGCCGCGGAAAAAGTTGTGCATCTGTTCATGCACCATGGTGTGACGGGTCACACGCTGTTCGAAATCCTTCAGCTGGCTGCCGGTCGGCAGTTCGCCGTACAGCAGCAGGAAGCAGACTTCGAGGTAGTTGGACTGTTCCGCCAGCTGGTCGATGGGATAGCCACGGTGCAGCAGCTCGCCCTTGTCACCGTCGATATAGGTGATGGCGCTGTCGCAGGCGGCGGTAGAGGTAAATCCGGGGTCGTAGGTGAAAACGTCGGCCTGGCCGTAAAGCTTGCGGATATCCAGAACGTCGGGACCGAGCGTGCCCGAGTAGATCGGCAATTCGATGACCTTGTCATCAATCGTCAGCGTAGCGGTCTTGGTCGGTTCTGCCATCTCACATCCCTCTGCGTTGGCGTGCGACGCCGTAATGGCGCCGCGGCGATATTCAACCGGCAGAGGGTGCAGCAATCAGGCCGCCGCATCCTCCAGCCGCGCAATCGTTTCGTCCTGACCGATGACAAGCATCATGTCATAGACGCTGGGGCTTACCGTGCGCCCGGCCAGAGCCGCGCGCAGGGGGGCGGCCAGCTTGCCGAAGCCGATGCCGTTTGCGGCGGCAGCCCCGGTGAGAATGGCCTCAAGATCGTCCTTCGTCCAGCTAGCATTTCGCAGCTGCGGCGTCAACGATTGCAGTATACCACGGGATACCGCATCAAGTGCCTTTTCCGCTGCCTCATCCCGCGAGATGGGCCGGGAGGACATGATATATCGTGCTTTATCAAGAAGTTCCGGGAAGGTTTTGGCCCGTTCCTTAAGGCTGGCCATACCGCTCTGCATCAGCGCACGCTGACTGTCCGTCAGGGTGGGTTGACCGGAGACTGCAAGGAAGGCTTCCAGTTCATGCAGCAGTGCAGCGTCATCGCTGGCAGCGATGTGCTGACCGCAGAGATTCTCCAGTTTCTTGAAATCCAGCCGGGCAGGTGCGCGACCGATTCCCTTCAGATCAAACCATTCGGTCGCCTGTTCGGTGGTGAAGAATTCGGCATCACCATGCGCCCAGCCCAGCCGGGTCAGGTAGTTGCGCATCCCTGCGGCCGGGTAACCCATCACCTGATATTCCTCGACCCCCAGCGCCCCATGGCGCTTCGACAGTTTCTTGCCATCCGGCCCATGGATCAGCGGAATATGCGCCCAGGTGGGCACGGCCCAGCCCATGGCATCATAGATCATCTGCTGCCGGGCCGCGTTCACCAGATGGTCGTCGCCACGGATCACATGGGTCACCCCCATGTCGTGATCGTCCACCACCACGGCCAGCATATAGGTCGGCGTATTGTCGGACCGCAGCACGATCATGTCATCCAGCGTTTCGTTCTTGATGACCACGCGGCCTTGCACCTGATCGTCTATCACCGTTTCACCCTCACGCGGGGCCTTCATGCGGATGGCGAAAGGCGCATTGGGATGGGTGGCCGGATCGGCATCGCGCCAGGGGCTTTGAAACACGGCATAGCTGCCGCGGGCTTCGGCCTCGGCGCGAAAGGCGTCGATTTCTTCCTTGGTGGAAAAGCACTTGTAGGCCGTACCGCGCGCCAGCATCTGATGCGCCACCTCGGCATGGCGTTCGCGGCCTTCGAACTGGCTGACCACATCGCCGTCCCAGTCCAGCCCCAGCCAGGTCAGGCCGCGCAGGATGGCTGCCGTGGCTTCGGGGGTGGAGCGTTCGCGGTCGGTGTCTTCGATCCGCAGCAGGAACTTGGCGCCACGACCCCGGGCAAACAGCCAGTTGAACAGTGCCGTCCGGCCGCCGCCGATATGCAGATAGCCGGTGGGCGAGGGGGCGAAACGGGTGACGACGGGCGAGGTCATGTTGGGTTAACCTTTCAGAAACTCTGTGCGCGCTAGGCTTGCTGCGGTTGATAGGCGAGCAGAGGGGCAGAAACAAGGTGCGCGGTCTGGTGCTGCCCATGCTGTTCTGGCCGCTGCAGGCGCTGGCAGAGGCGCGGGGGATCCTGTTCCCCTGGGTTCCGGTCTTCCTGGCCTGCGGGATCGGCCTGTGGTTCGGGCTTTCGCATGAACCGGGCGCAGGCTTCTATCTGGCAGCCGCTCTGGTGGTTCTGGCCTGTGCCGTGTTGATCTGGCNNGGGGCTGCTGCTGGCAGGCGCACGGGCGCATCTGGTGGCCGCGCCCGTGCTGGATTTTCGCTATTACGGGCCGGTACAGGGACGGATCATTGCCATCGACCGGTCACAATCCGATGCCCTGCGCCTGACGCTGGACCGGCTGGTGCTGCAGGATGTGCGGCCGACGCGGGTGCCGGTCAAGGTCCGCATTTCCCTGCACGGGCCGCAGCATCTGCACCCTGAACCGGGGCAGATCGTACAGCTGACGGCGCATCTTTCTGGCCCCGAAGGCCCGGTGGAGCCGGGTGGATTTGATTTCCGCCGCATGGCCTGGTTTCTGCAACTGGGCGCGGTGGGCTATGCCCGCACGCCGGTGATGCTGTGGTCGGAACCCGCACCGCGCGAACAGCTGGTGAACCGGATGCGCAGCCGATTGTCTGCCGGGGTTCAGGCCGCGATACCCGGTGACGCCGGGGCCTTTGCCGCCGGGGTGATGACGGGTGACCGTTCGGGGCTGAGCCTGCCTGCGGTCGAGGCGCTGCGGGCATCAAGTCTGGCCCATCTTCTGGCGATTTCCGGCATGAACATGGCGTTTCTGTCGGGCTTTGTCTTTGCCTTCATCCGAACGGGGGTGGCATTGGTGCCCCCTTTGGCGCTGCGGGTGAATGCCAAGAAAATTGCGGCCGTGATCGCGCTTGGCGTCGCATTCTTCTATCTGCTGCTCTCGGGGTCCAATGTCGCCACCGAACGTGCCTTTCTGATGATATCGGTCATGCTGGGGGCCGTGCTTCTGGATCGCCGTGCGCTGTCCTTGCGCAGCGTGGCGCTTTCGGCGGTGGTTCTGCTGGCCCTGCGGCCCGAAAGCCTGCTGGATGCCGGGTTTCAGATGTCGTTTGCGGCCACCACAGCGCTGATTGCCGGGTTCGGCGCGCTGGAGGGTGGTATGTTGCATGGCCGCATCCCGCGTTGGGTGCTGCCGCTGTTCACACTGGTTCTGTCATCGGCACTTGCGGGGGTGGCAACAGCGCCTTTCGGGGCCGCGCATTTCAACCGGATCGCGGATTTTGGATTTGTGGCCAATCTGTTGACCGTGCCGGTGATGGGGGCTGTGGTGATGCCTGCCGGGGCGCTGGCGGCATTGCTGGCGCCAATCGGGCTGGCCGCGCCTGCGCTTTGGGTGATGGGGCTGGGCTGCGAATGGATTCTGGCGGTGGCCCATCTGGTGGCGGGATGGGAGGGCGCGGTGACGGCCGTGCCCGCGCCTGGGCCATGGGTGCTGCCGCTGATCGCCGGGGGGGGCATCTGGCTGGCGGTCTGGCGGGGCTGGCTGCGCGGGCTAGGGCTGCTGCCGCTGGCTGTGGCGCTGGCGCTCTGGGCTGGCGCCGAACGCCCGCTGCTGCTGATTGCGCCGGATGCTGGTCTTGTCGGGCTGATGGGGCCGGAATGGCGGGANNAGGGGGGCAGGCTTTGCCGCGCGAAGCTGGCTGGAAAACGATGGTGATCTGGCAGGGCAGGCAGCGGCGGCAAATCGCCCCGGGTTCAGCGGCCCCCCGGGTGGCCGGGTATTCCAGATCGGTGGCCTGGCTGGGGTGCATCTGAAGGGAAAGGGCGCGCTTGACGGGCTGGATCAGGCCTGCCGCGATGGCGCGCTCGTCATCATCGCCGCAGAGGCTGCGCCGCGCCCGGAAGATTGCCACATTCTGGATCTTGGTATTCTTGCCCGCAGCGGCGGCCTTGCCGTGGACCTGGATCAGGGGCAGCTTCTGTTGCGCCCGGCCAATAGCCAGCGGCGCATTTGGGCCCCCGACAGGCCGCGCAAGGGGCAGCCCCATGTCTTGCTGCCTGCGGCCATTCGTCTGGCCGGGGATCAGTAGCTGCGGATCAGCCCGACAAGACGCCCCTGCACCTTGACCATGCTGTCAGGCAGCAGGCGGGTTTCATAGGCAGGGTTTGCCGCCTCCAGCGCGATGAGGTTACCCTTGCGGCGAAAGCGTTTCAGCGTTGCCTCGCTGTCTTCGACCAGCGCCACAACGATATCGCCGTTCTCTGCCGTGGTCTGTTCGCGGATAACGACGATATCGCCATCGTTGATCCCGGCCTCGATCATCGAATCGCCCCGCACCTCCAACGCGTAATGCTGCGCATGGGTGGACAGCATCGACCCGGGCACGGCGATATGATGCGAGACTTCCGATATCGCCTCGATCGGTACGCCCGCGGCAATGCGGCCCATCACCGGCAGTTCCAGCGCATGAACCGCAGTAACCGGCAGGGCCGTGCGGGGTTGCGGCGGCGGGGCTGGCGGAGTTTCCACCAGGCGGGGGGTAAAGCCGGGGCGTTCCATCGCCTCGGGCAGTTTCACGATTTCGATGGCACGGGCGCGATGGGCCAGACGGCGGATGAAGCCCCGTTCCTCCAGGGCCGTGATCAGCCGGTGGATGCCGGATTTCGACCGCAGGTCCAGCGCCTCTTTCATCTCGTCGAAAGACGGTGGCACGCCGTCAAGATCCATACGGACCCGGATGAAATCCAGCAGTTCCAGTTGTTTGCGCGTCAGCATCTGCCAAATCCCCTTCGCCCTGCCGGGTGGTGTTGACTTTATGTTCTGCCCGCGTTCCCGGTTTGTGTCAAGGGCCGCGCCTTACAATGGCAGGTATTCCACCATTTCGCCTGCTTGCCGCATTCCATCCCCCAGGGGCCGGATCAGCAGGGCATCGGCGGCGCAAAGCACCGTCAGCAAAGCCGAATCCTGTTGGTCGAAAGGGATGATCCGCGGCAGGCCTTCGCCTGTTGACAGAACCGCGCGCATGTAATGCGCACGCGGCCCCGTAGCAGTGACATCCGCGCCCAGCACCGCGTGGCGCGGCTGCGGTGCGGGGGACGGATCGCCCTGCATGGCACGCAGCAGCGGCAGCAGGAACAGATGCGCACAGACGATGGCCGAGACCGGATTGCCCGGCAGCCCGAGCATGGGCACACCGCGCAGGCGGCCTGCCATCAGCGGTTTGCCCGGCCGCATGGCGATCTTGTAGAAGGCGCGTTCCATCCCCAGATCGGCAGCCACCTTGGCGACCAGATCGTGATCGCCGACCGATGCGCCGCCGATCGTCACCACCAGATCGGCACCTTCCGCCAGATCGAACACTGCGCGGAGGCTGGCCTCGGTATCCCGCGCGATGGGCAGAAGCCGCGCCTCGGCGCCGACAGCCTCGGCCAAGGCCTTGATGGCAAAAGAGTTCGAGGCGATGATCTGATCTGGACCCGGCTCTTCACCCGGCATCACCAGCTCATCGCCGGNNCCGGTGGCGATGATCGCCACCACCGGGCGCCGACGCATCGCCACCTGTGCGACATTCATCGCCGCCAGCAGTGCCAGATCGTTCGGCCCCAGACGTTTGGGCGCCACCTGCTGGCCGATGGCGAAATCGGCGCCAAGCGGGCGGATATTGTCATTGGCGGAGGCGGTGGCGATGGTGATCCTGTCCCCCTCGCGCGTCACATCCTCTTGCAGCACCACTTTCACGGCACCTGCGGGCACCGGGGCGCCGGTGAAGATGCGCAAAGCCTCGCCCGTGCCGACCCGGCCCGCAAAACCATGGCCCGCGCCCGCCTCGCCAATGACGTGATAGCTGGCGCCCAAAGGCGCCGCATCCGCAACGGCATAGCCATCCATGGCCGAGGCGGCAAAGGGCGGCTGATCGCGCCGCGCCACGGCCGGTTCGGCCATCCAGCGGCCGCAGGCGGCCTGCAGCGGCACCCGCTCCACCGGCATCACCGATGCCAAGGCCAATACCCGGGCCAGTGCCTCTGCAACCGAAATCATTCCTGCGCCTCGTATCGCCCGGATTTGCCGCCCTCTTTCAGAACGAGCCGGATGCCTTCGATCTGCATGGATTTTTCCACCGCCTTGACCATGTCGTAGATCGTCAGGCAGGCCACGGAAACGGCGGTCAGCGCCTCCATCTCCACCCCGGTCTGGCCTGCGGTTTTCACTGTTGCCTCCACCACAACGCCGGGCAGCGCCGGATCAGGTCGCAGGTCCAGCGCGACCTTGGTGATGGGCAGCGGATGGCACAGCGGGATCAGATCGGCGGTGCGCTTGGCCCCCATGATGCCCGCCAGCCGCGCCACTGCCAGCACATCGCCCTTCTTGGCCCGGCCTTCGGTAATCATCGCCAGCGTTTCCGCGCTCATCCGCACGGCGCCGCGCGCAACCGCCAGCCGGTCGGTCACCGGCTTGTCTGACACATCGACCATATGGGCATGGCCCCCGTCATCGAAATGCGTGAGGCCCGCCATTCAGGCCCCCTGACGCGAGATCTTGGGGTTGGCCAGCAGCGCGCGGGTGGCGCCCGCCACATCCTCCTGCCGCATCAGGCTTTCGCCGATCAGGAAGCAGCGCGCGCCGTAATCCGCCATGTCGGCCAGATCGGCAGGGGGATAAAGCCCGCTTTCGCAGACGATCAGCCTGTCTTCCGGCACCCGGCGCGCCAGATCGCGTGTGGTGTCCAGCGTCAGTTCGAACGTATGCAGATTGCGGTTGTTGATGCCCATCAGCGGCGATTTCAGCATGGAAGCGCGCTCCAGCTCAGCCCGGTCATGCACCTCCAGCAGCACATCCATGCCGAGTTCGAACGCAGCCGCCTCCAGCTCTGCGGCCTGCGCATCCTCCAGCGAAGCGAGGATCAGCAGGATGCAATCGGCCTTCAGCGCGCGGGCTTCGACGACCTGATAGGGGTCATAGATGAAATCCTTGCGCAGGCAGGGCAGGGCGGTGGCATCATGCGCCGCCACCAGATATTCATCGGCGCCCTGGAATGATGGCCCATCGGTCAGCACCGAAAGACAGGTGGCGCCGCCTTCCTCATAGGCTTTTGCCAGTGCGGGCGGATCGAAATCCGCGCGGATCAGGCCTTTCGACGGGCTGGCCTTCTTGATTTCGGCAATCAGGCCATAGCCTTGGGCCGCCGCATTGCGCAGGCTGCGGGCAAAGCCGCGTGGGGCAGGGGCGGCCTTGGCGGCGCGCTCCACTTCGGCCAGCGGCACCGCAGCCTTGCGGGCGGCCACGTCTTCCAGCTTGTAAGCCTTGATGCGGTCGAGAATGGTGCTCATGTCGGTCTCCTTGGCTTAGTGGTAGCGTGGCGCGGCCGGGTTGAAAACCCGTGGCTTCAGGCCGCCCAGTCGATCTGCGCTGCGCCCTGTTCGGCCAGCCAGTGGTTCACGCGGCTGTAAGGGCGTGAGCCGAAGAAGCCGCGATAGGCGGCCAGCGGCGAGGGATGCGCGCTTTCCACGAACAGATGCCCGTCGCGGGGCAGTTTCGCACAGGCCTTCTGCGCCGGATTGCCCCAAAGCACGAAGGCGCGCGGCCCGTCTGCCGCAACAGCCTGCAGGATCTGGCGCACCAGCACCTCCCAGCCCCAACCCTTGTGGCCATGCGCCTGGCCCACCGGCACCGTCAGCACCGAATTCAGCAGCAGCACACCCTGCCGCGCCCAGCCCGACAGATCACCGTCGCGCTTGTCAATGCCCAGATCCGATTGCAGTTCCACCAGCATGTTGCGCAGAGAATCCTGCGGCCTTTCGCCGGGTGGAAAAGAAAAGGCCAGACCCGTGGCGCGGCCCCGTGTGTGATAGGGGTCTTGCCCCAACACCACCACGCGGACCGCCGCACGCGGTGTCAGCTCCAGCGCGCGAAAGATGTGCTGCGGTTGCCAGTCGTCCTGCCCTGCCAACCGTGCCGCCAGCGCGTGCCATTCGTTGCGAAAGAACGGCAGATCCGCCCAATCGCCAGGCGGCGTCGCAAGAGGCACCGCCTCAGGCATTGGTCAACGCAACCAGAGCCTCGACCTTCTGCAGCGCCCGGCCAGAATCGATGGAGTCGCGGGCGATTTCAACGCCTTCCGGCAGGCTCGCCGCTTTGTCGGCCACCACCAGCGCGGCGGCAGAGTTCAGCAGCACAGCATCCCGGTAGGCCCCGGCCTCGCCCTCCAGCAGACGCCGGAAGGCCGCGCCGTTTTCGGCAGGCGTGCCACCGATGATCGCCTCGAACGGATGGGCGGGCAGGCCCGCATCTTCGGGATGCACCGAAAATTCGCGGATCGCACCGCCGTCCAGCGCCGCAACCTTGCTGGGCAGGGCAATCGAAAGCTCATCCGTGCCATCGCCGCCATGCACCAGCCAGGCCTTTTCAGACCCCAGCGCCAGCAGCGTTTCTGCCATCGGGCGCAGCAGCGTGTCGGTGAAGGCGCCGGTCAGCTGCCGTTTCACGCCGGCCGGGTTGGTCAGCGGCCCCAGAATGTTGAAAATCGTGCGCGTGCCCAGCTCGGCCCGCACCGGCCCGACATGGCGCATGGCAGGGTGGTGCATCGGTGCCATCATGAAGCCGATCCCGGCCTCGAACAGGCAGCGTTCCTCCGCCTCGGGGCCGATCATCACGTTCAGTCCCATTTCCGTCAGCGCATCGGCAGAACCGGATTTCGACGAAAGGTTGCGGTTGCCGTGTTTGGCCACCGGCACACCGGCCCCTGCCACCACAAAGGCCGTGGCAGTCGAGATATTCAACGTGCCCTTGCCATCGCCGCCGGTGCCCACAATATCCATCGCACNNTTGTGGCATTTTGCCCGCATCACCGATGCGGCGGCGGCATATTCTTCCACCGTTTCGCCCCGCGTGCGCAGCGCCATCAGAAATCCACCCATCTGCGCGGGCGTCGCCTCACCTTCAAACAGCGCTGTAAAAGCGGTTTCCGCCTCGGCCCGGCTCAGCGGACGGCTGGCCGCGATGCCGATCAGGGGTTTCAGCCGCTCGCTCATGCGGGCACCTGCACACGATCCAGGAAATTCTTCAGCAGCTGGTGCCCATGTTCGCTGGCAATGCTTTCGGGGTGGAACTGTACCCCTTCGATGGGCAGGGTCTTGTGGCGCAGGCCCATGATCGTGCCATCTTCCAGCCAGGCCGTCACCTCCAGGCAATCCGGCAGGCTTTCGCGTTCCACCACCAGAGAATGATAGCGGGTAGCCAGGAAAGGCGAAGGCAGGCCCTTGAACACACCTTCGCCCTTGTGGTGCATCACGCCCATCTTGCCATGCACGATCTCGTGGCAGCGCACGACCTTGCCACCGAAAGCCTCGCCGATGGTCTGGTGCCCAAGGCAGACACCCAGCAGCGGGATGCCCGCCTCGGCTGCGGCAATGGTCAACGGCAGACAGATGCCGGCCTGTGCCGGATCGCAGGGGCCGGGCGACAGCACGATCATTTCCGGGCGCAGGGCCATGGCCTCCTGCACATTCAGCGCATCATTGCGCAGAACGCGGATATCGGCCCCAAGTTCGCCCAGATAATGGACGAGATTGTAGGTGAAACTGTCATAATTGTCGATCAGCAGCAGCATTGGGCCGGGCCTTGCAGAGAGGGTCGCTAAGGGGGTGAACCCCGCGCGGTGTCGCGCTATACATGGGCCGAGCGGTCGGGCGAGGTCAAGTCAAACCCGTCCGGATTGCGGGGCGCAAAGGGCAAGGGCGGGCCAACCGCCGCAGAAACAGGAGGCAGATGTGCGTGGCTTCGTATCAGGCGTGGTCTTGGGCGGTGTGGTGGCTGTGGTCGGATTTGCCATCCTGTCGGAAACGGTACTGATGCCCGTGCGCCCGGCGGCCAATGCGCCGCAGGCGCCCGTCACAGCGCCGTTGCCCGATCTTCCACAGGCCCCTGCAGCGCCAGCCCCAGCAGCGCCAGAACCCCAGGCGGTGGCTCCGGCCCCCGAAACACAGCCGCCTTCCGCGCCAGATGCACCAGCCGAACCGCCGGAGCAGGTGCAGCCGGACCCTGCGCCTGTGCCCCAGGTCAGCGCCACACCCCCCGAAGAACCGGCCCAGCCGGAACCCACACCAGAGGCCGAAGCTGACGGGCCTGCCCCCGCCGATCTGCCTGCAACTGCACCACAGCCAGAGCTACCCGAAGCTGGCGCCGAAGCGGATGCAGCGCCCGAATCAGCCGAACTGCCGCCTCTGCCGCCGCTGACCCCTGAAGAAGAGGCGATGCTGGCCCCCTTGCCCAACGAGGTGCCGGCTGGCTCGCCCTTGGCACCAGAACTGCCCGCGCCCGAACCCGCCGCCCCGGCAGAGCCTGCGGCGCCCGCCGAACCTCTGCTGGACCGGCCTGAACCGGGCCTGCAAGGCACGGTCGAGGGGGTGACCACGGATCGCCTGCCGGTCATCAGCGAGGCCGCGCCATCGGAAACGTCCGCTGACGCCATCCCGCCGCTTGATGCCAATGCGCCGCCCGTCATGCGCTTTGCGGCGGCATTTGAAAACCCGCAGGGCAAACCGATGTTCAGCGTCATCCTGATCGACGATGGTCGGCCCGCGCTGGACCGGATCGCCCTGGCCGCCTTGCCCCTGCCGGTGACCATCGCACTTGATCCCACAGATCCGGAAGCGGCGGCTCGTGCTGCCGCCTATCGTGCGGCGGGCAAGGAAGTGGCCATGCTGGCATCTGGCCTGCCTGCCGGGGCGGAAGCTTCTGATGTGCTGGTCACGTTCGAAGCCCATGCGCTGGCCTTGCCCGAAGCAGTCGCCGTGGTCGATCTGCCCGAGGGCGGCTTTCAGAACGACCGGCCATTGGCCACTGCCGTGGTGCCGGTGCTGAAGGATCAGGGGCGCGGTCTTCTGACCTTTGACCGCGGCTTGAACGCCGCCGATCAGACGGCCCGTCGGGATGGCGTGCCGGCTGCAACCGTGTTCCGCATCCTCGACGCCGCGGATGAAAGCGTGCCGGTGATCCGCCGCTATCTGGACCGCGCCGCCTTCAAGGCCGCACAGGATGGTCAGGTGGCAGTTCTGGGCACCGCCAGCCCGGATACAATCGCCGCTTTGCTGGAATGGACGGTCGAGGGGCGCGCGGGATCTGTAGCACTTGCCCCGCTGACCGCCGTGCTGTCGAAGCCGGAATGAAAAGGGGGGCTGTCTGCCCCCCTCCGAGCCTGCGGCTCATTCACCCCCCGAGGGTATTTGGGCCAAGNNAAAAATACCCTCGGGGGGTGCGGGGGGCGAAGCGCCCCCGCTCTGCCGGATCAGCTGTTGCCGCGCCGGGCAAACAGCCCCGCATCCTCGGCCGCGCGGCGCAGGGCGCGGGATTTGTTCACGGTTTCCTGAAACTCCGCCTCGGGGTCGCTGTCATAGACCACGCCGCCCCCGGCCTGGATATAGAGCTTTTCATCCTTCAGCACGGCCGTGCGCAAGGCGATGCAGAAATCCATCTCGCCATTGGCTGCGAAATAGCCGACGCCGCCGCCATAGACGCCGCGCTTTTCCGGCTCCAGCTCGTCGATGATCTCCATCGCGCGAACCTTCGGTGCGCCCGAAACCGTGCCCGCAGGCAGGCCCGCAAGCAGCGCCGAAAGCGCATCCTCGCCCTCGGCAATCTCGCCCACCACGTTCGACACGATGTGCATGACATGGCTGTAGCGTTCGATGATGAACTTCTCGGTCGGCTTCACCGTGCCGATCTTTGCCACCCGGCCCACATCGTTGCGGCCCAGATCCAGCAGCATCAGATGTTCTGCCAGTTCCTTCTTGTCGGCCAACAGATCCAGTTCCAGCGCCTTGTCTTCTTCCGGGGTCGCCCCTCGTTTGCGGGTGCCCGCAATGGGGCGGATCGTCACCTCGCCCTCGCGCAGCCGCACGAGGATTTCGGGGCTGGCACCGATCACCTGAAAGCCGCCGAAGTTGAAGAAGAACAGGAAGGGCGAAGGGTTGGTGCGGCGCAGCNNGGGCCTTGTAGCCGTCATGGGTAAAGTTCGATACCATTTCGCCCACAGGCGTGGCCTCGCCCAGATCACGCATGGCAGCAGGCGCGCGGTCCAGATCGCGCAACGCATCCATCACCCGCTCTGCCGCCTGCGCATAGGCCGCCCGTGCTGACAGCCCCGAAGACACCCAGGCGGGGGAAACCAGCGTCACCTCGCCCTTCACCCCGTCCAGAACGGCAATCACCGAAGGGCGCATCAGAACGGCATCGGGCAGGCCGATCGGATCGGGGTTCACATCGGGCAAATGTTCCACCAGACGGATCATGTCATAGCCCAGATAGCCAAACAGCCCGGCCGCGATGGCGGGCAGATCATCGGGCATCTCCATCGCGCTTTCCGCGATCAGGGCGCGCAGGGTATCCAGCGGCTGCCCCTCCAGCGGCTGAAAGGCCGCCGCATCGAAGCGCGCCTCGCGGTTGATTTCGGATTGCGTGCCGTTGCAGCGCCAGATCAGATCGGGCTTCATGCCCACCACGGAATAGCGGCCCCGCACTTCCCCGCCTGTCACGCTTTCCAGCATGAACGTATCGGTGCGGGCCTCGCCCAGTTTCAGCATCAGGCTGACCGGGGTATCCAGATCGGCGGCCAGGCGGGCATAGACCAACTGGTTCTTGCCCGCATTCCAGCCACGCTCAAAAGCTTCAAAAGAAGAAACAAGCGTCATGTCAAAGCCTTACCGGAACTGAGCGTGAACCGCCTCGATGGCGGTCTGGTTGAAGGTCACACCGGCCTCAAGCGCCAGCGCATTGGCAAACAGGGCCAGCGCATCCTGCGCATAGGTCTGTTCCACCTGAACCGCGATTGCCCCTTTCAGGGCCGCGGCGGCCTCGCCCTCAAGCGCTGCCGGGATGATGCGGTCCAGACGCAGCAGCCCCACATAGCCGGGCAGGTCGATCACCTGAACGGCGCCTTCGTCCATCTTGAAGGCGGTGGTCAGGGCCTCTGCGGGGGCGCCCTCTACAAAACCGTCACGGGCGATTTCGGTCGTCACGCTGACAATGCCATAGGCCCCCAGCGACGCGCCGCCCTTGACCGCCTCGGCAATCTCTGCGGCCTGGGCTGCAAGCGCCTTGCGCAGCGCCTCCAGCCGCCAACTGGCCTCGACATCGGCGCGGGCTTCGGCAAGCGGAATCGGTGTGGCGGGCACGATCTCGTCCAGCTGCAGCGCAACAAGCCCGCCATCGGCCAACAGAACTGCTTCGGGGAAATCCCCCTCCTGCACCTGCTGTGCGGCCGTGCGGAAGGCCGGATAGCCCGCAATCTTTTCATCCGACTGATCGGTGAAATCCAGCGTGCCCAGCTCCATGCCCTGTTCCTGCGCCAGATCCTGCAGCGTGGCGCCACCGGCCAGCAGGTCATCCACCGCCTCGACCTTGTCGGCAATCGCGCGACGGGCGGCATCCATCTGGTATTCCACCTTCAGATCGGCTTTCGCGTCTTCGAAGGTCACAGTCTCGGCGGCCAGAATCCCGTTCACCCGGAACAAGGCAGGCCCGAGATCCGAGGGCAGGGGCCCGGCCACACCCAACCCCTCCAGCGCAAAGACGGCTTCGCCCGCAGCGCCCAGCTCGGCCTGACCGACATCGCCCATGTCGATATCCAGCAGTTGCAGCCCGCGTTCGGCGACCAGCGTTTCAAAGGCCTCTCCGGCATCCAGACGGGCGCGGGCGGCCTGCGCCTCTTCCTCGGACGGGAACACCAGACGTTCGACAAGGCGGCGTTCGGGTTGCACGAATTCTGCTTCGCGCTGGGTATAAAGCGCCTGCAGCGCGGCATCATCCACCGGCATTTCGGCGGCCAGCGCCTCTGGCAGCAAGGCGGCATAGGTGATGCGCTTGGCTTCGGGGCGGGTAAAGGCCGCCACATTGGCCTCGTAATGCGCCTGCAGATCGGCCTCGGTCGCAGCGGGCAGCGGTTGCGTCAGATCTGCCTCGGTCAGTTGCAGCAGGCTGAACCCGCGCCGTTCCGCGATACGGGTATAAAGCGTGTCGGTCAGCGTGCCTTCACCCGCAAAACCACCGCTGACCGCGCCTTGCAGCAGTGCGCGCGACAGATCATCGCGCAGGGCGCCTTCGAACTCGGCCTCGGTCAGGTTGTTGTTGCGCAGGGTAAAGCGATAGGTTTCCCGGTCGAACGTGCCCGATGCGCCGCGAAAGGCGGTATTTGCCGTGATTTCCTCGGCCACGCGGGCATCGCCGACCGACAGGCCAACGCGATCTGCCTCGCCGTCCAGCGCCGTGGTGGTGACAAGCTTCTGCCGTACCTGCTGATCCAGCCCGATGTTCAGCGCATCCTGCAACGGGATCTGCGTTCCCATCTGGGCACCAAAGGCATTGACCTCGCTTTGCAGGGCCCGGGCGTA
The DNA here is from genome assembly GCA_003509785.1 of Gemmobacter sp. GTDB lineage: Bacteria > Pseudomonadota > Alphaproteobacteria > Rhodobacterales > Rhodobacteraceae > Gemmobacter. The sequence continues at coordinate 21,682 of DOMY01000122.1, forward strand.
TTGCGTCACGCTGATGTCGCGGGCGCCAACCGTGCCGATTGCCGTGGCACCGCCGCCATAATTGGTGATGCCAAATCCGCCAAGCCCGGTCACCAGCATGGCCATCAGAAGCCAGACCACAACCGAAGCCCCCTTGCGCTTGCGTTTCGGGCTGTCAGTATCAGGGGCCTGTGCCATGTCGGGAGCCTTGCTTGCCAGTATCGGCCCCGGTTCTATGCGCTCGGGCGGCTTGCGGCAAGGGGCGGCGGTTCAGCCGCGAAACTGTGCCAGCCGCCTGAACATCTCGCCAATCCCTGCTGCATCCACATTGGCAAATGCGATGCGGAACTGCCGGCGGCCCTCGGTGTGGCTTTCTGGCTGGAACATGGTACCCGGCAGCATCAGCACGGCCGCCTCGCGCACCAGCCGCCTTGCCAGATCGGGCGAGGCCGCGTCGAACGGATGCTCGACATAAGCGAAATAGGCACCGCAGCCCAGCAGCCGCCAGCCTTCCAGCGCACCAAATCCCTGCACCATGGCAGCACGCCGCGCCAGAATCTCGGTCCGCTCGCCTGCCACCCAATCCCGCAGGTGCTGCATCCCCCAAAGCGCACCGATCTGGCCCAGCTGCGACGGGCAGATGGNNACTTTTCCACCTCCGCCAGCTGCCGCACGGACGCGACGACGGCGCCGACCCGATGCCCGGTCAGCCGGTAGGCCTTGGAAAACGAGTAAAGATGGATCAGCACATCATCCCAGTCAGGATCGGTGAACAGATCATGCGGGCGGCCATCCCGGCTGTCAAAATCGCGATAGGTCTCGTCCAGGATCAGGGCCAGCCCGTGCTTGCGGCACAGATCGCGGAAAGCAACCAGCAGTTCGGCCGGATATTCCGCCCCGCCGGGATTGTTGGGGCTGACCAGCGCGATAGCCCGGGTGCGCGGGGTAATCAGTGCTTCGGCCTGCCCGGCATCGGGCAGCAGGCCCGGGCCGGTTTGCAGGGGCACGGTGGTCACGCCCTGCATATCAAGCCACATCTTGTGGTTGAAATACCATGGCGTCGGCAGGATCACCTCGTCCCCCGCACCGGCAAGGGTCGACATGACCGCAGTGAAGGCCTGATTGCAGCCCTGGGTGATCGCCACCTGCGCAGGCAAGATCGCGCCGCCATAGGCTGCAGACCATTGCGCCGCAATCTCTGCCCGCAGGGCGGGCAGGCCCAGCACCGGTCCGTAAAGATGCGCCTGCGGGTCGTACAATGCCGCATCGGCCAAGGCCTGACGCAAGGCCAGCGGCGGGCTGTCCACCGGCGCGGCCTGACTGACATTGATGAGCGGACGCTCTGCCGTGAACTGCACCCCATCCAGCCAGCGCCGCGCCTCCATCACCGGGGGCGGGAAAGTTGCGGCCATGGCGGGGTTCAGCGGCAGGGACATCGGATCACTCGCTTGGGCTGGAANNAAATATCCTCGGGGGGAGGCCGAAGGCCGCGGGGGGCGGAAAGCCCCCCGGCGCCACGTTATTCCTTGCCGCGGAACGGCTGCACATACTGAAGGGCCATATCCCACGGGAAGAAGATCCAGGTGTCCTGGCTGACCTCGGTGATATAGGTATCCACCTGCGGGCGGCCATGCGGCTTGGCATAGACCGTGGCGAAATGCGCCTTGGGATAGAGCTTGCGCACGAGTTCCAGCGTCTTGCCGCTGTCCACCAGATCATCGACGATCAGGATGCCTTCGCCATCGCCCATCAGATCTTCCTGCGGCGATTTGGTCACGCGGGGCTGCATCTGCGACTGGTGGTTGTAGCTTTGCACGCTGATCGTATCCACCACGCGGATATCCAGCTCGCGCGAGACGATCATTGCGGGCACCAGCCCGCCGCGGGTGATGCCGACAATCGCGCGCCAGGCGCCATTATCCGGCCCCTTGCCATCCAGGCGCCAGGCCAGCGCGCGGCTGTCGCGGTGGATCTGGTCCCAGCTGACGTGAAACCCTTTTTCATGCGGCAGGCGGTCGGTCATTGCGGCTGTCCTTGTTTCAGCGAGGCATCTTAGGTGGCGGCGATCTTGAGGCCGAGAATGGCGAGAATGCCGCCAAAGCTGCGATCAATGCCGGTTTTCAGGCGGGCATAGGCGCGGCGCGGGGCGGCAAATGAAAAGGCGCGGGCAACGGCCACGATGCAGATCATCTCGTTCACGAAGATCATCGCCAGCAGCGCCGCGATCCAGGGGGCGGTGGTGCCCGGAGGCACGGTGCCCACGAAAACCGCCCCGAAGAACACGGCCGGTTTCGGATTTGAAAGTTGCGTCAGCAGGCCCAGACGCAGCGCCATCAGCGGGGTCTGGGGCGTGCTGCCCTCGGCCGTCATCTCCAGCGGTTCGGTTGCATGACGCCACATCTGGAAGGCGATCCAGCACAGGAACAGACCGCCCGCGATCTTGAAGCCCCAAAGCAGCGCCGGGGCTGCCTGAAACAGCAGCGCCAGCCCGGAAAGTGCGGCCAGCGCCCAGACACAGGCGCCAAGCGCGATGCCCACCGCCAGCCAGACCCCGGTGCGGAAGCCATGCGTCACGCCTGTCCGCGCGGCCAGCAGCACGGCGGGGCCGGGCGNNGGGCGAAGCCGCGGCCACGAAATGCAGTGCCCAGGCGGCAAAGAGCGCGGCTGCCGTCATTCCTTGCGGCCCGTGACCACGTCGATATCCGGCGCATCCACGGCCTTCATGCCAACGACATGATAGCCCGCATCGACATGCAGGTTTTCGCCCGTGGTGCCCGACCCGAGGTCAGACAGCAGGTAAAGCGCGGCCTTGCCGACCTCTTCCTGCGTCACATTGCGGCGCAGCGGCGAGTTCAGCTCGTTCCACTTCATGATATAGCGGAAATCGCCGATGCCAGAGGCAGCCAGCGTTTTGATCGGCCCGGCCGAGATCGCGTTGACGCGNNAGCGCCGCCTTGGCCACGCCCATCACATTGTAATGCGGCATCACCTTTTCGGCGCCGTAATAGGTGAGGGTCAGCAGGCTGCCGCCCGGACCCATCATTGCGGCTGCGCGCTGGCAGACGGCCGTGAAGCTGTAGACAGAAATGTCCATCGTCATCGAGAAATTGCCGCGCGACGTGTCGACATAGCGCCCGCGCAATTCGGCCTTGTCGGAAAATCCGATGGCGTGAACCACGAAATCCAGCCCGCCCCAACGCTCTTTCACCGCAGCAAAGACCGCATCCAGCGAGGCTTCGTCGCCCACGTCACATTCGGCCAGGAAATCCGAACCGACCTGTGCGGCCAGCGGCTCCACCCGTTTTTTCAGCGCATCGCCCTGATAGGAAAAAGCCAGTTCGGCGCCCTGATCGGCGCAGGCCTTGGCAATGCCCCAGGCGATCGACTTGTCGTTCGCAAGTCCCATGATCAGGCCACGCTTGCCTGCCATCAATCCTGTCGCCATCGGTTCCCTCGTCGCGTTATTCTGGCTGAACCCGAGGTGTAGGCGATTGGCCCGCCGTCATCAAGGCGGCAGGTGACTTGCCTTGGCGCAACGGCGGTGCAAGTCATGGGACCGGATGAAGGAGTGTGACGGATGGACCGGACAGGTATCTTTGCAGGTGACAACCCTTTCGCCTTGGCGCGCGACTGGCTGGCCGAGGCCGAGGCGGCCGAGATCAACGATCCCAATGCCATTGCGCTGGCCACGGTGGATGAAGACGGCCTGCCCAATGCGCGCATGGTGCTGCTGAAGGAAATCGAGGATGGCGGTTTCGTGTTCTACACCAATTACGGCAGCGCCAAGGGGCAGGAGATTGCGGCAAGCGGCAAGGCAGCCTTCGTGATGCACTGGAAAAGCCTGCGCCGCCAAATCCGCGTCCGGGGCATCACCGAACGGGAAGAGGGGCCGCAGGCGGATGAATATTACGCCAGCCGCAGCCTGAAATCGCGGCTGGGGGCCTGGGCGTCGGATCAGTCGCGGCCGCTGTCGTCGCGCAGTGCGCTGATGGCCGAGGTGGCGAAGATCACGGCCACCAAGGGGCCGAATCCGCCGCGCCCGGCGTTCTGGGGCGGGATCAGGATTCTGCCTCTGGAAATCGAGTTCTGGGCCGATGGCATGTTCCGGTTGCACGACCGCTTCGTCTGGCGGCGGGCAACCATTCACGATGCGTGGAAAATAGAGCGGTTGAACCCTTGATTTTCACGCAGCGTGAAATGCAGCGTCAGTTGAAGGTCGGTTTTCTGCTTGAATACGGTCGTGGATTGGCCGATTGAACGTATCGAGGGGCTTTTCTGGGGATACGGCTCTGCAATGACAGACGAGAACGCCGTCATGCAACTTACAGTGCATGGCAAGGTTAAATGGTTCGATCCTGCAAAGGGTTTCGGTTTCATCGTCGCAGATGAGGGCGGGGCAGACATCCTTTTGCATGCGAATGTGCTGCGCAATTACGGGCAGAGTTCGGTGGCCGATGGCACCGGGATCAGCGTGCTTGTGCAGCAGACGCAGCGCGGTGTTCAGGCCGTCGAAGTGCTGGAGATCGAGCCTCCGGCCGGTACGGCGTTTCCTCTGGGTGAAGATAACATCGCCACCACCCCCGAAGCCATCGCCGCACTGGAGATGGAGCCTGCACGGGTGAAATGGTTCGATAAGGCCAAGGGCTTCGGCTTCGCCAACGTCTATGGCCGGGTCGAGGATGTGTTCATTCATATCGAGGTGCTGCGCCTGTCAGGCTTTGCCGATCTCGCTGCTGGCGAGGCGGTCTGTCTGCGCATCATCGACGGCAAACGCGGCCGCATGGCTGTTCAGGTGATATCATGGGAAGCTGCCGCTCGCGAACGTCTGTCCTGATTGCGGCTCTGCTGCTGCCTGGCCTCTGGGCCGGCGCAGCGGCCGCAGCCTGTGATCCTGCTGTGGCCGAATTGCGCGGCAGCGGGCCTGCCGTGCGGTTTTCCATCGAACTGGCCGATGATGCCGGCGAACGTGCCCGTGGGTTGATGTTCCGCGAAAGCATGGCCGCCAGCGCCGGTATGCTGTTTGTCTATGAACACCCGCAACATGCGGTGTTCTGGATGAAGAACACGCTGATTCCGCTCGACATGATCTTTGCCGATGTCACGGGGCGGGTAACCCATGTTCATTCCGGCGCGATCCCGCATGATGAAACCCCGATCGATGGTGGTACAGGGGTTCAGTATGTACTGGAAATCAACGGCGGGCTGGCCACTGCTCTGGGGATCGCACCGGGCCATGCCTTGCGCCATCCATCCATCCCGCAAGATGGCGCTGCCTGGCGTTGTGATGCGCAATAGGGCTTCCCATTCCGGCGCAACCCGGTTAGGAAGCCGCCAGTCGGGGCGTAGCGCAGCCTGGTAGCGCGACGGTTTTGGGTACCGTAGGTCGAGAGTTCGAATCCCTCCGCCCCGACCACTTTTCAGACAGATCGCCGGATCAGAACAGGAAATCGCCGTCGATCAGATCGGCCGCGATGCTGCGTTCCAGCAGCACCGATCCTTCGCCGCCCAGCAGGCCCAGATCGATCAGCGTGCCG
>DOMY01000155.1:0-1197 GCA_003509785.1 Gemmobacter sp.
TTGATGGCGACTTTCACGGTCATTCTTCTGTCCTGTCTGATGGTTAGCTGTGATCGAGCGCGGCGCGCACGGCCTGGACCACGGCGGCGGCGGTGATGCCGAACTGCGCGTAAAGCTGCGGTGCGGGGGCCGAGGCGCCAAAGCCCGTCATGCCGATGAAGGCATCCTCGGGCCGCAGGAACAGATCCCATCCCTGGCGGATCGCAGCCTCGACCCCCACGCGCGGGGCAGTGCCCAGAACGGCGGCGCGGTAATCGGCGGGCTGGGTCGCGAACAGCTCGAAGCTGGGGGCGGAAACAACGGTGACGCGCAGCCCTTCGGCGGCCAGCTGTTCGGCGGCCTGCATGGCAATCTCCACCTCCGATCCGGTGGCGACCAGCGTGGCCTGCCGATCGGCGGCATCGCGCAGGATATAGGCGCCCCGCGCCGTCAGGTTCACATCGGCCATCTGGCGCAGGGTGGGCAGGTTCTGGCGGCTGAGCGCGAGGAAGGTGGGCGTGGCGGTGGCGGCCAGCGCAATCTCCCAGGCCTCGGCGGTTTCCACGGCATCGGCGGGGCGGATCACCGTCAGGTTGGGCATGGCGCGCATGGCGGCCAGATGTTCCACCGGCTGATGCGTCGGGCCATCCTCGCCCAGGCCGATGCTGTCATGCGTCATCACATGCACCACCGGCACGCCCATCAGCGCCCCCAGCCGGATCGCCGGGCGGCTGTAATCGGCGAAGGCCATGAAGGTGCCGCCATAGGGGCGGAACAGCCCGTGCAGCGCGATGCCGTTCATCGCCGCCGCCATGCCATGTTCGCGGATGCCGTAATGGATATAGCTGCCCGAGAAATCATCCCGGGTGACGGATTTCTGCCCCCTGGACCGGGTGAGGTTCGATCCGGTCAGATCGGCCGAACCGCCGATGGTGAAGGGCAGCGCCGCATTCACCACATTCAGCGCCAGTTCGCTGGCCTTGCGGGTGGCGATCTTCGGGCGGTCGGCCAGCAGCTGTGCCTTGTGTGCGGCCATTGCCGCGGCCAGCGGCGCCGGATCGCGGGCCTGCTGGCGTTCGAACGCGGCGCGCTGCGGCGAGGTGGCCAGAACCGACCGCCAGGCGCGATGCGCGTCAGAGCCACGGCGGGCAACGCGGCCCCAGGCCAGATGCACCGCCTCGGGGATTTCGAACGGCGCATGTGGCCAGCCGAGAAAGG
>DOMY01000155.1:1262-6861 GCA_003509785.1 Gemmobacter sp.
CCGTCGATGGTGATGCGGTTGTCATCCCACAGCACCACCAGCCGCGACAGCCGCAGATGCCCCGCAAGGTCGATGGCTTCATGGCTGATCCCTTCCATCAGGCAGCCGTCACCGGCCATCACCCAGGTCCAATGGTCGATCAGATCGGGAAAGCGCGCATGGGCCAGACGTTCGGCCAGCGCCATGCCAACGGCGGTGGCGATGCCCTGCCCCAGCGGCCCGGTGGTCACCTCGATCCCCTGGGCATGGCCATATTCGGGGTGGCCTGCCGTGCGGCTGCCGAGCTGGCGGAAGGCGCGGATCTGATCCATCCCCATGTCGGGATAGCCCAGAAGGTGATTGATCGCATAAAGCAGCATCGAGCCATGCCCGGCCGACAGCACGAAACGGTCGCGGTTGGGCCAGTCATGCGCGGCGGGATCCAGCGTGACAAAGCGGTTGAACAGCACCGCCGCCACATCGGCCATGCCCATCGGCATACCCGGATGGCCGGAACCTGCGGCCTGCACCGCATCCATCGCAAGGGCGCGCAGGGCATGCGCCATCAGCCGCTCGTCAGCGGGGATCGTGGGGGCATTCATGGGGTTTTCTCCTCAGGCGCGCAGCTTGCGCGCGGTGGATACCAGGCGTTCGATCAACGGGGTCAGGATCAGCTGCATCGCCAGATCCTGCTTGTTGCCGGGAATGACGATGGAATTGGCCCGGCTCATCCATGATCCGTGGATCATCGAGGTCAGATAGGGAAAATCGATCCCGCGCGGATTGCGGAAACGGATCACCACAAGGCTTTCATCCGGCGTGGGAATCCAGCGCGCGATGAACGGGTTCGAGGTATCGACCATCGGCACGCGCTGAAAGTTGATGTCGGTTTCGGTGAACTGCGGGCAGATGCAATGCACATAGGCGTGCATCCGGCGCAGGATCGTATCGGTCACCGCTTCGGTGGAATAGCCGCGCGCCGCCCGGTCACGGTGGATCTTCTGCGTCCATTCCAGATTGATGACCGGCACCACCCCGATCTTCAGATCGGCCAATGCGGGCAGGTTGACCTCGTCATTCACCACAGACCCGTGCAGGCCTTCGTAGAACAGCAGGTCCGATCCATCGGCAAAGGGCGCCCAGCCGGTGAATTCACCGGGCGGCACGCCATGGCGTTCGGCCTCGGCTGCGTCATGCACATAATGCCGGGTGCGGCCCTTTCCCGTTTCGCCATAGTCGCGGAACACCCGCTCCAGCTCGGCCAGTTCGTTGGCCTCGTAGGAGAAATGCGAGAAGGTCTGGTTGCCCTCCTCCTGCCGCTTCGCCAGTTCCGCGCGCATTTCGCTGCGGTTGTAGCGGTGGAAGGCGTCGCCCTCGATGGAAACGGCGGAAATGCCTTCGCGGCGGAAGATCTGGTCAAACGTGGCCTTCACGGTCGAGGTGCCGGCACCCGAAGACCCGGTGACAGAGATGATGGGGTATTTCTTGCTCATGATGTCAGACCCTGAAGAGACCGCGCTTGTTGAACAGGGCCGAGGTCTCCTGTTCCGGCAGGTCGTGATAGGTGGCCACACGCGCCACCTTGTTGGCACTGCCAAACACGAAGGGGCAGCGGGCGTGCAGGCTTTCGGGCTGGCGGTCCAGAATGGGGTCTTGCCCGTCCGTGGCGCGCCCCCCGGCCTGTTCGATCAGAAAGGCGATGGGCGCACATTCATAGGTCAGTCGCAGGCGGCCTTGCTCGTACCCTGCCCGATTGTCACGCGGGTACAGAAAGATACCCCCGCGGGCGAGAATCCGGTGGGTTTCCGCCACCAGGGAGGCAATCCAGCGCATGTTGAAATTGCGCCCGGCAGGCCCTTCGATGCCCGCAATCCGATCATCCACATAGGCGCGGATCGGCGCGGGCCAGTGGCGGTAATTCGAGGCGTTGATGGCAAATTCCCCGGATTCCGACGGGATCGGCGCAACCTGTCCCAGAAACAGGAACTGCCGGCTGTCCGGGTCCAGCACATATTTCAGCACGCCCGCGCCATAGCTGATCATCAGGCAGCATTGCGGGCCATAGATCGCATAGCCTGCCGCCAGCAGATTGCGCCCGGGCTGCAAGAAGCTGGCCTCTGCCGTTGTGCCTGCGGGGTAGATGCCGAAGATCGTGCCCACGGATACATTGGTGTCGATGTTCGATGATCCGTCCAGCGGGTCGATGGCCAGTGCAAGCCGCCCCTCGGGGGACATCAGAACGGCCCGCTCCTGTTCTTCGGATGCGTAGAACCGCACCGCCGAACCGGCCAGCGCCGACATGAAGGCATCATCGGCAATGACATCCAGCGCCTTCTGGGTGTCGCCATCGCTGTTCGTGCCCTGCATGTCGGCAAGGTTTTCATCAATGCCGCCGCGCTGGATGCGGCGGGACAGATCCGCCGCCACCAGGGCAATACGGGACATGACATCCGCAAGATCGGGATCTGTTCCCAGGGGTGTTCCGTGCAAGGCGCTTCGCATGATGCTCCTCCATCCGCGTTGCTGATGGGAAAGACTTGCGCGGGACGGGCGTTAAATGAAATATTATTATCTGTTATCTGAATTCAGGAAAATCTAATGCTACGCCTTGATGCCCTGACGCTAAAGCAATTGCGTGCCCTGCAAGTGGTTGTGGCGGAACGCAGCCTGACCGGCGCCGCACGGGTCTTGAACCAGACGACGCCCGCAATTCACAGCCAGATCAAGAACCTGGAAACCGCAGTGGGCTATCCGGTTCTGCAAAAGGACGGCGAGGAGGGCGGCTTCGTTCCTACATTGCAGGGGGCTGAAATGCTGGCGGCGGCAGACCGGATCGAGGCGGTTTTGTCGCAGGCGGCCCGGCGCATGGCAGCGCTGCAGGCGGGGCGTTCGGGCCATGTGGCGCTGGGGGTGGTATCGACCGCGAAATATTTCGCGCCGGGGCTGGTGCGCCGCCTGATGGATGCCTGCCCGGAAATCGAGGTGGATCTGCGCGTCGGCAACCGCGAAACGGTGATCGACTGGCTGGCGCGCGGTGCGGTCGATCTGGCGGTGATGGGCCGCCCGCCGCGCGAACCGCAGGTGGCCGCCCGCCCGGTGGGGCCGCATCCGCATGGCATCGTGCTGCCACCGGGGCATGTGCTGGCGGGGGCAGACGGGTTCGACCCGGCGCGGCTGATGCAGGAAACCTTCATCAGCCGTGAAGCGGGATCGGGCACCCGCATCCTGATGGAACGGTTTCTCGACCGGTTGGCCGAAGGGCTGCCGCTGCGGATGATCCAGATGGATTCGAACGAAACCATCAAGCAGGCGGTGATCGCCGGGCTGGGCATCGCTTTCCTGTCGCTGCATACGGTGGGCGAGGAACTGGCCACCGGGCGGCTGGTGCTGCTGCGGGGGCCGGGCCTGCCCGCCATGCGGCACTGGTATCTGGTGACACCCCAGCTGCACCCGGCCACACCCGCCGCCGCGCGAATCGCGGCAGCCATCGACGCGATGAACGGTGCCTTTCTGCCTGCGGCCCCCGCCGTCAGCGGGTAAGGGCCGCGTAAAGCTGCGGCAGCCGCTCGGGCAGCCGCTCCACCCGGTCCAGCACCATCAGGTTGCGCTGGCCGAACATGGCGCGGCCATAGCTGTCGGCCCGCGGGTCGAGCGACAGGCAGAACGGCGTCACCCCCTGGCGCACCGCCGCCGCCACAGCCTCGCGCGTGTCGTGGCGCAGATAGAACGGGTCGCGCATGTCGATATCAGCGGGTTCGCCATCCGTCAGCACGATCATCAGCTTGCGCGCCGCGCGCAGCCGCCCCAGATGCGCGGTGGCATGGCGGATCGCCGCCCCCATGCGGGTCGACAGCCGCCCCTCGGCGCCCATCAGCCGGGCGCGGGCCAGATCGCCCCAGGGCTGATCGAAATCCTTGAACCGGGTGTAGAACACCTGCGACCGGCCATCGGAACAGAAGCCATGCAGCGCGAAACGGTCGCCCACCCGATGGATCGCCTCGGCCAGCAGCAGGGTGGCGGCGCGGGTCAGTTCCAGCACGGTCTGGCCGTCGGGTGCCGGGTCATTGGTCGATTCCGACAGGTCCAGCAGCACCAGCACCGCCGTATCGCGCTGGCGGCGCAGGTGGCGCATCATCACCCTTGGGTCGGGCTGGCGGCCCAGGCGCAGGTCGATGGCGGCGGCAATGGCGGCGTTCAGATCCAGATCGTCGCCGTCTTCCAGCCTGCGAATGCGCTGGGTGCCCTGCGGGCGCATGGCATCCAGCAGATGCCGCAGCCGTTCGGTCACGCGGCGGTTGTCCTGCAGGATACGGTCAGCCTGCGCCGGATCGCCCAGCCGGGGGCGGCGATCCAGCACCGTGGCCCAGGCCGGGCGCATCCTCTGGATCGTATGATCGAATTCGTCATAAAGCACCGGCGGCGCCAGCGGTTCGCGCCCTTCGCGGGCATTGAAGCTGCGGCCATCGTCATCGAAGAATTCCGCCGATTGCACCCAGATTTCCTGCGCATCCTCGCCCGCGGTTTCCACCTCTACCTCGTTCACCATTTCCGAAACGGAGACGTAGCGGCGCAGCTGGTCCGGCGGCGGCGGGGCGCTGCCGAACGCCAGCTCTTCATAATCCCACAGCAGGCGGTTGTCGCAGCGATAGGGGCAGGATGGCCGGTCGCCATGCGCCGAAAACGGCTGGCCTTGCAGGCGCTGCGCCAGGTCCAGCCCCAGCGCCAGTGCGGCGGCGGGNNCGCGGCGAAGCGCGGCAGAAGCCAGGCGCAGACCGCGTCCTCGGCGGGCCTGTCGGGCATCAGCAGCGCCCGGGCGATGCGGTCGAACTGCCCGGCCATGCCGCCTGCAGTGGCACCATGGAACGGCGCCCAGAGATCGCGCAGGCGCGGAAAGCGGGCGATGGCCAGGGCTTCGGCCCGGGCATCCTCGATCAGGCCGATGCAGGCCATCTGCAGTGCATTCAGCCCCTCGCCCTGAAACGGGGCGCGGATCGCCGCCAGATGCGCCGCCAAATGTGCCACCTGTGCGCGATAAAGGTCGAGCGCGGGCAGGCCCTGCCAGTCGTCCAGCGCATCGGGCAGATGCAGGGCATGGGCTTCGAAGAACGGGCGCAGACCGGCGCGGGATTCGAAATCGCCCGCCGTCGGCTGCATCGCGAAATCCCGCCCCCAGAGCGCGCGCAGATACAGGCCCAGCCGCCGCTGCACATCGACGAACAGCACCCCCTTGCGTTCGCGCTGCAGCACGGCGCGCGAGGCATCAGAGGCCAGCGCGAAATAGCGGTCCAGTTCCGGGTAATCGGTGCGATGGGCATCAACACCCCAGTCGGCCCAGCGCCGCAGCCCGCCCAGGGTCAGCACATCCAGCAGCTCGGCCAGGTGATCCAGCATCGGGCGCAGGGCACGCGGGGCACGGCCCAGCAGATGCGACAGAAAGGCCAGCCAGGCGCGGAACAGTGCCGGATCGCCCAGCCTGCGCGCGGCCACCGGCGCGGTATCCAATATGCGCGCGATCACCGCGCCCGAGGTGCGCGAGGCAAAACCGGCACAGGCCTGCGCCAGATCGGGAAGGATATCCTCGCCCAGATCGCGCGCCACCTGCGGCGTGGCAGAGATCCAG
>DOMY01000310.1 GCA_003509785.1 Gemmobacter sp.
TTTTCCGCCCATGGCGTGCCCAAATCCGTGCCCGCCGCCGCGCAGGCGCGCAACATGATCTTTGTCGATGCCACCTGCCCCCTGGTCTCCAAGGTGCATATCGAGGCCGAGCGGCATCACGAAAACGGCCTGCAGATGATCATGATCGGCCATGCGGGCCACCCCGAAACCATCGGCACCATGGGCCAGCTGCCGCCGGGCGAGGTTCTGCTGGTGGAAACCGCCGAAGATGTGGCGCATGTCACCCCGCGCGATCCCGAACGGCTGGCCTTCATCACCCAGACCACGCTTTCGGTCGATGATACCATCGGCATCGTGGCGGCGCTGAAGGCGCGGTTTCCGGCGATCATCGGGCCGCACAAGGAAGACATCTGCTATGCCACCACCAACCGGCAGGCCAGCGTCAAGGCCATCGCGGGCAAGATCGACGCGCTTCTGGTGATCGGGGCGCCGAATTCTTCCAACTCGCGCCGTCTGGTCGAGGTCGGCAGCGCCGCTGGCTGCGCCTATTCACAGCTGGTGCAGCGCGCCACCGATATCGACTGGCGGGCGCTGCAGGGCATCCGTTCGGTCGGCATCACCGCAGGCGCCAGCGCCCCCGAAGTTCTGGTGAACGAGGTGATCGACGCCTTCCGCGCCCGCTTCGACACGGTCGTCGAACTGGTGGAAACCGCGAAAGAGCATGTGGAGTTCAAGGTGCCCCGCGTCCTGCGTACGGCAGAGTGACGCTCACGCCCCGGCCATCATCACCAGCAGCATGGCCGCCATCATCAGGCACAGATGCAGCGGCGACAGGTTCGGGCGGGTCTGCGGGATGGCAAGGCTGATCTGCATGGCGGTCACAATCCACTGGTTAAAACTGCGCCCCGCTTAACCTATACCGCGCCCGACAGGGAAAAAACCTTGCCCTGCTGGCGGGAAAACAGCGTTTCCCTGTGGGAAACCATGCACGGCGCCGCCCTTTCCCTTTGCGCGGCGATGCGCTAAGGCCATGGCGCAAAATTCCTCGGAGGCGTGCCATGAAATTCACCCTGTCCTGGCTGAAGGATCACCTGGATACGAGCGCGACGCTCGATGATATCCTTGTTGCGCTCACCGATCTTGGCCACGAGGTCGAAGAGGTTGAAAACCCCGAGGATCGGCTTGGCGCCTTCCGCATCTGCCGCGTGATCGAGGCAGTTCAGCATCCGAACGCCGATCGCCTGCGCGTCTGCCGCGTGGCCACCTGGCCCAACGGGCCGGAAGGCGCGATGGAAGAGGTGCAGGTGGTCTGCGGCGCGCCCAATGCCCGCACCGGGCTGGTCGGCGTCTTCGCCCCCACCGGCACCCATGTGCCCGGCACCGGGGTTGATCTGAAACCCGGCAATATCCGCGGCGTCGACAGCAACGGGATGCTCTGCTCCGAACGCGAGCTGGAACTGTCGGATGATCACAACGGCATCATCGACCTGCCCGAGGATGCGCCGGTCGGTGTGCGGTTCATTGATTACAAGGGCATCAACGACCCGATGATCTATGTGAAGATCACGCCCAACCGGCCCGACGGGCTGGGGGTGCGCGGTCTTGCCCGCGATCTGGCCGCACGCGGTCTGGGCACACTCAAGCCGCTGGAAATCCCCGCGATCACCGGCAGCTTCGCCTCGCCCATCGGCGTGAAGATCGACGAAAGCCTCAAGGCCAAGGGATGCCCGCTCTTCGCCGGCCGCACCATCCGCGGCGTGAAGAACGGCCCCTCGCCTGACTGGATGCAGGCCCGGCTGAAGGCCATCGGCCTGCGCCCGATTTCGGCGCTGGTCGACATCACCAACTATTTCACCTTCGGGCTGAACCGCCCGCTGCATGTGTTCGATGTGGCCAAGGTGCAGGGCGATCTGCGCATCCATCCGGCACAGGGCGGCGAAGAGCTGCTGGCGCTGGATGGCAAGACCTATGTGCTGAAACCCGGCATGATGCTGATTTCCGATGATGCCCAGCCGGAATCGCTGGCGGGCATCATGGGGGGCGAGCTTTCGGGCTGCACCGACGAAACCACCGATGTCTTCCTGGAATCCGCCTTCTGGGATCCGATCACCATTGCCACCACAGGCCGTGCGTTGCGCATCAACTCCGATGCCCGCTACCGTTTCGAACGCGGGGTAGACCCGGCCTTCACCCTTCCGGGGCTGGATCTGGCCACGCAGATGATCCTTGATCTCTGCGGCGGCGCGGCGTCGGAAATGGTGGTGGATGGCGCGGTGCCCGATACCGCGCGCAGCTATCGCTTCAACCCGGCCCGTGTCGAAAGCCTTGTCGGGATGGAAATCCCGGAGGCCACCCAGCGCGCCACGCTGGAGGCCCTGGGCTTCACCCTGACCGGCGATCAGGCCGCCCCGCCCAGCTGGCGCCCCGATGTGCAGGGCGAGGCCGATCTGGTCGAAGAGGTGGCCCGCATCGCCTCGCTGTCGAAACTGGTGGGAAAGCCGATGGCCCGCGCCCTGCCCGGCGTGCCGAAACCCATCCTGACGCCGATGCAGACCCGCGAAAAGGCCGCACGCCGCAGCATCGCCAGCCTTGGCTACAACGAATGTGTCACCTACAGCTTCATCGACAAGGCCGGGGCCGAGGCCTTTGGCGGCGGGGCCGATGCGGTGCGCGTCGACAATCCGATTTCCTCGGAAATGAGCCATCTGCGCCCCGATCTGCTGCCCGGCCTGCTGCGCGCCGCCGCCCGCAATCAGGCGCGCGGTTTCATGGATCTGGCCCTGTTCGAGGTTGGCCCGGTGTTTGCCGGCGGTGAACCCGGTGAACAGACCACCGTGGCCACCGGCCTGCTGATCGGCGCCACCAGCCCGCGCGATCCCTATGGCTCGCGCCGCCCGGTC
>DOMY01000074.1 GCA_003509785.1 Gemmobacter sp.
CGGCCCGTCCACGAGAGCCTGCGCCGGTTCATGGGTATTGCGGAAGGAAGCGTTGCCTTACACGCCATCCCGGGCTCTGGCAAGCATCCTGTCCGGCAATCACCCGCCAGAGGCCCCCGAAATCTCTTGTCATACCGCTGTTATCGCATATCGGCGCGGAAATGGTAATCAGGGAGCCAATAGCAGTGCCTGTGCGTTGCACTGCAAGCGAATCATGAAAGGAACCTGCATGAAGCGGCTTCTCATCTCTACCACGGCGCTGTCGATCGCATTGTCGGGCATCAACCCTGCGATGCTTGTGGCACAGACGGCCAAGGCACCCATCGTCTGCCCCGAAGGCACCGGCGCCGATTGCCCGCCGCAAGGTCAGAAAAAGCAGAAGAACCAGAACGGCGAACAGGCCGGGCAGGGCCAGAAGAACGGGCAGGGCCAGAAGAAGAAGCAGCCCGCCGAAGAGGGCGCACAGCAGAAGAAGAAACAGCAGCCTGCCGAAGACGGCGCGCAGCAGAAGAAAAAGCAGCAGCCTGCCGCCGAGGGCAACCAGCAGCAGAAGAAAAAGCAACAGCCCGCCGAGGACGGCGCGCAACAGAAGAAAAAGCAGCCCGCCGCCGAGGGCAACGCCCAGCCGAAGAAACAGCAGCCTGCGGCAGAGGGCAATCAGCAACAAAAGAAACAGCAGCCTGCGGCCAATGATGGCCAGCAGCAGAACAAGCCCGCCCCTAAACCCGAGGCAGAGGCCGCACCGGCCAAGCCGGGCAATGGCCAGGGCAACACCAAGGCTCAGGCCAACAATGGCCAGGGCAATAACAACGGCCAGGGTAACAACAACGGCCAGGGCAAGCCTGCCGTGCTGCCGGTGATGGAACCCTCAGAGGGCGCTCCGCCGCCCAAGAAGGAAGCGGTCGAGGCGCTCAGCACCATCCTGAACGAAGAAGATGCCGCCCCCAAGGCGCGTCAGGGCCAGAAGCAGGGCCAGAAGAACGCGGGCGACAATAACGCCAAGCCGCGCAAACCGGCTGCTGCCGCCGCCGATCTGACGGCCGCACCGCCCAAGGATGCGCAGGTGACCCGCCGCAAGGTGACGCAGGAAGACGTGCGCCGCTCGGGGCAGGAATTCACCACCCGCGCCGGCTCGGAAGATCGCGATGCCCGCAAGAAAGACCGCGACAACAAGGAAAAGGCCAAGAAAAAAGATGGCGGCCTGTCGGATCTGGAAAAGGCCGGTCTCGTGGTGCTGGGCGCCCTGGCGGTTGGCGCGCTGCTGAACAACGGCAACAAGGTGGTGTCGAACACCGGCGACCGCGTCGTGATGGATCGAGGCGATGGCACCTATTACCTGCTGAAAGACGATGACACCCTGCTGCGCCAGCCGGGCAGCGATGTGCAGACCGAAACCTTCTCTGACGGGTCCACCCGCACCACCGTTCTGCGCGAGGATGGCACCCGCATCGTCACCATCCGTGATGCCACCGGCCGCACACTCCGCCGCGCGCTGGTCTATCCCGACGGCACCCAGACCCTGCTGATCGACGATCTGAGCGATCAGGTCCAACCCGTCGATCTGACGACCCTGCCGCGTCCGCGTCCCGGCGGGCTGGTGGTCTCCACCTCTGACAGCGATGCCGATCTGCGGGCCGCGCTCTACAGCACGCAAAGCCAGGACGCGGGCCGCGCCTTCAGCCTGCAACAGATCCGCGATTACGCAGAAGTGCGCGCTCTGGCGCCCACCATCGACGTGGAAAGCATCACCTTCGAAACCGGCTCTGCCGCCATCCTGCCGTCCGAGGCTGCAAAGCTTTCGGAACTGGGCGCCTTCATGCAGCGGCGGATTGACCAGGACAGGTCAGAAATGTTCCTGATCGAAGGCCATACCGATGCCGTGGGGTCGGCGGTGTCGAACCTTGCGCTTTCGGACCGGCGGGCCGAAAGCCTGGCGCTGGCGCTGACCGAATATTTCGGCGTCCCGCCGGAAAACATGGTGGTGCAGGGCTATGGCGAAGGTGAATTGCGCATCGCCACCGACAGCGACGAGCCGCGTAACCGCCGCGCCGTGGTGCGGATGATCTCGCCGCTGATGAACCAGATCGCCTCGGCTGAATAAGCCGGGCACCTGGTTGACGCAGATCAAGGTCGCGCGGCCCCGGCCTCGCTACCTTTTTGCGACGGGCATCCCTGTTCGCCCGCCGCATATGCGCCCTGCAGCGCATATGACGTATTGACGCCGCGGGGTTTCCCACCCTGCGGCCTTTCTTTTTTTGTGGCGGCCCGGCCCAGGCTGTCGCACTTTGGTCGCATGGCGGCGGCTGCAGTGCCGGGTCAGGCTGCCAGAGGGGGAATCTCGCATGGAACATCAGCACGACCGGATTGCCGAACTGGCGCTGGACTGGCACCGCGCAGGCCGTGGGGCGGTGCTGGCCACCGTGGTAGAAACCTGGGGCTCGGCCCCGCGTCAGGCTGGCAGCCAGCTGGTGATCGACGCGGGCGGCGCCATCATGGGCTCTGTCTCGGGCGGCTGTGTCGAGGGCGCGGTGATCGTCGAGGCACGAGAGGCGCTGCAGGATGGCCGCCCCCGGCTGCTGACCTTTGGGGTCAGCGATGATACCGCCTTTACCGTGGGGCTGGCCTGCGGTGGCACCATCCGTATTCTGCTGGAACCCGTGGGCGCCGCCCTGCCGGAACAGATGCTGGCCGATCTGGTCATGGCCCGTGCCAGCCGCCAGCCTCTGGCCTATGTGGTCAACCTCACCAGCTGGCAGCGGCGGCTGATTTCCGGCCCGCCCGATGCGCTGGAAAAAGCGGCAGCCGATCCGTTGGCCCATCCGCTGGCGGGCACGGTAGCCGCTCGGATGCGCGCCGATGCCACCGGCATGGCCGAAGATTGGTTCGTTTCCATCCACAATCCTGCATTGCGCATGGTCATTGTTGGCGCGGTTCACATAGCGCAACCGCTGGTCCTGATGGCCCGGGCCTGCGGCTATGACGTGACACTGATCGACCCGCGCGAGACCTTCGGCTCTGCCGCACGCTTTCCCGATACCCCGATCCTCGACAGCTGGCCGGACGAGGCTTTGGCGGCACTGGCGCCCGATGCCCGCACGGCGGCTGTGACCCTGACCCATGATCCGAAACTGGATGATCCCGCGATCCGCATCGCGCTGGGGTCCGACTGTTTCTATCTCGGCTGCCTCGGTTCCAGCCGCACCCATGCCAAACGTCTGGAACGGCTGGCCGCGGCCGGGGTCACACCCGCCCAGATCGCCCGCATCCATGCGCCGGTGGGGCTGGACATCGGCGCCAAAAGCCCCGCCGAAATCGCCGTGTCGATCATGGCGCAGATCACCCGGGTTCTGCGGAAAGGATAGGCCATGCGCTTTGGATCTGTGCCGCTGGATCAGGCGCTGGGGGCGGTGCTGGCCCATCGGGTTGAAACGCCCGACGGCCCGCTGCCCAAAGGCGCGGTGATCGGACCACAGGCCCTGGCCCGGCTGCAATCCGCCGGTCTGGCCGAGGTGATCGTGGCCCGCCCTGATCCGGGCGAGCTGGGCGAGGATCTGGCCGCCGCCCGCCTTGCCGCCGCCCTTGTGCCGGATCCGGCGGGGCAGGGCCTGGCACTGACCCCCGCCAGCACCGGCCGCGTCAATCTGCTGGCCGCCGGTCCGGGGCTGCTGCTGGCCGATGCCACGCGGGTTCACGCGCTCAACAGCGTGCATCCGATGATCACGCTGGCCACCCTGCCGCCCTTTGCCCGGATGGGCGCCCGCAGCATGGCCGCCACTGTGAAGATCATCGCCTATGCCGTGCCCGAAGATGCGCTGGCCGAGGCCTGCCATCATGCTGCGGGTGCCCTGCGGCTGGCCCCGCCGCGCCTGTCGCGGGCGGTGCTGATCGAAACTGCGCTGTCAGGCGATATCCCGCCCGCCAAGGGGCGCGAGGCGCTGGCCCTGCGGCTGGGCCGTCTGGGGGCGATGCTCGCCCCCCGCCAGATCGTGCCCCACCGCAGCGCGCCGCTGGCCGATGCGCTGGCCGGTCTGGGCCCAGAGGCCGAGGTGATCTTCATCCTCACCGCCTCGGCCACCTCGGATGCCGCTGATGTCGGCCCTGCCGCGCTGCAAGCGGCGGGCGGGCGGCTGATCCGCTTCGGGATGCCGGTCGATCCGGGCAATCTGCTGTTTCTGGGCGATCTGGCCGGGCGCCCGGTGATCGGCCTGCCGGGCTGCGCCCGCTCCCCCGCGCTGAACGGCGCCGACTGGGTGCTGGAACGGCTGATCTGTGGCCTGCCGGTGACGGCCGCAGATATCGCGGGCATGGGGCTGGGCGGTCTGTTGAAGGAAATCCCGGCACGCGGCCGCCTGCGCGAGGCGCCCTGATAGGAATGACAAAGGGGGCCACAGAAAAAGGGGGCCACATGGGCCCCCGCAAATTTCTTCCGAAAGAAATTTGCAAATTCGTTTCGCAACGAATTTGCCGCAGCCCTTATTTCGGGCCGATCATCATCACCATCTGACGGCCTTCCAGCCGCGGCATGGATTCGATCTTGCCCAACTCGGCAACATCGGAGGCCACACGGTTCAACAGCTCCAGCC
>DOMY01000179.1 GCA_003509785.1 Gemmobacter sp.
CGCCCTTGTGCGGGCAGCGGTCGTCCAGCGCAAAGACCGCATCATCGGCGGCGCGGAACACCGCAACACAGCCCGCGCGCGTTTTCACCACCCGCCCCCCTTCTCGCGGAATATCCGCCAGCGGGCCAATGTCGATCCAGGTTTCATGGGACATGTTCATTCCGCAGCCTCGCGCGTCAGATCCATCATCGGGGCCCAGTCGGCCGGGCGCTGCGCATGTTCGGCCCAGGGGTCGCGGCGATAGACCGACTGGCTGAGTTCAAACCGATCCGCCAGCGCGCGGCGGTTTTCCAGATCAGCCACCACCTGCGCCTTGCACCAGTCGAGGCCCACCTTGGCCACCCATTTGTAGATGCGGTGCAGATAGCGGCTGTTTTCGCGGTACAGCTGCACGAAGGCGGCGATCACCTCCATCGCCTCTTCCTCGGTGGCGACGGTGCACAAAAGCTCCGTCTCCTTCACATCCATCCCTGCGGCGCCTGCGACCGAGATCTGATAGCCAGAGTCGACGCAGACCACGCCCACATCCTTGCAGGTCGCCTCGGCGCAGTTCCTCGGGCAGCCCGACACCGCCAGCTTCACCTTGGCGGGCGTCCAGGATCCCCAGAGCAGCTTTTCCAGCTTGATGCCCAGCCCGGTGGAATCCTGCGTGCCGAAGCGGCAGAATTCCGACCCCACGCAGGTCTTTACCGTGCGCAGCCCCTTGGAATAGGCATGGCCCGAAACCATGCCGGCATCGTTCAGATCGGCCCAGATCGCAGGCANNACCGCGCCTGCCGGTCGTCGCGGTACTCCAGCGGCCAGTCGGCCAGCAGGTAATAGTTCAGCGCCGGGCGGCAGGAGGCGCAGCCGCCGACCGTCTTCCACCCCAGTTCCTGCATCACCGCCGGAATGGATTTCAACCCCTGCGCCTTGATCAGCCGCCGCACATCCTCATGCGTGTGATCGGTGCATTTGCACATCGGCTGCGCCGCGGACATCACGAAACTGTCGCCCAGGGTCACGGCCAGAACCTGTTCCACCAGCCCGGTGCAGGTTCCGCACGAGGCGCTGGCCTTGGTGCTGGCGCGCACCAGATCGAGCGTATTGGCGCCGACCTCGATGGCCGACACGATCTTTCCCTTGCAGACGCCGTTGCAGCCACAGATCTCCGCCTCAGGCGGCAAGGCTGCAACGGCAGCCATAGGGTCCGCTTTGGCCCCCCCGGCGAAGCCCGGCCCGAAAATGAGCGTATCGCGCATCTCGGTCACATCGGTGCCATCCTTGATCAGGCCGAAGAACCAGCTGCCATCGGCGGTATCGCCATACATCACGGCACCGATCAGCCGCTCGCCTTCCAGGATCAGGCGTTTGTAGATGCCGCGCCCCGGATCGCGGAACACGATATCCTCGCGCCCCGGGCCTTCGGCGAAATCGCCCGCGCTGAACAGATCGCAGCCAGTGACCTTCAGTTTCGTCGCGGTCTGCACCGGGCGGAACACGGCGGGCTGATCGNNAGGCCAGCGTGGCCGCCAGAACCTTGGCCTGATCGTAGAGCGGCGCGACAAGGCCGAACAGCTGCTTGTCATGTTCGACACATTCACCGATGGCGAAGACCGAGGGGTCAGAGGTCTGCAGCTGGTCGTTCACTACGATGCCGCGGTTCACCTCCAGATGCGCGTCATTGGCCAGCCGGGTTTCGGGGCGGATGCCCACGGCCATGCAGACCAGATCGGCGCCATAGACGGTGCCATCCTCCAGCAGCACGGCCTCTACCCGGTCCTTGCCCAGAATGGCCTTGGTGGCCCCTTTGCAATGCACGGTGATGCCCCGCGCCTCCAGCGTCTTTTGCAGCAGGTATCCGGCGGCGGGGTCGAGCTGGCGTTCCATCAGGTGCCCCATGAGGTGGATCACGGTCACCTCGGCCCCGCGCAGCTGCATCCCCGCAGCCGCCTCCAGCCCCAGAAGCCCGCCGCCGATCACCACGGCCTTGGCGCCGGGTTTCGCAGCCGCGATCATGGCATGGGTGTCTTCCAGATCCCGATAGGCGCAGACGCCCGGCAGATCCTTGCCCGGCACCGGGATGATGAAGGGCGCAGATCCGGTGGCGATCACCAGCCGGTCATAGGGCACCCCGCCCTGCGCCGAATAAACCACCTTGCGCTCGCGGTCGATCTTCACCACCGGCTCGCCAAAGCGGCAATCGACACCCTGCGCCGCATACCAGTCGGCATCATGGGTCACGATGTCCGCATAGGTCTTTTCGCCCGAAAGCACCGGCGACAGCATGATGCGGTTATAATTGCCGCGCGGTTCGGCGTTGAACAGCGTCACGTCGTAGCGGCCGGGGGCCTGTTCGAACAGATGTTCCAGCATCCGGCCCGAGGCCATGCCGGCCCCGATGATTACCAGTTTCTCAGCCATCATGCGGCATCCTTCTTGTGCGCGCCATGTTCATATTCTTCAAGGAAATCCAAAACTTCCTGCCGGTAGCGCCAATAATCCGGATGATCGAGCAGCCCCTTGCGCGTCCGCGGGCGCGGCAGTTTCACATCCGTGATCTTGCCGATGGTGGCGCGCGGGCCGTTGGTCATCATCACCACGCGGTCGGCCAGCAGGATCGCCTCGTCGACATCATGGGTGACGCAGATCGCCGTCACCTGCGTGCGCGACCAGACCTCCATCAGCACTTCCTGCAATTCCCAGCGGGTCAGGCTGTCCAGCATCCCGAAGGGTTCATCCAGCAAGAGCAGCTTGGGCGACAGGGCGAAGGCCCGGGCGATGCCCACCCGCTGCCGCATCCCGTTCGACATATCGGCGGCGGATTTATCCATGCTGTCGGCCAGGCCCACGCGTTCCAGATAGTATTCCACCACCTCTTGCCGTTCGGCCTGCGTGGCCTTGGGGTAGACCTTGTCCACCCCGATCGCGACATTCTCTTTCGCGGTCAGCCAGGGAAACAGGTTGGGTGACTGGAACACCACGGCGCGTTCCGGGTCTGCGCCTTCGACATGGTAACCATCCAGCTTGATGGCCCCCTTGGAAATCGCATTCAGCCCGGCGGTCATCGTCAGCACGGTGGATTTGCCGCAGCCGGAATGGCCGATTAGGCTCACGAACTCGCCCTTCTTCAGGGTCAGGTTGAAATCCTCCACCACGGTCAGCGGGCCTTTCGGCGTGGCATAGACCTTGTGCAGCTGCGAAAACTGCAGATAGCGTACATCGGTGGCGCTTTCGGCGGCCTTGGCATAGGCGCCGGGCAGCGCGTGGCGCGGGGTCACATCCGGCAGGCTGCGGGTTTCCGGCGTCTTGGCGGCGATGCCGACATCCATCAGATAGGCGGTGACGGCGGCGCGCAACGCCTTGAAGGCGGGCGCTTCGTTCATCATCACCCGGTCGCGCGGGCGTGGCAGATCGACCTTGAACACCTCGCCCAAAGTGCCATCGGGGTTCAGGCAGGCGATGCGGTCGGCCAGAACCAGTGCCTCGTCCACATCATTGGTGATAAGAACCACAGTGCGGCGGTCATTGCGCCAGATTTCCTCGATCTCTGCCGCCACATTGGCGCGGGTCAGCGCATCCAGTGCCGACAAAGGTTCGTCCATCAGGATAACTTCGGGCTGCATCGCCAGCGCCCGGGCCACCGCCACCCGCTGCCGCATCCCGCCCGAAAGTTCGGCCGGCTTGCGGTCTGCCGCATGTGACAGACCGACCATGGCGATGTATTTCGCCACCAGCGCGGCGCGTTCGGCGCGGGTCTTGCCCTTGTGCACGGCATCGACCGCCAGCGCGATGTTGCCCTGCACCGACAGCCAGGGCATCAGCGCATAGGACTGGAACACCAGCCCGCGTTCCGACCCCGGGCCTTCGACCTTCGCCCCTTTGAACAGCACCTCACCGCGGTCGGGCTGGACCAGCCCGGCCATCAGATTGATGAGCGTGGTCTTGCCCGAGCCGGAAAAGCCGAGGATCGCCAGAAACTCGCCCTCCTGCACCTCAAGATCCAGATGGCGCAGAACCGGGTGGCTACCGTAGCCCTTGGAGACATTGCGGAATTCAAGAATACCCATGGTGCTCACCGGTTGTTGGTAAAGGTGAAGGCGGATTGCAGCGCATACATCACCCGATCCAGCAGGAAGCCGATGATGCCGATGGTGAAGACCGCAACCATGATCCG
>DOMY01000257.1 GCA_003509785.1 Gemmobacter sp.
CGAACGTCTTGTCGGCCTGCTGGAGCGTCGTCTGGATGCGGTGGTCTACCGCGCCAAACTGGTGCCGACCGTATTCGCCGCCCGTCAGTTCGTGAACCACGGCCACGTCACCGTGAACGGCCAGCGCGTGAACATCGCGTCGTACCGCGTGAAGGAAGGCGATCTGATCGAAGTGCGCCAGAAATCCAAGCAGCTGGCCATCGTGCTGGAATCCGTCGCGCTGACCGAGCGTGACGTGCCGGATTACCTGGAAGTCGACCATTCCAAAATGACCGTGAAGTTCGTGCGCACCCCGGCCCTGTCGGATGTGCCTTACCCGGTCGTGATGGAACCGAACCTGGTTGTGGAATTTTACGCGAAGAACTGATTTCAGTTCTTCCTGTCTTGTACTTTGGAAAAGGCCCGCAGGATGCGGGCCTTTTTNNCACCCTGCCGCTAGACCCTGCGCTGCTGCAGGAGGCACGCGCGCTTGGGATTGATCTTTCGCTGGCTGCCGAAGTCGGCTTGCGCCGGGCTATTGCAGCAGCGCGGTCTGCCGAATGGCGGCGCGAAAATGCGGCGGCGCTGGCAAGCTCCAACACATGGGTCGAGCAAAATGGACTGCCGCTGGCAAGGTATCGCGCCTTCTGATGGCTCGGTTTGATGTCTATGCCAATCCCGAGGGGCCGGGCTACCTTCTGGATGTTCAGTCAGATCTGCTGGAGGCATTGAACAGCTGCATCGTGGTGCCGCTGCTTCGGCCCGAGGCCGCACCGCTGCCGGCCCGGCGGCTGAACCCGGTTTTCCAGATCGAAGCGGTGACGCATGTGATGGTGACGCAGTTCATGGCCGCCGTGCCGCGCGGGATGCTGCGCCAGCCGGTGACCAGTCTTGCCGTAGAAAGCGCAGCGGTGATGGCGGCGCTGGATATGGTGTTTCTGGGGTTCTAGGCGCGGGGTCACATGCCCCCCTTCCCAAACGCCCGTCCTTCCCCTATCTCGCACCCGCAGCATGAAGCATGAGGGAACGCAGATGGCCGCCGACAAGAACAGCCTGGAAGCACGGTTTGAGCGGGGGCTTTTCGCCTCGCGCTGGTTGATGGCGCCGATGTATCTGGGGCTGGTCATCAGCCTTGCGATGCTGACCATCGTTTTCGTCAAGGAGCTTGCCTATTACGCCTCGAAAACACTGACGATGAATGCCGATCAGGCGATTCTGGCGATTCTGACGCTGATCGACCTGTCGCTGGCGGCGAACCTGCTGCTGATCGTGCTGTTTTCGGGCTACGAGAACTTTGTCTCCAAGCTGGATCTGGGCGAAGAGCGTGACCGGCCCAGCTGGATGGGCAAGGTGGATTTTTCCGGCCTGAAGATGAAGCTGATCGCCTCGATCGTGGCGATTTCGGGGATTCATCTGCTGAAAGTGTTCATGGAAGTGGGCAAGCAGGCTTCGGACATCCCGCTGAACACCGACAAGATGTACTGGTTGGTGGTGATCCACCTGACCTTCGTGGTGTCCGGCGTGCTTCTGGCGCTGATGGATCTGCTGGCGGCACGCACGACAAAGCACTGAAGCCGGGGCAGGGGGGCCGCAGATACGGCCCTTTCGTGGGGTTCGGGCAACATGGCGCTGGCAAAGCGGGCAGCCCGCCGCTAAACCCGGCGCGCTAGCTATGGAGACAGCGATGAACGACGCCATTCGCCCGCAACCCGGCATCATGGACATTGCCCTGTATCAAGGCGGCAAAGCCCAGGTCGCGGGCGTGAGCAATGTGGTGAAGCTCAGCTCGAACGAAAACCCGTTCGGGCCTTCGGACAAGGCGAAAGAAGCCTTTGCCCGCAGCGTGCATCAGCTGCACCGCTACCCGAACACCGATCACGCCAGCCTGCGGGGCGCCATTGCCGATGTGCATGGCATTGATGCCGAGCGTATCATCTGCGGCGTCGGATCGGACGAGATCATCCATTTCCTGTGCCAGTGCTATGCCGGGCCGGGGGATGAGGTGGTCTATACCGAACACGGCTTTCTGATGTACAAGATTTCGGCCATGGCCGCCGGGGCAACCCCGGTGGAAGTGGCCGAACGCGAGCGTACCACCGATGTGGATGCCCTGCTGGCCGCCTGCAGCCACCGCACCAAGCTGGTGTTCATCGCCAATCCCAACAATCCGACCGGCACGATGATTTCGGCGGGCGAGGTGGCGCGTCTGGCCCGGGGCTTGCCGCAACAGGCGATCCTGGTGCTGGATGGCGCCTATGCCGAATATGTGGATGGCTTCGATGCCGGGCTGTCGCTGGTGGAAGCCTCGTCCAATGTGGTGATGACGCGGACCTTCTCGAAAATCTATGGTCTGGGCGGGCTGCGCATCGGCTGGGGCTATGGCCCGAAGGCCATCATTGATGTGCTGAACCGGATCCGCGGGCCGTTCAACCTGTCGAATGCCCAGCTGGAAGCCGCCGAAGCCGCCGTGCGCGATCAGGAATTCGTCAACCGCTGCCGCAGTGAAAACGCCCGGCTGCGGCATTGGCTGGCCGAGGCGCTGGCCGAACATGGCGTGCCGTCGGATACCTCGATGGCGAATTTCGTGCTGGCGCGCTTTGCCAGCGCCGAAGAGGCCGAGGCCTGCGACCTGTTCCTGCAGCAGCAGGGGCTGCTGGTG
The DNA here is from genome assembly GCA_003509785.1 of Gemmobacter sp. Lineage (GTDB taxonomy): Bacteria > Pseudomonadota > Alphaproteobacteria > Rhodobacterales > Rhodobacteraceae > Gemmobacter. The sequence goes on from DOMY01000257.1 coordinate 2,639, forward strand.
CGGCGGGTGGCGGGCTACAAGCTGCCGCATTGCCTGCGCATCACGGTGGGGGATGAATCCTCGTGCCGCCGCGTGGCCCATGCCATCGGCCAGTTCAAGGGTGTGAAATGACAGCACCGATCTATGGCCGTGTTGCGCTGATCGGTCTGGGGCTGATCGCTTCGTCCATGGCCCATGCCATGAAGGCGGCGGGGCTGGCGGGCGAGATTGTGGGCTATGCCAAATCCGCCGAAAGCCGGGCCGTGGCGCTGGAGATCGGCTTTATCGACCATGCGGCAGATACGGCGGCGGCAGCTGTCGTCGGCGCCGATCTGGTGGTGCTGGCGGTGCCGGTGGGGGCGATGGAGGCGATTGCCGCCGAGATCGGCCCGCATCTGGCGCCCGGTGCCACGGTGACGGATGTGGGATCGGTGAAACAGGCGGTCATCACCGCCGTTCAGCCGCATATCCCCGAAGGCGTGCATTTCATCCCCGGCCACCCCATTGCGGGTACCGAACATTCCGGCCCGCGGTCTGGGTTTGCCACGCTGTTCCGCAACCGCTGGTGGTTGCTGACCCCGGTGCCCGGCACCGATCCCGAGGCGACGCTGCGCCTGCGCCATCTGTGCGAGGCGATGGGGGCCAAGGTCGATGAAATGGATGCTCCGCATCATGATCTGGTTCTGGCCGTCACCTCGCATACGCCACACCTGATCGCCTATACCATGGTGGGCGTCGCCGATGACCTGCGCCGGGTCACCGACAGCGAGGTGATCCAGTATTCGGCGGCGGGTTTCCGCGACTTTACGCGGATTGCCGCCAGTGACCCCACCATGTGGCGTGATGTGTTCTTGACGAACAAGGATGCAACGTTGGACATTCTCGGACGATTCACCGAGGAATTGTTCGCGTTGCAGCGGGCGATCCGGTTGGGAGATGGCGCGCATCTGCACGCCTATTTCACCCGGACCCGGGCCATCCGCCGGGGGATCATCGAAGCCGGACAGGATACCGCCGCCCCCGATTTCGGTCGGGCGCCGGCCGCCTCAGAGGGAACGACGGGATGAAGATGGCTGTTGCGCTGGCTTTGGGGCTGGCTTTTGTGGCGGGGGGCGCATCGGCCAACGGGCTTGGCACAGCCCCCCACCCGAAACCCCGCCCCGGCAGCGCAGCTGTAACCATCCCCCTGGCAGATCCTATGGTGGCCACAGTCTCCACCGCCAATGCCCCGGTTCTGGCGCCGGTGATGCGCCCCCGCCCCCGCCCGGAAAACCTGATCGTTGCGCTGGCGCCGGTGGCCGAGCCGGTGATCGACGAGGCATCGGTGGTGGATCTGGCAGGCGCGGTGCGCCCGCCGCCGCCGCGCCCCGGCGATCTGGCCGCCGCCGTGGAAGAGACGCCAAAGCGCAAGGGCTGGGGGATTTTCAAGGCAGCGGCCGTGCGGAACCCGCAAAGCAAGGAAAGCCTGATGCCCAAGAAAGGCTCTGTCTGCGGTGATCCGTCGATCCGGGGTGAAACGCTGGCGCGGGTGGTCAGCAAGGTCAAGGGCTGTGGCATCGAAGATCCGGTGAAGGTTACCGCCATTGCCGGCGTGAAGCTGAGCCAACCTGCCACCATCACCTGCGAAACCGCCCTCGCCACCACGAGCTGGATCGAAAAGGGGGTGCAACCCGCCTTTGGCAAGGATCCGGTCAAGGTGCTGCAGATCGCGGGCAGCTATGTCTGCCGTCCGCGCAACGGCATCCGCGGCAACAAGGTCAGCGAACATGGGCGCGGCAAGGCCATCGACGTGTCGGGCTTTACCCTGACGAGCGGCAAGACCCTGTCGATCCAGGGCGACTGGCGCAAGTACAAGACCATCAAGGCCTCGCACAAGGCGGCCTGCGGCATCTTTGGCACTACGCTTGGCCCGGGATCGGATGGGCACCACGAAGACCATCTGCATTTCGATGTGGCCAGCCACCGCAACGGCGCCTATTGCCGCTGAACCTGTTGCCGATATGAAAAGGGCCGGGCAATCTGCCCGGCCTTTTGCTTTGCGTTTCAGCGTTCGGTCAGCTTCAGCTCGATCCGCCGGTTCTGTGCCAGATCGGCGGCGCTGATGCCGCCGCTGACCGGGCGCCATTCGCCAAAGCCGGTGGCCGCCAGCCGGTCTGGCNNGCGGGAAACCCAGCTGATCCTGCATATAGCGCACCACAGACAGCGCGCGGGCCTGGCTCAGCTCCCAGTTGTCGCGAAACGCGCCGGTGCCCGACAGCGGCACGTTATCGGTATGCCCATCGACACGGATGATCCAATCAATCCCATCGGGGATCTGCGCGCGAATTTCGTTCAAAGTGCCCACCACACCGGCAATCTGGCGGCGGCCTTCGGGGGCCAGATCGGCAGAGCCGGGGTTGAACAGCACCTCGGATGAAAACACGAAGCGGTCGCCCACGATGCGCACACCCTCGCGCCCGGCCAGAACCGCGCGCAATTCGCCAAAGAATTCCGACCGGAACTTGGCCAGATCCTGGTTTTCGGCCTCCAGCCGGATGCGTTCGGCCTCTTCCAGTTCGGCCCGGCGTTTCTGTTCGGCGGCCACCTGCGCCAGCGCCGAATTCAGCTGCCCGCCCAGATTTTCAATCTGCACCTTGGCCTGCACATCCCGCTCCATCGCGGCATCCAGCAGCACCTGCAGCGTGGTCAGCTGATTGCGCAGCGCGGCGATCTGTTCGTTCAGCAGCGCCACCCGACGCTCGGCCTCGGCGGATTGCGCTTCCTGTTCGGCCAGCAGGGCCTTGGCGGTATCCAGCAGATCGCCTTGCCCCTCTTTGCCCTGTGCGGCCGCGATCAGGGTCAGCGTGTCTTCGGCGCGTTTGCGTTGTTCTTCCAGCGCCAGTGTCATCGCCGTCAGCTCGGTTTCCGAGGCTTTCAGCTTTTCGCGCAGTTCATCCAGTGCTGCGGCATCCACCAGCCTTTGCGCCTCTGCCTCGGACAGTTCGGCGGCATTGGCGGCGCTGTCGGCGCGCAGCTTGGCGGTCAGCGCCTCTACCGCATCGGCACGGGCGGCGGCAAGGCGGGCGGCCTCTGTCTGCGCATCCACTTCTTCGCGGGCCTTGGACAGCGCCAGTTGCAGCGCCTCCTGTTCCGAGATCAGCTGGGTCTGCGCGGTCTTCAGGTCTTCGACCGATGCGGCCAGCGTCGTGGCCTCGCCCCGCGCGGCATCGCGTTCGGCCAGCAGGCTTGCCACCTGGGATTCAAAGCTGCTGATCCGGGCCTGTGCGGCCGAGAGTTCCTGTTCCTTGTCGGTGATCTGGATGTTCAGGCTGGCAATCAGCGCCTCTTGCTCGTCGCCCCGTGCCTCGGCGGCGCTCAGGCTGCTGCGCAGATCGCCCAGTTCGGCCTGCAAACCCTCGACCTTGGCGCGTTCCAGCCCCAGCGCATCGGCCAGACCGGCCACCTGCGCGGTCAGCGCATCCAGCTCGCCATCCTGGGCGGTGATGGTCTGGCGCAGCACCGATTGCATGACGGTGAAGATGGTCAGCACGAACATCAGCACCATAAGCAGGGTCGTCACCGCATCGACGAACCCGGGCCAGATCATCCCGTCGCCAGACCGAGCCCCGCCGCGCCGCCGTGACAGCGCCATGGTCAAGCCCTCGCCCGGCTGGCCTGACGGATCGCCTGGGTCAGCGCTGCCAGATCATGCCGCAGATCGGCCAGGGTTTCCTGCCGCCCGGCAGAGATTTCTTCCAGCACGCGCAGCAGTTGCACGTCGATCGACCGCAGCCGCATCCGGCTTTCGGCATCGACGCTGGCCGCAGAATTATCGCCCGTCAGCGCGGTGATAAGCTTTTCCTGCCCATCCGCGATGCGGATCAGCAGGGCGGTCTGGCCCGAATCCTGTTCCATCCGGCGGGACAGGCGGTTGATCGCCTCGCCCAGTTCGGCAAGCCGGTCATCCACCACCGAAAGCGCGACATCCGATTGCGCATTGGACACCTGCAGATTTTCGATCTGGGTCGACAGGTTGTCCAGCACCTGCGCCAGTTGCCCCATATCGCCACCGCCCTCGCTTTCGCCCGAAAGGCCGATGCGGGTGATCGAGGAGATCCATTCCTCCAGCTCGCGGAAGAAGCGGTTCTGGCCATGGCCCACGAACAGCTCCAGCAGACCCACGACCAGCGATCCGGCAAGGCCCAGCAGCGACGAGGAAAACGCCGTCCCCATGCCGCCCAGCTGCGATTCAAGCCCGCCCATCAGCTTGCCGAAGCTCGCGCCCTCCTCGGCCATGCGCTCGCGCACCAGGCCGGACTGGCCGGCCTTCATGAGGCGCTTGGTCTCGATCAGGGCCGACAGCGGCTTGGCGGCCAGCTTCCTGGCCTGGGCCTGGACCAGCGCATTGCATTCGCTGGGCGGCACGACGCGGTTGACCAGGCCCACTTCCAGGGCGGCTTCGGCCAGGAAGGGCTCGCCCAGCAGCAGGG